>JAMCVT010000037.1 GCA_023475565.1 Actinomycetota bacterium
ATGAAGAGTTTGATGGAATTATCTATTAAAGTGCCCGGCAAGTTGCTGATGTTAAAATTTTACAGATGACACAGGTTAATTTAATATTGTCAATTTTATTGAAAAAAGCTATTGACATAGTACGGCTAGATCAACAAAAATCCGCCCATTGGCGGTTGTAGGCCGTAAAAATACTGCATAGATTACCTGCAAAACGGACAAACCCGTATAAAAACCGGGTTTGTCCGTTTTATCTGCTTATAATTATTACCAGTTCCGGCCTGGGTCCTGCCCGTAGGGCTGTTGGCCGGGCTGCTGTCCAGTGCCATACTGGTAGGGATGCATGCCAGGATGCGCCATGCCGATACCCTGGCCGGGGCTGGCCGCCCCCATAGCGGTCCCCGCCATCGCGCCCATTCCCTGCCCGGGCTGCTGGGCCTGCATACCGGCCTGATACATCGCGGAGGCCGGGGTTGCCGGCTGTACCCGGTAGTATCCCCGGGAGTTCATTATGTCAAAAACTGTTCTGTGGGAAGCCAGCTCATCGTCATGTATCTGCATCAATGTGTTCCGCACCCTGTTGTCGGCAGATTCCAGCAGGGCCTGGTGGTAGCCGGTGGAAATGTATTTTTTGTCAATAAGAAGGTCCGTCAGTATGTCCCGGTCGCTTAAATTCATCCTTTCTCACCTCCCTTTAATTTTTAATGTCCAGCTTCGCCGGTCAGCCCAGCCTCCTGCAGGAGACTGTTCAGGGCTGAAATATGCCGCTGCCCCCTGTCCAGCGTCTGCTGAAGAAGCCCCTGGACAGCCTGGTCCCTGGTCTGGTTCAGATATATCTGGGCTTTTTTGGCACATATCTCCTCGACCCTGATAAGTGACTGAATGTTAAGCTTTTCCATCTCGCTGATGGTCATCCCGTGCATCACCTTTCACCCCCAGTATTTTCATTCAAAAGATATTATTTAAAAATTATGGGTTTTTTATGCATAAAAATACCGCCGTATTGCGGCGGTGCCGGTTTAAAGGAAAGGGGACACACCTGCTGAAGTCCGGGTATTCCTTTTCAGACAGGAATGTCCCCGATCATACGGCGTATGTCTTCTGTCTCCTGGCTTCTGGCTCCTGTCTTCTGTCTCCTGGCTCCTGGCTTCTGGCTCCTGTATTCTGAATTCTGTATTCCGACCACATAGTAAATCAGCATGAGGTTATTTAAGTTCCGACTCCACCCTCCCGGCCCATATTTCCTCCAGCTCAACCTCCACCGTGATGCCGTCGGGGCCGTGTTCCTGGTGCATTACCAGGCCCTTTTCAAACAGCAGCGGCAAAATTCCGGCCTTGGTGAAAGGCAGGAAATATCTCTTTTTGACCCTTCTCCGCTCAACAGCCACGGCCAGCCTTTCCAACAGTTCATCAAGCCCCCCGCCGGTAAGGGCGGAAATAAGCACCGGGTCGCGTTCTTCCAGGGGAGGGAGGTCTCCGCGCACACGGTCGGACTTGTTATATACGGTTATAGAGGGCTTGTGCCCCGCACCGAGGGACTCCAGCACTTTTTTAACGGTTTCTGCCTGACTCCGCGCACCGGGATGAGATATGTCTATCATATGCAGCAGGAGGTCGGACTCCATTACCTCTTCCAGTGTAGCCCGAAACGCCGCCACCAGGTGGTGGGGCAGGCTGCTGATAAACCCCACTGTATCGGTGAGCAGAACGGTTTGGTTATTGGGAAGAACCACCTTCCTGGTGGTGGGGTCCAGGGTGGCGAAAAGTTTATCCTCCACCAGCACGTCGGCCCCGGTAAGTTTCTTTAAGAGGGTGGACTTACCGGCATTTGTGTAACCCACAATGGACACCAGGGGAAAGGGCACTTCCTTCCTCCCCCTCCTCAGTATCTGGCGGTGTTTCCTTACCTCTTCTATATCTTTTTTAAGCTCGGCAATGCGCTTCCTTATTCTCCTCCTGTCCATCTCCAGCTTTGTTTCACCTGGTCCTCTGGTACCTATTCCCCCGCCCAGCCTGGATAAATCCGTCCTAATCCCGGTCAGCCTGGGAAGAAGATAGTTCAGCTGGGCCAGTTCCACCTGGAGCTTGCCCTCACTGGTTTTAGCCCGGCAGGCGAATATATCCAGAATAAGCCGGGACCGGTCTATAACCCTCACGCCCACAACCTTTTCAAGGTTTACGGCCTGGGCGGGAGAAAGCTCCCGGTCACATATAACTATGTCAGCTTCAACTTCCCCGCAAAGCTCCGCCAGCTCCAGGGCTTTTCCCCGGCCCAGAAAGGTTGCCGCATCAGGCCTTTCTTTCTTTTGCAGCACCCTCCCCACCACCCGGGCCCCGGCGGTATAGGCCAGCCCTTCCAGCTCGCTGACCGACTCCTCAGCCGCTTCCCGGCCTTCCCCGGGCAGTTGGATGCCCACCAAGACAGCGCTTTCCTCATTCTCCCGGTAAATCATGAAACCCTCCCGCCGGCCTCCGGGCCGCTTTCCTTTATTAAAACAAGTTATTCCGGCCCCTTTGGCCGCATAGTTATGAAGTAAAAAACTGACATGGGGGGTAATATGGCAAGAACAGCCTTTCTCTCACTGACCACCCTTTTTTTCTGGGTCCTTTCCTGCACCTGTGCCCTTGCCGATTACAGCATTTTGATCAACAAAGGCATAAACCGCCTCACTCTTTACGATGATGAACAGGCAGTAAAGACATTCCCGGTGGCCACTGGAAAGAACCGGAGCCTCACCCCTGAAGGAACGTTCACCATTGTCAGCAAACTGGTTAACCCGTACTACGTCAAGAAAAACATACCCGGTGGAAGTCCCCGAAATCCCCTGGGTCCCCGCTGGCTTGGACTAAGCTGCGGCGGAGGCGGGGAATACGGGATTCACGGCAACAACGACCCCTCTTCCATAGGAAAATACGTATCTGCAGGCTGTATACGGCTAAGAAACGAGGATGTTATATGGCTTTTTGACAGGGTGCCGGTGGGCACCCGGGTAAAAATAATCAATATCCCCCAAACCACAAATACACCGCCTGTAACTAATTATACAGTATTTGTGGACGGCAGGGCACTTACCCTCAATTCCGGCGCAAAGCCCCTTGCTGCCGGGGAAACCTGCCTTGTTCCAGTCCGGCCCGCCATAGAGGCCATGGGCTACAGCGGCACATGGGCCGAAAAAGAAGGCAGGTTTGATATAAAGGCAGGACGGTGTACCATTTCGGTATGGGACAACTCAAACCGCGCGATGGTGGATAACCACCCGGTTCTTCTGCCGGCCAGGTCTGTAATCTCCGAAGGGGGAAGCCTGTGCGTGCATCCCGACTTTTTCAGCGCGGCTTTGGGTGGGAAGGTTTCCCTTGAAGGGAAAGTAAGTATAAAAATTGTTTCTCCCGTGGGATTACTGGCCGGGTCGGGCTTTATCATCCCTCCGCCGGAACTATAATAAAAAAGGGGCTGCCGCCCCTATCTCTATCTGTAAAGGGGCTGCCGCCCCTCGGGACTATAGCGTCCCTCACCCTGCAATAAAGGGGGAATTCCCCTTCTTTAACCCCCTGGGAAATTATCCACATGGCATAATTTCTTATATCTTAAAAAAGGGGCTGCCGCCCCTATCTCTATCTGTAAAGGGGCTGCCGCCCCTCGGGACTATAGCGTCCCTCACCCTGCAATAAAGGGGGAATTCCCCTTCTTAACCCCCTGGGAAATTATCCACATGGCATAATTTCTTATATCTTAAAACACCCTCCGGACCCCCATAAAAATTTGTCGCAATAAGTATAACGTATTAGAATAGTTATGCAAAATGATTCAATTTAAAATTTTACATTAAATATCTAAAATTTATAGCTAAATACTTGAAGGAATTGACATTTTTCTGCAGAAGCTTATTGTTATACGGAAAAGAATCATCAGAGTCAATGCCAAAACTGTATATTTAAGCGGTGAATAAAATGCTTTCCAATATCGGCAAGCTTGACACAATAATTACAGAAACCGTAACAGCCATTGAAAACGGCAAAAGACAGGTCTTTGACATTGCCGAAAACACCAGGATTGAGCACCAGCGTCTGAAAATGGATCTGGAAGAGGTTCGCATGCAGGTGGCCCAACTGGTGGCAGAGGTGGACGCCCTCACCATCGATGAAAAAAAAGCCCGGTTGAGACTGGCCGAGGTAAGTAAGAATTTTAAAAGGTTCTCCGAAGATAACATAAAAAAAGCATATGAGGACGCCCAGGAAAAACAGCTCAGGCTGGCCACCCTGAGGGGAAGGGAAAGCCTTCTCCGCTATAAAAGAAACAACCTGGAACAAAGTATGCGCAGGCTGGACAGCATGCTGGACAAGGCCGAAAATCTTGCTTCCCAGCTGGCGGTGGTGACCGGTTTCCTTTCCGGAAACCTGAAAGATTTTTACCAGAAGCTAGGCGAAATGCAGCAGGTGCAGCAGCTGGGGATAAGCATAATAAAGGCCCAGGAGGAAGAGCGGCACCGTGTTGCCAGGGACATCCACGACGGACCGGCCCAGCTTCTGGCCAATATAGTTATGAGGGCGGAATTCTGCCTGAAGCTCCTGGACATTGACAGGACAAAGGTAAAGGAGGAACTGCAAGCCCTCCAGCATATGGTTCGCCAGAGCCTGCAGGATGTCAGAAAAATAATATTCGACCTGAGGCCCATGGTGCTGGATGACCTTGGGCTGGTGCCGGCCATAAAGCGTTATGTGGAAGATTTTCAGGGCCAGTACGGCCTGGCGGTGGAGTTCATAGTCATAGGGACACCCAGAAGGTTTTCCATCGCCATAGAGGTGGCCGTATTCAGAATAATGCAGGAGTGCGTGAGCAATATACGAAAGCATGCCCAGGCCACCCTGGTGGCCATAAAGATAGAGTTTTTGAAAAATAAATTAAATGCCGTGGTAAAGGACAATGGTGTGGGCTTCCATCCCGAAACCATAATTAACGTCGGTAAAAAAGAGTGCTTTGGGATTTTGGGAATGAGAGAAAGGACCCAGATATTAAACGGTGAAATCAATGTTATTTCCGCCCCGGGACAGGGGACAACCATTAGTGTATCAGTCCCCCTGGAAGGAGAAGAATGAGCCGGCAGACATTTTTACAATCGGAAGGTGAAAAAATATTGTCTCCTATAAAAGTCCTTATTGCAGATGACCATATGCTGGTAAGGGAAGGTATAATTAAAATACTTACCCTGGAACAGGACATAGAGATAGCCGGCGAGGCCGGGGATGGCCAGCAGGCTGTTTCCATCGCCCTGGAGAGGCATATCGACATTGCTCTCCTGGATGTAAACATGCCCGTCATGGACGGGATAGAGGCCTGCCGGAGGATTAAAAAAATAAAGCCCGGGGTGGGGGTCATCGCCCTGACCATTCACGACCAGGAGGAGTACCTGTTCGAATTTATCCGCGCCGGGGCCTCGGCTTACCTGCTTAAGGATGTAAGCCCCGGTCAGCTGGTGGAAACAATCAGAGGCGTGGCCAACGGCAGTTCATACATACCTCCCAAGCTTATGTCCAATGTTTTTCAGGAAATAACCCGCATGTCGGTAAATCTTGGCCCTTCCAGGCGCATTGACGACAACCAGCTGACCCCCAGGGAAGTTGAAGTGCTGCAGCTGGTAGCCAGGGGTTCCTCCAACAGGGCTATCGCCAAAAACCTGTTCATCAGTGAAAAAACAGTAAAGAACCACCTCTACCGGATATTCCAAAAACTCAATGTTGAGGACCGAACCCAGGCTGCCCTTTACGCATTAAAGAATAAACTTGTTGACTTGTAAAAATAATTTAAATCGAATTGAGTTATTAAAAAACAATGGGACTTGTAGAAAGTCCCATTGTTTTTTTAAGGACTTAAGTCCCGATAGAGTTAGGCCTAAAAATAAATAAATTTTAATACTTTTGTAAGATTGTTATATTTTTTGTAAAATGATAGCATTTAGGAAAATCCTTGGGAGGTGAATTATAATGGTGAAACTTTTAATGAGTTTGTGGACTGAAGAAAGCGGGCAGGGAATGGCAGAGTATGGACTTATCCTGGCACTGGTGGCGGTAGTTACGATTGCTGCTTTTCAACTCCTCGGTACCGGCATCAAAACTAAAGTTAATGAGGTTGGCACCTCAATTAGAGATGCCGGCACTACTCCCCCATAACTATCACTGCCTTATATAATCAGCTATAATTGCTAATTATAACCCGGATATCCTTTGCCCTACTTATTCTTAAGTAGGGCAAAACATTCCCTGAAAGGTAATAAAGCTATGAAAGCGCTATCAGACCTCGGCTTGTATTTTTCCGATTACCTTCTCATTCTTTTGTTGATTATCTGCATTCTGACCGATATTAAAAGCAGGCGGGTGTATAACCTGGTTTTAGTCCCTTTCCTGATAGTCTCCCTGGCAGCCGGTTTTATAACCGGGGGTTGGGCTCTGCTTCTGGAGAGCATTAAAGGGTTTATTCTGGGCCTGGTTATTCTCATTGTACCATTTTCAAGGGGTGGCATCGGGGCCGGGGATGTGAAGCTTATGGCGGTTATCGGAGGTATTAAGGGCACTGTTTTTGTAATATACGTATTCCTGGCCGGGGCCCTGGCCGGCGGACTCCTGGCACTGGGTTTCCTGGCTGCCAACCGGCAGCTGCTGGCAACCCTTGCGGGACTGCTGCAAACATTCCTCAGACTGATGGGCAGGCATGGTGTGGTGATACACACAGGCAGCCGGGAAAATGAGGCGAAAGCGGTATACTTCCCCTATACCCTGGCCATAGGAGCGGGGGTTATTGCAGTATACGCAGCAGGCTGGAAATCTTTTTGAGGTGGTAGCATGAAAGCGCGGTTTTTAAAAAATGAACGCGGCCAGGCCATGGTGGAGCTGGCCCTGGTGCTCCCCATACTGCTTATTCTCTTTATGGGGATAATTGAATTCGGCAGAGTATACCATTCCTACCTCGTAATCACCAATGCCTCCCGGGAGGGAGCCCGGGTGGCCATTCTGGGAGGAAGCGACGACGCCATAAGCGCCCGGGTCGGTGAAGTAACCGCAGACCTTGATCAGACAAAAATCCAAACCGTGGTCACCCCTGTTCCCGCCGAGAGAAAGTCTGGGGAACTGGCGAAGATTGATGTGCAATATAAAATTCCCCTTGTTTTTCCCCTTTTCGATATTGTCATCCCGAACCCGCTGCCGCTTTCCTCAAAAACGGTAATGAGGGTTGAATGAAGGAGGTGGTTTTCGGTGCGAAATTTCTTTTCCAGACTTATTAAAGACCAAAAGGGCATGTCTTTCTTCATAGTCTGCGTGGGTATAACCGCCCTCTTTGGCATGACCGCTCTGGTAACTGATTTCGGACGCATTTCCCTGGCCAGGCAGCGCCTGGTAAACGCTGCGGACAGCGCGGCTATGGCAGGAGCCAGGGACTTATGCTTCATCTCCGACCCCCTTACCCGTGAGCTGGAGGCCCGGCAAAGAGCTATAGATGTGGCCAAAGCCAACGGCGCCCCGGAGGAAGGTATAACCGTAAATATAGAAAATTACAAGGTTTCCGTGGATGCTGAGCAGGACGTCAACCTGATTATGTCCAGGCTGTTCGGGGTTACCCAGAGAAATGTCAAGGCCCACGCCGCAGCCACGGTGGAAAGCGTGAAATCCTACCTGGGCATAGCGCCCCTCAGCATTAAGGATCAGACCCTTGAGTACGGGCAGATGGTCACCCTTAAATTCGGCTCCCCGAATAGTGATACACCCGGCAACTTCGGCGCCCTGGCCCTGAACGGAAGGGGGAGTATGAATTACGAGTACAACCTGATCAACGGGTCTCAGGAAACTGTAACTATAGGTGATGTACTGGAGACCGAGCCGGGCAACATGAGCGGCCCCACCGAGGGAATAGACGAGAGGCTCAGCCGGTGTACAGACGGGTGCACCTTTGACAATTTCAGGCCTGGATGTCCTAAAATACTTGTCATTCCAATGCACCTGGATGACCCGCAAGGACGGGATACTATAAAAGTGACAGGCTTTGCCGCCTTTTTCGTAGACAGGGAAGCCACCCTTTGCCAAACCGATGAAATAAAGGGCTACTTTGTGCAGATGGCCTCTACGGGCAGTACGGATTCCAACAAACCTATAGTCAGCCTTTACGATGCAAAACTTGTCGAGTAAAGAACGCCGGGAGATGAAACAATGAGAAAAAGAATAAACCTCATACTTGTTGCCGCCCTGCTATTTGGACTGGTGGCAGCATGGGGAACTTACCAGTACCTCAGGCACATGGAAAACACCTATAAAGCATCGGGGCAGTTCATACCCGTGGCGGTGGCCAAGGTCAACATCCCCGCCAGGCAGGTGATCAGCCAGCAGATGGTGGAATTCACCCAAATGCCCTCCAATTACGCAAACCCGGCCTCCCTCGGAAAGCCCGAAGAAGTAGTGGGCAAAGTAGCCAGGAGCGATATATACACCGGGGAGCAGGTTTTGAAGAATAACATCGCCAGCCCCAACGATCCGGCCGAGGGACTGGCCATGACGGTGGAGCCCGGCCGGAGAGCCATGACCGTGGCCATAAACGATATTACAGGGGTGGCCGGACTTTTAAGGCCCGGTGACCAGGTGGATGTTTTAGGCACTCTCCCCGTGGGGAACCAGACCATAACGTCACTAATCGTGCAGAATATAAGAATACTGGCGGTAAATAAAAGCACTTCGGCATCTTCCGACAACAAGCCGGGTCAGACCGGAACACTGACCCTCTCCCTGAGCCCCGGGGAGGCCCAGCAGTTAACTCTGGCCGCTGAAAAAGGCAGTATCCGGGTTCTCCTGCGGACTCCCGCCGACAAGGATTGGGTAAGTGTGCCGTCCACAAATGTCAACCATCTGGTCAGGTAATCCAGTTAATCAGGAGGTGAAATTAATGAGCACTATAACAGTTCTTATTGCCGATGACATTCCGGCAACCAGGGAAGACATAAAAAGGCTTTTATACTTCGAGGAGGACATAAAAATAATCGGTGAGGCCGGAGACGGCGATGAGGCGGTAAAACTATCCGACACCCTCAAGCCGGACGTAATACTGATGGATGTAAACATGCCCAAAGTGGACGGAATAAAAGCCTCCGAGATGATTACAGTGCGTAACCAGGAGTCCTCCATCATAATAATATCCATCCAGGGTGAGCAGGAGTACCTCCGCAAGGCCATGGCCGCCGGGGCCAGGGATTATCTGGTAAAGCCCTTCAGCAGCAGTGAACTGGCAGAAACCATCAGGAAGGCCAGCGACTACTCCCGCAAGCGGCGCCTCCGGCTGGTGGAAGGAGGCGGCCCCGCACCAATGGCGCCCCCCCGGGAGCCCGGCAAGATAATAACACTTTTCTCCAGCAAGGGTGGGGTTGGAAAAACCACAGCCGCCTGCAACCTGGCCATAAGCCTGGTGCAAAAGGCCAGAAAAAAGGTGGCCCTGGTGGACATGGACCTCCAGGGGGGAGATATTTCAGTATTTCTTAACATTTCCGCCAAAGGAGGGCTGGCCGAGGTGGCCCTGGAGTCGGACTTCTCAGACCCTTCCCTGCTGGAGACCTACTTCTGCCCGCACATGTCCGGTATAAGGGTGCTGCCCGCCCCGGGATCGCCCGAGCAGGCCGAGCTGGTCACGGCCTCCCACGCCGAGGGCATACTGAAGGCCCTTAGGGATTCTTATGACTATATAGTGGTTGACACTGCGGCGGCTATAAATGATATCACTCTGGTCTGCCTGGAAATGTCTGACCAGATACTGGTGCTGCTCAACCAGGAACTCCCCTCCCTGCGGCACGCCAAGGTCAATATGGAAATATTGGAAAAGCTGGGCCTTACCTATAAAAGCCAGCTCATTCTGAACAGGTACCGTAATGACGGTCTCAAGCTGAAAGACCTGGAGAAAAATATAAACTCCACCATAAGCGTAACCCTGCCGGATGACGAGGAAACGGTGTCCGGGTCTATAAATAAGGGGCAGCCCTTTGTGATGACAAAGCCTTCCGCCGATATAACCACGCAGCTGGGGAACCTGGCCGCCACCCTGGCGCCAATCCAGGCCCAGGCCCGGGACGGAGTAGAGAACGCTCCCCGCAAATCAATAATAGGGAAAATATTCAGCTTTTAAGCCTGGAGGTAACGGCCCATGTCATTAATGAGAAGACTGGAAAAGCGGTCCGAAACAGCAGCTGAAAACACTGTGGTCAGGAATTTTACCGACAGGTCCCAGGGCCAGGGAACGGTCTCTATTAAAAGGGACCCTCTGCAGAATCTTAAAAACGACCTGCACAAGAAGGTCATTTCTGAGCTGGCCCTGGACAGCAAGGACAGCAACCCTGAAGAAACATCCCAAAAAATTGCTGCCCTGGTAAACGATATACTGGATAAGGAGGGCGCCCACCTCCCCCGCCTTGAAAAGCAGCGCCTGGCCGAAGAGATAGTGGATGAGGCCATAGGGTTCGGGCCCATCACCCCTCTTTTAAAGGACCCCTCCATAAGTGAGGTGATGGTCAACGGCCCGCACCAGGTATACGTTGAAAGGCACGGGCGCCTGGAAAAAACCGAAGTCTGCTTCAGGGACAACGACCATGTACTGCACATCATAGAAAAAATAGTGGCCCCCATCGGCAGACGTATTGATGAGAGCATGCCCATGGTGGACGCCAGGCTTCCTGACGGTTCCAGGGTCAATGCCATCATTCCCCCGCTGGCCCTGAGCGGTCCCACCATAACAATACGGAAATTTTTCCGGGAGCCCCTGCAAATTGCCGATCTCATCAACATGGGCACCATCATCGGGCCCATGTCCGAATTCATTGAGGCCTGCGTCAGGGGCCGCCTGAACATTGTGGTTTCAGGAGGCACCGGAAGCGGCAAGACAACCACCTTAAACGTTCTGTCCTCCTTCATACCCAGCGACGAGAGGATTGTCACCCTGGAGGACGCGGCCGAGCTGCAGCTCCGCCAGGAGCACCTGGTAACACTGGAGAGCCGGCCCCCCAACCTGGAGGGCAAGGGCGCCATCGCCATCAGGGACCTGGTCAGAAACGCCCTGCGCATGAGGCCTGACCGTATAATAGTGGGCGAGGTAAGAAGCGGTGAGGCCCTGGATATGCTGCAGGCCATGAACACCGGCCATGACGGGTCTCTTACCACCGGTCACGCCAACACACCCAGGGACATGCTTTCCAGGCTGGAAACCATGGTGCTGATGGCCGGCATGGACCTCCCGGTACGGGCCATCAGGGACCAGATTGCCTCGGCCATAGACCTCATCATACAGCAGAGCCGCTTTCGGGACGGCACCAGGAAAGTTACGCACATCACCGAGGTCCAGGGCATGGAGGGGGATGTGATAGTACTTCAGGATATTTTTGTTTACCGCCAGACCGGGGTGGATGAAAACGGGAAAATTACCGGCCAGTTCTTGGCCACCGGGATACGTCCCAAGTTCTATTCGCGGCTGGAGGAGGCCGGCATAACGCTGGACCACACCATATTCGTTCCGTCCATGGTCTGACCGGAAGCCGGAGGAGCCCGGCAAATCAAAACCAGAGGTGTGTGTTTATGGCATCGGAAATATTGTACCTGCTGGTCCTTATCTTTGGGTCCTGCTGCCTTTTTATCATCGGGCTGCACCATGCAGTCACCGGCTACAAGACCTACGATTTTAAGAAGCGCCTGAAGGATTTGAACAGGGAAAACGATCCCGGAGAAGCCCGGGAGGAGAAGTCACTTTCTCCCTCACAGCGGCTTTTATCCAACGTTTCACGGTCAGCCCTCAAAATAGGGCTCTTTAAAAGGCTGGCCAGAATGGTGGACAAAAACCTGGCCGGGGCCGACATACCTCTCAAAAGCGAGGAATATATAATTCTGGCTGCCGGACTGTCGGTGCTGGCGGGACTTATGGCCTTTCTCCTTCTTTTGAACTTTATCCACGGGATACTGGCCGGGCTTATGGTAACAGTAATTTCAATCCTGTGGCTAAGGGTGGCCAAGGCCAGGCGCCTCAGCAAATTCAACTCCCAGATAGGAGATGCGCTGGTAATCATGTCCAACGCGCTGAGGTCAGGCTTCAGCTTCCTGCAGGCCATGGACATGGTTAGAAAGGAACTGCCCAATCCCCTGTCCAAGGAGTTTGGCCGCACCTTCCAGGAGATGAACCTGGGGACTGCCACCGAGGAGGCCCTGGGGAACCTCAACACCCGGGTTAACAGCGACGACCTGGATTTGGTGATTACCGCCGTCCTGATTCAAAGGCAGGTGGGCGGTAACCTGGCCGAAATACTGGACAACATAGCCTCAACCATCCGGGAAAGGATTCGCATAAAGGGGGAAATAAAAACACTGACCGCCCAGGGAAAAATGTCAGGATTTGTTATAGGCCTCCTCCCGGTGGTCCTGGCCGTGGTTATGTCTTTTATATCTCCCGATTATATGAGTGTTCTTTTTACCACCCCCTTCGGCCTGGCCATGCTGGCCGGGGCCGTTATACTGGAAATAATCGGTATTTTACTGATCAGAAAGATTATAGATATTAAGATTTAATGCGGAGGTGCTGTTGATGCAGCTAATATTGGGATCGATTTTCATGGGGTCGCTTCTCCTTTTCCTTTATTTATACCACTTGCTGTTCGGTCATAAGCTTGAGATCTCCAAAAGAGCTGTGGAGGTCATGGGGCGAAAAAACCACAGCATCAGGGAAAAGGAGCTTAGCGAGTCCATTGGCAAAAGGGTTTTCAGGCCCGTGCTGAACAGGCTTGTAAAACTGAGCTCCCACCTGCTGCCTTCTGAAAAAGAGACCCTTCTAAATAAGAAGATTACAGCCGCCGGAAGGCCGGGAGGGTACGGCCCAAGGGAGTTTATGGCCATTAAGCTCATATTCGCGGTATCGGGGCCGGGACTGTTAATACTGGCCGATTCCTTTTTTGAAGTCGATTTCAATCAGTATTTCCTCCTGGTGGCGGCGTTTGCCCTGGGAGGCTGGAAGATACCGGACCTTTTCCTCCTGCAGAAGATAAGAGAAAGAAAAAGTGAGATTGAAAAGAACCTTCCCGATGTACTGGACCTCATAACGGTCAGCGTGGAGGCCGGAACCGGCTTTGACGGGGCGCTTTTAAAGGTTGTGGAAAAAGGAAAGGGCGCGCTGTCGGACGAGTTTTATATTGTCCTTCAGGAATGCAAAATGGGTAAAAACCGTAAGGATGCCTTGAGGGACATGGCCGACCGGGTGGAAGTCGATGACCTTTCCTCCTTTGTGGGATCAATTATAATGGCCGAGCAGTTGGGCATAGGAGTTGGCAACGTAATGCGCCTCCAGTCCGACCAGATGAGGCGCAAAAGGAGACAGAGGGCTGAGGAAACAGCCATGAAGGCCCCGGTAAAAATGCTGGTGCCGATGGTAACCTGCATCTTCCCCAGCATATTCGTGGTTCTGCTGGGCCCGGCCGCCATAAGCATCTACAATACATTTGCAGCGTGAGGTGATGACTGTGCAGGTATACAACACCACCCGCGGTACAAGCCTGGCGCAGAGCGTCATCCTGGCAGACAGCTTTTTCACGCGGCTGAAGGGCCTGCTGGGCAGAAAAAATCTTCCCCGGGGGCGGTGCATGCTGATTAAGCCCTGCAGCTCGGTGCACACAATGTTCATGGCCTTCCCCATCGACATTTTATTCCTGGACGATAAAGGCAGGGTGGTGGCCATGTATGACAGCCTGCCTCCCTTCAGGCTTTCCAGGATTGTACATCAATCCCGGATGGTGATTGAGTTGCCCCCGGGAACTCTGGCCCTGACAAATACGGCCGCCGGGGACATTATAAAGTTTTGCCAATGAATTACCAAATATTGAGAACAGCGAGGTGTTTTTATGGCCAACAGGCTGGGCGCAAGGTCGATTACTTTTAAGATGAGTCTCTACATGTCCCTGCTGATTGTCTTTCTAATGGCTGCTGTGGGCTGCGGCAATTATTACAACTCCAGGGAAACTCTGAGAATACAGGTTTTGGAAAAAGGCTGGGGCATAGTGCGGTCCGGATCGGCCTTCGCGGCAGAGCACCTGCAGACCGGAAACCCCAATCTACTGCAGGAACACCTGGAAAACATCCGCGCCAACGATGATGTAAGCTTTGCGGCTATAATAAGCGCCTCCGGGAAAATTGTGGCCCACACCGACAAAAAACAGATCGGAAATAATATAAACTTCGCTGAAGGGACCCCCACCGTCCGGTCGGCAGACGGGTACACCGATTTTCTCTCCCCCATTATCACCAATGGAGGCAGCACCATCGGCTTTTTCCGGCTGGGGCTGGACAACTCCAGGTACCAGCTGCTGCTGCAGGACATAATAATTAAAATGGTGCTCCTCTCCTTTGCGGCCGTAGTGGCCGGCATAATGCTGGCCAGGGTGATGGCGGGCCGTATTCTCAAAAAGCCCATCGGGGACCTTATGTCTGCCACCGAGCATATTGCCGCCGGTGATTTCGCCCACCACGTGCCTGTCCGCCACATGGATGAGCTGGGCAGCCTGGCCATCGCCTTCAACTCCATGACCGGCCACCTGGCCAACCTCTTCATGTCGGTGAGAACCAGCGCCAGTGAGCTGACCAGGTCAAGCCAGTTGATTCTAAGCCGCTCAGAGGACTTTAAGCGGGCGGTAGAGGAGGCCTGCCGGAAGGAAGACGGAAAAGAGGAGAGCCCTGCCGGGCCTGACGCCGAAAACAAAAAACAAATGGAGGCCCTGGAGGAAATCACCTTTTCCGCCCGGAAAATGGCCAGGCTGGTGGACAGGCTCAACAGCCTCTCCCTTCAGTTCAAGCTTTAATGCCGTTTAAAGGAAAGGGGACACACCGAACAAGGAATGGGGACACACCTGCTGAAGTCTAGATAATTCTTTTAAGACAGGAATGTCCCCGATCGGTACTGGCTTTGGGGTCAGAGGAATGTCCCCGATCGGTACTGGCTTTGAGGGTCGGAGGGATGTCCCCGATTGGAAATGCCTCTGGGGGTCAGAGGAATGTCCCCGATGCATAGACGGCGGAATTCAGAATGTGTATGTATTGCTATAACGGGAAAAAGGCCGTGAGCTAAAATTCACGGCCTCCCCTTTTCTGCCTGTTCTAAAATATCTTTCCTTTCTCTTAAGCAGCCTGCTCCCTATTCAAAATTTCGTTTGCCGTGCGTTACCTGGGTAATATAGATGGCTTCCTGCCGTATCTGGTACATGATTCTATATGAGCCGTAGATAATCTCACGTGTGTTTTCCTCGCCGATTTCCGGCACAATCCGTCCACTCTATGGAAATTGGGACAGCCTCTCTGTGGCCATAATTATATCGGCGGTAAATTTCTCGGAATAGTAAACTGAATCCCTGGCAATATAGTCCTTAATTGACTGTAAATCCTGAAAGGCCGGTTTTGTCCAAAGCACCTTTGTCACTGCTGCCTGAGAAGTAAGCCTTTCACTTCATCCACCGTGAGAATATCTCCGTTTTCAATAGCGGCCATGGCTTTTTTATGTTTCTGTAAAACGTACAGCTCATACATAATATCTTCCAGCGTGGCGGTTTCCGGCAAACTGTTGATAAGGCTGATAACCTCTTGTTTTACCATCGATTCATCACCTCAAGAACATTGTACCACATATGTGTCTTTCATAGACCCCAAAGCTGACAATGCACAGAATTTCAGTATAAGCGTCTTTTCAGTATCTTCTTTTGTATAAGGTCACCGGGGGCTCCCCCATCCACTCGCCCAAATTTCTCCAAAAACCCACGTAGCGTTCCGGATACCTGTATTTCAAGTGATAGGGATATATGAGCAAAAGGCCGCTGAATATCAAATACACCAGCATCAGGATAAAGTAATAAGCGGGCTTATGTATATAATTCGATGTTATTAAAAAAAAGGTCCCACCGCAACAAATAATCAGCAGCCATACCGATCCATACCTGTCCCTGGTATAGCTGCCTACGGACTTCCAGACACCCCTGTAGCTGGAGGGGCGTTTATCCCGCAGGTAAAATGGATATAACAGAATAAAGGCTGCCATCAGATTTAACAAAACAATTACTATCCACAAAGTCACCACGACACCACCTATTTTATGCAATTAAGCTACCATATTAATTTATATTATTTTAACAGCCCAATTTCAACCACTTTTGTCTATAAACCACTGTCAGGTGTCTATCTTTTGGCCTACACTGACTGAAAAGTGCGTCATGTGGTGAGACATAAAACGGGGGCCTTCAAAGGCCCCCGTTTATACTATACGTTAAATCTAAAATTTATTATATCCCCGTCCTGAACGATGTACTCCTTACCCTCCAGCCTGGCCAGGCCCTTTTCCTTAACCCTGGCCATGCTTTCCTGCTCCGCCAGGTCTTTGTAGCCCACCACCTCGGCCCTTATAAAGCCCCTTTCGATGTCGGAGTGTATCTTTCCGGCCGCCCTCCTGGCGTCGGTCCCCTTTTCAATGGTCCAGGCCTTCACCTCATCCTCCCCTACAGTAAAGAAGGATATCAGCCCCATGGCTTCATATACGGCCCTGGTCAGCCTTTCGGCCCCCAGTTCCTCCAACCCAAGATCCGCCATGAAAAGTCCCCTGTCCTCGGCGGGAAGCTGGCTTATTTCCATCTCCATAAGCCCGCAGACCTCTATAAGTCCTGTTCCCCTCCGGCCTGCCAGTTCAGCCAGTTCACTCTTCCCGGGGTAGTCTCCCTGCCTGAACTGGTTTTCATCTGTATTGACCACAAATATAATGGGCTTATCTGTAAAAAAACTGTAATTTACAAGGGCCTGCCTTTCCGACTGGCTCAGATCCTGTTTGACTACCGGTATTTCCTTTTCCAGCCCGGCCAGTATCTTTTTCATTATCTCAAGCTCTTCCAGGCTTTCCTTCTTTATCTTTTTGCCGCCCTCAATGCGCTGTATTCTTCTTTCCACAAAATCCATATCCGCCAGGAGCAGCTCCACGTCTATAGTTTCTATATCCCTGACCGGGTTTACGCTTCCATCCACATGAAGGACATCGGGATTGTCAAAGGCCCTGACCACATGGACCAGCAGATCAGCCTGCCGTATCCCGTCCAGGAAGGCATTGCCCACTCCCTTTCCCTGGCTGGCCCCCCTGACCAGTCCCGGAACGTCGCTTACTTTCACCTGGGCGCAAACTGTTTTTTTTGGCCTGTACATCCCCGACAAAAAATCAACCCTACGGTCGGGAACATCGGCCATACTTACATTGGTATCTGATTTCCCGGTGATAAATCTGGATGTTTCAACCCCGGCATTGGTAACCAAATTGAAAACTGTAGTTTTGCCCGCCATGGGCAGTCCGATAAGTCCGGCTGAAAGCAACTAAAACACTCCAATCGCCATAATGCCTTTGTCATGCCACCTGCTATATTTTAGCAGACAAAAAGCATTATCACAACAGCCACCCTGGAGTATTAAGCACATCAAACGAACCTTTTAGCCGCCTCCCGGGCGTTCTCCACGGCCTTTGCCTTTATTTCCCCGGCTTTATCCGGCATATAGGCCATCCCCTCGACTATCACCGATTCAATGGACTCCACTCCCAGGAAAGTCAGAATGGCCCTTATGTAGCGGTCCCCGAATTCAAAATCCTTCGCGGGGCCCTGTGAGTAGAACCCCCCACGGGCCTGTATGTGCACTGCCTTCTTGTCCTTCAAGAGGCCCACCGGGCCCTGATCGGTATACTTGAAGGTTTTTCCCACCACTACAATGGTGTCTATATACGCCTTCATCTTGGGCGGAATGCTCAGATTCCACAGGGGGGTGACAAATATGTACTTGTCAGCCGCCACAAACTGGTCGGCCATCTGGTTTATCCGGGCCACTTTGGACTGCTCCCCCGGAGTCAGCCTGTCGAAGTGCTCCCCCTGCTGCAGTTTTCCCCAGCCGCTAAGCACGTCCGGGTCCACGTAGGGTATGTCGGTCTTGTAAAGGTCTATGCTGACTATCTCGTCCCCCGGGCTTTCCTTACGGTAGGCCTCCAGGAACTCCCCGGCCACGGAAAGGCTGAAAGACTGGTCCGCGGGCTTGGGGTTGGCGGTTACAAAAAGAACGGTAGCCACTGCAAATCATCCCTTCTTGTATTCTTTTAAGCCACAGAGCACGCAGAGGACACAGAGATTTTTTAAGAAGGAACTCTTATTTACGGTACAAACAGGCAGCAGGAATTCCCTGTCTCCTGTCTCCTGGGTATTCAGGGCAGTAATTATATTCTTATATATTTTCCCCCATATTATACCTCCGGCGGGGTTGGACTAATCCCTGCTCCTGTATATAAGGTGCTCCATAATGAGCACCGAAAGCACCCCGATCACAAACCCGTTTCCCATTACCGGCCTGACCGCCGCAGGGAAGGTGGCCAGCACCTGCACAGGCAAAAAAGAGATTATTATGCCCAGCATAAGCGGCAAACCCAGCACCAGGCCGCTTTCGAGGTCGAAACCATCACCCGACCCAAAGGCCACCAGCAGGCCGGCCGCAATCTGGGAGCACATTATATATATGAGAACACTCCCCACCACTGTAGAGGGGATGCCCCCCAGAAAAACTATGGCCCCGGGCATAAAAGCCAGAGCCAGCAAGCCCAGGGCAGAGGGTATCAGTGTAAACCTGGAGGCGCAGCCTGTGGATGCTATCACACCGGGGCTCATGGAATAGTTCACCGGCCCTATAACACCAAAAAAGCCGGACAGCACTCCAGCCAGCCCGGTGATGGATATGCCCCGGGTGATCCGCCCCGGCATATCCTGCAGACCCAGCATTTCACCAACTGACTGTATGGACCCCAGGTCGTTTATGGATAGGGCCAGGTAGCAAACCAGAAAGGCTATCAGTATCCCCGGATCAACCACAAGATTAAAGTGCAGGTCTTGATAGAAGGCAGCCGCCGGCTGCAGGCCAGGACCCCCGGCAGCAGTTTTAGCGGGAAATATTAAAAGATGGGCCAGGGCGCCGGCTATTATGGCCCATACGATGAGCGTTGACTTCCAAATCCCCTTAAGGCTCCTGTTGGCCACAAACATGACCAGCACCAGCAAAATGGAAAAGGACAGCTTTTTCAAGGGATGCGCCTGTACTTCCGGCCCCAGTACAAGACCTGTGATGGTGGGTGTAAGGGTAAAGGCAATCAGTATAAGTATCGAGGCCACCACCCTGGGCGTAAAAAGCTTCTTTAGATATCCGAACATCCCTGTGGCGCCCACCGCTGCCAGGGCCGCGCCCCCTATGAGCACCGCCGTGTATACAGCCTCCGGGGTTCTACCCAGGCTTGCCGCCACTCCCACCAGCAGAACCGCCGCCGGCCCCATGATGAGGGGCAGCCGGTGGCCCCATAAAATCTGAACCAGAAGGGCTGCCCCCGACACGAAGAACAATTTCTGTATGTAGGCCACCCGGGCAGCGGCATCAAATGAGTGCAGCCCCGCCACCACATTACCGATGATAATTACGGTGGGCACCGATATAGCCAGCCACTGCAGGCCGAAGGCCGCCAGCTGCCCCGGAGGGGGCGCCTCCTCCAAACCGTATCTTAATTTAAACCTGCTCATATCAAACCCCCTGCTGCCTTTTGCTCCCGGGGGGCACCCGAGTGAACGTTTTATAGCAATCACACTGCCCCGGTCAGATTCCGGCAAGGTTATAAAGGTCCGTTCTCCGGTGCCTTAAAAGGGGCAGCTCCCGCCGTACCCTGTCAATTATGACCGGGTCAATATCTCCGAATACAACCTCTTCCTCCTCCCCGGCCCGGGCAACTATATCCCCCCACGGGTCCACCAGCATGGAATGCCCGTAAGCCACGTAGTGCCCCCCGGCATCCCTGGCCGGAGAGGCCGCTATGACATATACCTGGTTATCTACCGCCCTGCAGCGGTAGAGCATATCCCAGTGGGCAGGCCCGGTGGTCATGTTGAAGGCGGCCGGGATTACTATAACCTCAGCCCCCCCGGTTACCATCAGGCGGATCAGCTCCGGAAATCTGATGTCGTAGCATATAGCCACGCCAATGGTGCAGAGGTCTGTCTTTATAACGGTGATGCCGCGCCCGGCGCCCAGGGTGCTGGACTCCTTAACCTTTACGCCCCCGGGCAGATCCACATCAAAAAGGTGCGCCTTCCTGTGCCTGCCCAGCAGCTCACCACCGGGGCCTATTACAAAGCTGCTGTTGTAAACTGTATCCCCGTCCCTTTCCGGAACCGACCCCCCCACCAGATATACATTATTCTCACGGGCGGCTTGCGAAAGCATGCTGAAAGTCTCCCCACCCGGGTATGTTTCCGCGTATTCAGGAAAGACCCCGGCCACATAAGGGCAGTTGAACATTTCCGGCAAAGCCACCAGCCCGGCTCCTCCCGCCGCCGCCCGGCCAATCATCCGGCGGGCGGTGTCCAGGTTTTTTTCCTTGCTGCTCACCACTTTCATCTGGCAGACCGCAGCCTTGAACAGTTTATTCAATACGGCCTCCTCCTTGATCTGCCTCCCCGGCTGCCAAGTACTTCAGCCATTATGATACCGTGGTAAACACCTTTTGGAGTGCATAGGTTTTGCAGGAACGCCCTTCTCCGGCCCGTCCCCGGGCAGTTATCCCGGACATCCCCAACGTCCCGGCAGTGAGAGGCCGGGACAGCCGCCGCCAGATCAGGCTTAATGGTTTCTTCCACTAAAGCTGTCCGGCGTCCGGCGTCCGGCTCCGGCGCAGCCGGCCGCCTTTCCCTCTCAGTCCGGGGAAGCTCCCCCTCCCCTTCCCGGGGCTCCGGATCCTCCTGCCGGCGGGCCCAGGGGCCCCGAAGGGGGGAGTCTTCAACACCTTCTCCCTCACCGGCCGTTTCCCAGCCTTCCGTATAGTCCGCGGGTCCGGTCCCGGCAGGCCGGGAAGAGTCTTCCCGGCGGGTCCATGGACCCCGGAGGGGTAAATCGTCTTCCACTATCCCATAGTCTCTAATTTTCAAATACTCAGCCCCTTACCGGCTATTTTTTATCATCCTGCCTGCCGGGTCGCTCCTCCATCTGTCCCACGCTGGAAATGCCCTCACGCATCCTGGTGTCCGCCAGGAGGTTCTGCATGTTGTAGTAATCCATAACACCCAGCCTTCCCTGGCGCAGCGCATCCGAAAGCGCCCTGGGCACTTCTGCCTCGGACTCAACCACCTTGGCTCTCATTTCCTCCACCGAGGCCTTCATCTCCTGCTCCCTGGCCACCGCCATAGCCCTTCTCTCCTCGGCCTTGGCCTGGGCTATGCGCTTGTCGGCCTCTGCCTGGTCTGTCTGCAGCTGGGCCCCGATGTTTCTTCCCACATCCACATCGGCAATGTCTATAGACAGTATCTCAAAGGCGGTTCCGGCGTCAAGGCCCTTTTCCAGAACAGTTTTGGAGATTGAATCCGGGTTCTCCAGCACCTGTTTATGGGAGACCGAGCTGCCCACGGTGGTCACCACACCTTCACCCACCCTGGCCAGTATGGTCTCGGTGCCGGCCCCGCCCACCAGCCGATCAATGTTTGCCCTTACTGTGACCCTGGCCATCACCTTGACCTCTATGCCGTCCTTGGCCACCGCCGAAATGAGAGGTGTCTGGATTACCTTGGGGTTGACGCTCATCTGCACGGCCTCCAGCACATCCCTGCCGGCCAGATCTATGGCTGCCGCCCTCTCAAAGGGAAGCGGAATGTCAGCCCTTTCGGCGGCTATAAGCGAGTTCACCACCCGGTCAACATTTCCCCCGGCCAGGTAGTGGGCCTCCAGCTGGTTGACCGTTATATCCACCCCGGCCTTGTCTGCCTTGATCAGAGGGTTTACTATCTGGGCCGGGGGCACCCTCCTGAGCCTCATCCCCACCAGGGTGAATATTCCTATATGCACCCCGGCTGCCAGCGCCGATATCCACAGTCCCACCGGGATGAAGCTCAAAAGAATCCCCAGACCCGCCAGTATAAGCAGCCCCAAAATTATAGTACTCAGTATAGCTGTCATAAAGCACCTCCTGTTTTTTATTCCCTGGTTTTATTATACCCCTTTACCACCACCCGGGTTCCCTCAACCCTGACCACCTCCACCGGCGCTCCAGAGGGAATGAAATTCCCCTCAGTGACTACATCCAGCCTCTCTCCGGATATTTCAGCGGTTCCCGAGGGCCTCAGAGGAGTGAGGGCGGTGCCTTTTTTACCGGCATATACGGCCAGACCCTCCCGGGGAGCCACATAACCCTGGTCATTCTTCTGCTTGGTGTCAAGGGTAAGCCTCTTCCACAGGTTTAATTTATTAAAAAGCTTAACGCCGGCAAAAATGAACACAACTGTAATCGCCAGCGCCCACACCAGGGCCGTGGTGGCCTGGGTAACATCAACAGCCATAAGGAAAATACCCCAGCCTACAAGTATTACACCGGCCACCCCGGCCACCCCGAAGCCCGGCAGAACAAATATTTCTACAATCAGGGCGATTATCCCCAGCAGCAGTACCAGAACGGCAATCCAGGTGTGTAATTGGGAAAACATATAACCATTCCTCCTTTCCGCAAAAAAAGCACGACTCTGGTGATTATTAAAGACCCGGCGATTGCGCCGGGCCTTGTATACCTAAGTATTTTGCAGTTTTTCGGCATCAATCCGCCTGCAACAGGCGTTTGAGTTTTAATGAAACTTGCGTTTTCTGGCCGCTTCTGACTTTTTTTTACGTTTTACACTCGGTTTTTCATAATGCTCGTGCTTTCTGGCCTCAGCCAGTACACCCGCCTTCTGACAGGTGCGTTTAAAACGCCGGAGGGCGCTGTCCAGTGTCTCATTCTTACCGACACGTACTTCTGCCATTTACCATCCCTCCCTCCGCCGTACCATAAACCTTCAACATAAATACACCCCGTTGCCAGATTAAACACCATTTTATTATACATCCACAGCAGTCTGTAGTCAACTAGCCCGGAGGCCAGTGTAGCGGCCTCCCACCTATCAGGTGGTAATGTATATGGAAAACCAGCTGGCCGGCATCCTGGTTGCAGTTGCTGATCAGCCGAAATCCTTTTTCCAGCCCCATTTCACGGGCCACCCGGCCTGCAGCCAGCTGCAGGTCTCCCATTATGCCGGAATCCTTTTCCTCCAGGTCAAAAAATGTGGGAATGTGCTTTTTGGGTATGAGCAGGAGGTGAACCGGAGCTACCGGTCTAATGTCCTTAAAAACAAGCACGGAGTCATTCTCATATACTATTTCAGCCGGTATCTCCTTATTAATTATTTTACAAAATATACAGTCCTGCGTAAGACAACACCTCCCCCCGGAGAAAAATGTTAATCCTTTTGGGGATATTCTATTCAACAAGCCGCCGTTCAAATCCTTCATGGTTTATAATTTTCTGCCCTCAAGAGTGCCGCCGGACACCTTTTCCGCCCTGACCCGGACAAATTCCCCCTTAAGGCCCTCATCCCCCGGAAAAACCACCAGCAGGTAATTGGCGGTATGGCCCTGCAGCATTCCCGGTCTGCCGTCGGCCAGGTCCTCCACCAGCACCTCAACCTCCCGGCCAATATACTGTGAGGCAAATTCCCCGGCCAGGGCAGACCCCAGGTCAATGAGCATTTTGCTGCGCCGCTCCTTGACCTCCCCGGCCACCTGCCCGGGAAACTCCGCAGCCGCAGTGCCCTTTCTGGGTGAATACTTAAACACGTGCATGGCTGAAAACCTTATTTCCTCTGCCAGGCGATATGTATTAATAAAGTTGTCCCCGGACTCCCCCGGGAAGCCCACAATCACATCGGTGGTAATGGAAACGTCCCTTATCCTTTCTTTTATCTCACCGGCCAGCCTTTTAAAATCAGCGGCGGTGTAATGCCTCTTCATGGCCGAAAGTATAACGTCATCGCCGCTCTGCAGGGGAATATGGAGGTGCGGGCAGAACGGCAGCCCCCCGGCCAGTATGGATATCAAATCTTCATTTACATCCATGGGCTCCACCGAGCTGAGCCTTATCCTGGCCAGCCCCCTGACGTCAGAAAGCCTTTCCAGAAGTGAGGCCAGCCCCGGCGCACCAGGTTTATCCTGGCCGTATGCCCCGGTATGTATACCGGTCAGCACTATCTCCCGGTAGCCCGCCTCCACCATCTTCCCGGCCTCTTCCAGAACCCTGCCGGGGTCCCTGCTTCTCACAGGCCCCCTGGCATAGGGCACTATGCAGTACGAGCAGTAGTTATTGCACCCTTCCTGAATTTTTAGAAAGGCTCTGGTCCTGCCGGTGGCCGCCACGGCCGGGAGTTCTTCAAACTCCTTTATTTCTGACGGCTCCAGAACAGCACTTACCTTTTTGCCCTTTTTTATTTCCTCCACCCTGTCCACTATCCGGGATTTGTCGGCCGTGCCCATAACCAGGTCCACGCCGGGAATCTCCAGCACCTCCCCGGGGGACACCTGGGCATAGCAGCCGGTAACCACCACCAGCCCCTCCGGGTTGGACCGGACGGCCCTTCTGATATACTGCCGGGACTTGCGGTCGCCAGCATGGGTAACGGTGCAGGTGTTGATTACATATACATCGGCCAGCTCCCCAAAATCCACCACCTGGTAGCCCCTGGTCCTGAACATCCCGGCCATGGAGGATGACTCGTACTGGTTGACCTTGCACCCCAGGGTGGCTATGGCCACTCTTTTGGAACTCATTGCGGACCCCCCATCTTACAGGCATTTCTTTCTGGTCGGGAGACGGTAGACGGGTGTTTGCATGCCCTACTTTGATGTCAGTATAAAGACTGACCCCATTTGGCCACAGACAGAGGCCACAGAAATTTAAAGCCATTACTCATAAGGAATGCTTATTCTCCAGTCTCCCGTCTCCTGCATCAGGTATTACCTATAGCATCTCCCGTCTCCCGTCTTCTGACCCAAGGTATTACCCCTAGAGCAGTCTCATTCCCGTAAGCTACATGTCTCCCCACCTGTGCATGATGATGGCCAGGCACGCCGGCCCCGCCGTCTCGGTCCTCAATATCCTGGGTCCCAGTGACACCGTAACCACACCGCTGCCTCTGGCCTCTTCCACCTCGGAGTCCTCAAAGCCCCCCTCGGGCCCCACAAATATGTATAGCCTGCCCGGCTTTTCCTCCGGCAGGGCATCCTTCAGCGAAAGGCTCTTTTCACCCTCCCAGGGCAGTATTGACAGAGCCCCCGGGGGAATACCACGCAGCACCTCTCCCATTTCCCGGGGAGGGAAAACCTCCGGTATCCTGGCCCGGCGGCACTGCTTGGAGGCCTCCAGGGCCACCCGCTGCCACCTGGACTGCCTGGACGCTTTCTTCTCCCCATCCAGGCGGACCACCGACCTCTTGGAGACCAGGGGCATTATGCCGGACACCCCCAGCTCGGTGCTTTTCTGAATGACGTATTCCATCTTTTCACCCTTGGCCAGCCCCTGGACCAGAAAAACATCAATCGGAGGCTCCCCGCCGGGGCTGAAATGCTCAGTTATCCGGCAGACGATCCCGTCCTTCCCGATATGTTCAATTACAGCCACCGCCGCCCTGCCCGCCCCGTCCAGAAGGTTGATGGTATGCCCGGTCCCCAGGCGCAATACCTTTGTTATATGCCTGACATCCGGGCCGGAAACGGTGGGTCTGGGGCTGTCAAACTGTTCCGGCGGTATAAAAAAACGGCTCATTCTAATCACCTTATACTGAAATTCTCACCGGTCGGAATACAGAATTCAGAAGTCAGAAGTCAGAATAGGCGGGCCTTTCCCTTGGGCCTAAGAGCCGGCATGCAAATATTCCGTCTCCTGTCTCCTGTCTCCTATCTCCTGACCTGAGGTATTACCCTCCAGCTATTTCTTTACGGCCAGGAAGGCAACCCATTCTCCCTCCCGGAGGGTATTAATAATATTCATCCCTGTTTTGCCTATAGCTGCAGCCACCTCTTCCTGCCTTCCGGAAATAATCCCGGATGCCATAAACCTGCCGCCTTCTTTTAAAAGGCTGGCAGCGGCCGGAAGTAGCTTTATAATCACATCAGCCACAATGTTGGCCACTATTATGTCGGCCCTGGTGTCCAGGCCCTCCAGAAGATTGCCTTCCTTTACGGTTATGGCGCCTTCCAGCCCATTTAGGGATACATTTTCCCGGGCTGTCCGCACGGCCCCCGCATCGGTGTCCACCGCCAGTGCCGCGGAGGCGCCGAGCTTCACCGCAGCGATGGCCAGTATACCGGACCCGGTGCCCACATCAATAACGTATTCACCTGCCCTGACGGTGTCCTCCAGAAGGCGCATGCACATGGAGGTGCTGGAGTGAGTGCCGCAGCCAAAGGCCATTCCCGGGTCCATCTCAATCACCAGGAGACCTTCACCGGTATCCGCCTGCTCCCAGGTGGGCTTAACCATAAGGCGCTTCCCCACCCTGAAGGGGTGGTAGTAGTCCCGCCAGCGGTTCATCCAGTCTTCATCCTCCACTTCCCTGAGGGTCACCTCCGGCGGGTATGACCGGTTAATACTCCCCAGGGCGTCCAGAAGACCGGAAAGAAGATCACCAAACCCGTCATCTGCCGGGAGGTAGCCCTTTATGCAGGGGGGCGCCTCCGGGTCCACCAGGGATATGTCCATAGCCACAGTATCTTCGCTGCCCCCGCTTACCACATCATAAATTAGGGCGGGGTCCTCTATGACAACCCCGCCTGTTCCCAATCCGTCAAATATATCACTCACCGCGTCCATATCCTCACGGTGCACGGTGATGCCTATTTCCATCCATTTCAATACTGTTCCCGCCCGTTAAACATATTTGCCCGGCCCGGCTAGCCCATAAAGGCGTCCTTTACCTTGCCAAAGAAGCCCTTTTCCACCCCCGCGGGGTTTTCATTACCCAGTTTGGCAAACTCCAGGATCAGTTCTTTCTGCTTTTCGGTGAGCTTGGTGGGGGTAACCACCTTAACCACCACGTGCTGATCGCCCCGCCCGTGGCCTCCCAGGTGCGGCACGCCCTTTCCCCTCAGCCTGAATACAGACCCGGTCTGGGTGCCCTCGGGGATTTTAAAAGCCGTCTTGCCGTCCAGGGTATCAACTTCCACTTCATCCCCCAGGGCTGCCTGGGCAAAGCTCAGGGGAACTTCCACCACCACGTCGTTGCCATCCCGGCGGAAAAACTTGTGGGGCCTGACATAGATATAGACATACAGGTCACCCCTGGGACCACCCCTCAGGCCGGACTCTCCCTCTCCGGCAACCCTCAGTCTGGTTCCGCTGTCAACCCCGGCGGGTATCTTGACGTGTATACTCCTTGTTTTTCTAACCTGGCCGGCGCCGTGACAGGTGGAGCACGGTTTTTCTATAATCTTGCCGGCCCCCCGGCAGCGGTCACAGGTTCTGGACTGCACAACCCGCCCAAAGGGAGTGCTCTGGGCATACTGGATCTGTCCCGCTCCATTGCAGGCGGGACAGGTCTGGGCTTTTGTGCCGGGAGCCGCCCCGGTTCCCCCGCAGGTCCCGCACCCCTCACTTCTGGGTACCTTAATGTCCTTTTCCAGGCCAAAGGCCGCTTCCTCAAAGGCTATCTCCATATCCACCCTGAGGTCGGAGCCCTTTTCCGGGCCACGCCTGCTCCTGCCCCCGCCTCCAAAGAACATGTCAAAAATATCGCCCAGCCCGCTGAAATCTCCGCCACCGAACCCACCGAAGCCGCCGAAGCCCTGGCCGTTGGCGCCGGCATGGCCGAAGCGGTCATAGCCGGCCCTCTTTTCCGGGTCGCTTAGAACCTCGTAGGCCTCGGCAATTTCCTTAAACTTCTCTTCGGAGTATTTTTTATTATCGGGGTTGGCATCGGGGTGGTACTGGCGCGCCAGCTTTCTATATGCTTTTTTTATATCATCCGCAGAAGCTTCCCTGGAAACACCCAGCACTTCATAATAATCCCGTTTGGACATAATTAACCACCCCCCGGATATAAGTAAGCCTTGGGTCCGGAAGGGGTTATACCCCTACGAACCCTTAGAGCGAACTTAGTTCGAGCTATACAGCCTGTTGATCCCTGCCTTCGAGGACGGGGTCTTACAGGCTGTTAGCGAGATAAAACATCAACACCATACAGAATAGCACACTTTCCGGTGACCCGGCAAACCCAAATTTATTTATCCTCTTTAACCTCGTAGTCAGCATCAACCACATTGTCGTCTTTTCCCCCGGCATCTTCCGGATTGCCGGAAGGGCCGCCCCCGGCCTGCTGCTGCTCATTCTGCTGGTACAGCTGGGAGGTAAGCTCATAAAGAGGCTGTGTAACAGCTTCAATCTTGTTTTTAATAAGCTCCAGGTCACTGCCCTTTAGGGCCTCCCTCAGTTCTTCCACGGCCTTGTTTACACCTTCGGCCTTGGCGCTGTCCACCTTGTCGCCCAGTTCCTTGAGGGTCTTTTCCACCTGATAGATGACGCTGTCGGCCTGGTTGCGCACCTCCACCTCTTCCTTGCGCTGTTTATCTGCCTCGGCCTGGACCTCGGCCTCCTTGACCATTTTTTCTATATCCTGATCGGACAGCCCGCCGCCGCCGCTTATGGTTATGCTCTGGGCCTTCTGGGTGCCCAGATCCTTGGCGGAAACATTGACTATCCCGTTAACATCGAGATCAAACTTGACCTCTATCTGGGGCACTCCCCTGGGGGCCGGTGGTATTCCGGTCAGGGTAAAGCGGCCCAGGGACTTGTTGTCGGCCGCCATGGCCCGCTCACCCTGCAGAACATTTATCTCCACAGTGGTCTGTCCGTCGGCGGCGGTGGAGAATATCTGGCTCTTGGAGGTGGGAATGGTGGTGTTCCTGTCAATGAGTCTTGTAAACACACCCCCCAGGGTCTCAATGCCCAGGGAAAGCGGGGTGACATCCAGCAGCAGCACATCCTTAACCTCTCCGGCCAGCACCCCGGCCTGGATGGCCGCCCCTATAGCCACACATTCGTCGGGGTTGATACCCTTGTGGGGATCCTTGCCGAGAAACTTGCGGATGGACTCCTGAACGGCGGGGATCCTGGTGGAGCCGCCCACCATCAGTATCCTGTGAATGTCCTTGGGCTCCAGGCCGGAATCGCTCAGCGCCTGCCTGGTGGGACCCATGGTCTTTTCCACCAGATCGGAGGTCAGCTCGTCAAATTTAGCCCTGGTCAGGTTCAGGTCCAGGTGTTTGGGGCCGTTGGCGTCAGCAGTCACAAAGGGAAGATTTATATTGGTGCTGGCCACACCGCTCAGCTCTATCTTGGCCTTCTCGGCAGCTTCCTTGAGGCGCTGCATGGCCATGCGGTCGCCGGCCAGATCAATCCCCGAGTCTTTCTTAAACTCGGCTACCATCCAGTCAATGACCCGCTGGTCAAAATCGTCCCCGCCCAGGCGGTTGTTCCCGCTGGTGGCCTTTACCTCAAAAACCCCTTCCCCCAGTTCCAGAATGGAGACATCAAAGGTGCCTCCTCCCAGGTCGAACACCAGTATGGTCTGGTCCTCTCCCTTTTCCAGGCCGTAAGCCAGGGCGGCGGCGGTGGGCTCATTGATGATGCGCAGCACCTCCAGCCCGGCTATTTTTCCGGCGTCCTTGGTGGCCTGCCTCTGGGCATCGGTGAAATAGGCCGGCACCGTAATCACCGCCTGCTCCACCTTCTGCCCCAGGTAGGCCTCGGCGTCTGCCTTAAGCTTCTGCAGTATCATGGCCGAAATTTCCTGAGGAGAATAATTTTTATCGTCTATTTCCACCTTGTAGGTGGTTCCCATGTGCCTCTTTATTGAGCTTATGGTGCGGTCAGGATTGCTTACCGCCTGCCTTTTGGCCACCTGGCCCACCAGGCGCTCCCCGGTTTTGGAAAAGCCAACCACTGAGGGTGTTGTGCGGCCTCCCTCGGCGTTTGGAATGACCACCGCCTCCCCGCCTTCCATTACGGCCACACACGAGTTGGTGGTGCCCAGATCTATGCCTATTACCTTGCCCATTGAATACCTTCCTTTCGCTTACATTCTTTTATATAAAACCAATACTGACATAATTCTGACTCCCAATCGAGGACATTCCTCCGACCCTAAATTCCGGAATTAGGAATTAGAAATTGGGAGAGAGCAAAAGCCATCCCGATCGGGGACATTATTGGGAATTGGGGATTAGGAATTGGGAAAGACCAACAACCACCCCGATCGGGGACATTATACCGATCGGGGACATTCCTGTCCCCAAAGGAATACCCCAGCTTCAGCAGGTGTGTCCCCATTCCTTGTTAAGTGGCCACCTTTACCATGGCCGCCCGTATTGTTTTGCCCCTTAAGGAGTAGCCCTTTCTCAACTCTTCAATAACGGTGTTTTCCAGGTGCCCGCCTCCTTCTTCCCTCATAACCTCGTGAATTTCGGGGTTAAACTGGCCGCCCACAGCCGGAAGGGCCTCCAGCCCTTCCGAGATAAGTACGTCCCTTATCTGCCTGCTGATCATTTCAATTCCCTCGTACACTTTTTCCACATCATCATGCCTTAAGGCCAGCGCTCTTTCCAGATTGTCCAGCACCGGCAGCAGCGCCGTTATTATCTGCTCGCCGGCGTATTTCACCAGTTCCTCTCTTTCCCTGGCCACACGCCTGCGGTAATTATCAAAATCAGCCTGCATCCTGGCCAGGCGGTTAAAATAATCCTCCGCCTTTGCCCTTTCCTGTTCCAGCTGCCCGGCCAGGCTTTCTCCGTCAACTTCCCCGGGGCTTTCCCCACTCCAGGGCTCCTCCAGCCCGGCCCGGTCCCGGCAGGCCTCCGGGGAGTCCTCCTCTGGGGCGTCCATGGTAAAGTCCCTTTCAGGGCTTACTTTTATTTCATCGCCCGGAATGCCTTCCATTTCCCGCTCTTGCTGCATATCCGTCCTCACCTCGCCTTTTTTTATTTATCCAGTTCTCTTGAATCTTTGTCCTCGCGTTTTTTTATAATGGTGTCGATCCTCAGTATGGCCTCGGCAATCTCCCCGGCAGCCTTTAAGGCATAGGTCTTTACAAGGGCCGGGTCCACCACCCCGGCCTCAAACATGTCCATAATTTCGCCGGTATCACAGTCCACCGCCAGGGATTCGTTGCCGCTTTCCGACTGGGCGGCGGTAACATCCCCCAGCTTCTCCAGGGGATTAAAACCGGCGTTGCCCGCAATCTGGGCCATTGGCCTTTTCAGGGCCTCCACCACGCAGTCTACCCCGTAGACCGCCATTCCCCGCATATCCTTGCGGATTCTTTCCACATCCCCGGCTGCCGCCAGCTCCACCGAGCCCCCGCCGGGCACCACCCCGCCCCTTATTACCGCCTGGACGGCAGCCGCAGCGTCCTTGGCAATGCGCTCCCTCTCGCCCACCACCTCAGTGGTGGCGGCCCCCACCAGCACGGTGGCCATGGACTTGCCGCCCCCGTCCTGTATCCATACCTGCTCAAGCTTTTCGTCGTTATATACCCGGCCTGCCCTGCCCAGGTATGCCGCCAGCTGGCCCGGGTCCTTCTTTAAGCCGTTTCTCTTAATCATCCTGGCCCCGGTATGATCGGCGGCCTTGCGCAAATCAGTGGTTAAAACCCTCTGCACCACCATTGCGCCGGCATCGGTCAGCATTTCCTCGGCGGACTCGTTAACCCCCCGGTCCACCAGCACCAGCCCCACCTTCATATCCACCAGTTTCTGGATGTTCTGCCGAAACTGGGCCTGCAGCTCCATGTAACGGGCAAATCCGGCCTCGGTGGACAGCGCCTCATCTTCTATCTCTTCAGGCTCAAGAGAGTCGTCAATCACCAGCACAGGCACATTTTCCAGCTCCACCGGCATCTGGCGGTTCATTCTCTCTTTGCCTATTATTACACCCTTAAAAACCTGGTTATCCGCGCCCTCCTCGGCCACCACGGTATCCGCAAGCCTGAAGGAGCGGTCCAGCAGTTTTTCACTTCCCACCATCCCGGCGGCCCTTACCACCAGCTCGGCTATGTCCTCGTGGCCCCTGCCGGCAATCATGGCCACCTGCTGTATCACCGAGTCGGAAATGTGGTCAACGGCCCGGGCCCGGCGGCTTATGGCCTCTATACCGGCCCGGACGCCGGCCCGGAGTCCCTCTATAACCCTGGATACCGGAACCCCCCTGGAAACCTGTTCCACCCCGGCTCCCACCAGAGCCCCGGCCAGCACCGTGGCAGTAGTAGTTCCATCGCCTATCTCCTCCTGCTGGGCCCTGGCGATGTTGATCAGCATCCTGGCGGCGGGGTGATTGGCCTCCATCATGGTCAGTATAGTGACCCCGTCGTTGGTTATGACAACCTCACCGAATTTATCCACCAGCATGGTGTCAAGCCCCTTGGGCCCAAGGGTGCCCTCCACAGCCGAGGCGATAGCCCTTATGGCATTGGCGTTGGATACCAGGGCCGCCATTTTTTCATTTACCTCGGCCCCACCGCTGGCCTGCTGTTTAAGACTCATTTAAGTTATCTCCATCCCTTAAACATTTTTTCCAGAGTATCGGAAAGGTTCAGGGTCATGTGCTCTACCACACTGACCACCCAGGCGTAGTCCATCCTGGTGGGCCCCAGCACTCCTATCTTCCCTATGGGCTGCCCATCCAGGTGATAGGTGGCCACAACCACGCTGCAGTCCTTTACCTCTTCCCTGTTCAGCTCGCTGCCTATGCGGACCGTCACGCCGCCTTCCTTATAGTCTCTTTCCAGCAGATTCCTCAAGAGGCCCTCCTGATCCAGAAGGCTCAGCAGTGTTTTTACCTTTTCTATATTATGGAATTCGGGCTGGTTCAGTATATTGAAAACCCCGCCCAGATATATCTTATCTTCCTTTTCCATGGACAGCCCCTCCTCCAGGAGGTGTACCGCCAGGTCCAGTATGTTTTTGTGCTTGGACAGCTCAAAATATATTTCCCTGATCAGACCCAACTTTATCTTGTCGATGTTGAGTCCCTGCAGCCTGGCGTTGAAAACCCCGGAGACGGTGTCCAGGTCGGTCTGGTTTACCCCTTCGGGCACTTCTATTATATTGTGCTTTATGGTCCCTGTATTGAGCACTACAATAACCATGGCCTGGCCGGGGTTCATAAGCACCAGCTGCATGTGCTTCAGGGCGCTTGTGTCGGTCCTGGGGGTAATTATCATAGAGGCGTAGTTGGTTATCTGGGACATCATAGAGTTGGTCTGACTGACCACCTGCCCGATGTCCTTTACCTTATTCTCGTACCCCTTTCTTATAATCTCCTCTTCTTTTTTGGAGAGGTCCTTTTTCTTCATTAAAAAGTCCACATAATATCTGTATCCTTTTTGTGACGGAACCCTTCCGGCAGAAGTATGGGGCTGCTCGATGTACCCAAGTTCCTCCAGATCCGACATCTCGTTCCTGATGGTGGCCGGGCTGACCCCCAAATCGAATTTCCTCGCAATGGTGCGTGATCCCACCGGTTCCGCCGAGGAGATATAATCCATTATTATGGCCATCAGAACCTGCTGCTTTCGGGTATCCATTTTCATAACGGATCACCACCTTTTTGTTAGCACTCTCATTTAGCGAGTGCTAATTCCCATACGTAAAAAATAGCACCGGACAATTATTTTGTCAAGCGTTATAGGAATAAAAAAGAAACGCCACAATATTTAGGATAACCAAAATACACTAACAGGCATTCCTTTACGGTAAGAATTCAGAAGCCAGAAGCCAGAAGTCAGAATGAGCCTGCATTCCTTAATAGCTCAGATATTCTGGATTCTGGCTTCTGGCTCCCGACCGGAGGTATTACCCTTTAGCTATTTTATACAAACTCTGAAAAAACACGGTTGCCCAGCATGAGTCCCCTCCTGGTAAGGCGTAAGCAGCCGCCCTCGATACCGATGAGCCCCTGATTCTCCAGGCGCCTTACAGGCTCACCGTAGACGTCTTCTATCTCCCTGCCGAATCTTTTCCTGTATTCCCCGGTATCCAGCCCCTCAATAAGGCGCAGTCCCAGGAACACCGCCTCGGACATGGCAGTTTTCAGGTCCACCTCCTCTTCCCAGTCAACGGGAAGTTTACCTGACTCAAGGCTGTCGATGTAGCCCTTCAGGTCCGGCCGGTTGGAAAAGCGCCTGCCCCCCAGGTAAGAGTGGGCCGAGGGGCCCAGACCCAGGTATTCACCCCCGCGCCAGTACCTGAGGTTATGGCGGCAGGCCCTGCCGGGCAGTGCGAAATTGGATATCTCGTAATGAAGGTACCCCTTTTCTTTCAGAAAATCTATAAGCAGTTCGTACATTTCGGCCTCAGTGTCTTCCGGGCACTGTTCCAGCGCCCCGCCCCGGACCCTGTCATACAGGGGAGTGCCTTCCTCCAGCTGAAGGCTGTAGGCCGATATATGTTCCGGGCGCAGATCCCCCACCGCCTTAAGGCAGCTTTCCCAATGGCCGGGGGTCTGGCCGGGAATACCAAAAATAAGGTCAATGTTTATATTGTCAAAACCGGCCTCCCGGGCCTCCCAAAAGGCTTCCCGGGCCTGGGAAAAGGAGTGTATCCTGCCCAGGGTGTCCAGCAGCTCCTGCCGGCAGGACTGGAAGCCTATACTGATCCTGTTGACCCCGGACCTCCTGAGAGACAGCATTTTTTTAAAGTCCACTGTGCCGGGATTGGCCTCCACGGTTATTTCGGTGCTGCCGGAAACGTTAAAAAAGAAAAAAATACTCTCCAGCACAGCAATGAGAGAGTCTCCCGGCAGGCAGGTGGGAGTGCCGCCGCCCACGTAAACGCTGTCTAACGCCTTTTGTTCCGGCTGCAGCAGCCCGGCGCGGATTTCCGCCTCCCTCATAAACGCCCTGATATACTGGGAAGCAGCCTCCTCCTCTACAGGAAGGGAAGTGAAATCACAGTAATGGCATTTCCTAATGCAAAAAGGAATGTGTGTATACAGTCCTGTGGCCAATGCAATACCCCCGGCTCCTTTTAAAAGCCCCCTACAATCGGGGACATTCCTGTCTAAAAGGATTGCCTATACCGATCGGGGACATTCCTCTGACCCTCAAAGCTCAGCTCCAAAGAGAGGTGTGTCCCCTTTCCACTTTATAGCCCCGTGAAAAATATGTAAAGCTTTCTTTCTGACATAAAAGAATCCAGGTTATAAACCCGGACTCAATTGCACCCGAAATTATCTCCCAGTATTGCTTTCCACAGCTCCAAAGACTTTTCGGAGCTCCCTTCATTTAAGGCCCTGCATGACAGGCTGTACGCATCTTCAGCTCTTTCAGCGGCAGACTTTAATTCCCCCAGGGACACCGGCTCCCTCACCGCCGGGCAGCTTAAGAATTCCGGAAGAAAAACCGTCATACTCCAGAACACCGAATTTATAAGCTCGGCAAAGGTCTTGGAAAACTCATTGACCCTGTAGTAAATAAGCAGCTCCAGGAAATATGAGTTAAACGGCTCCCCGATGTTCCGGTTCCAGGCCTTGATAAGCTTCACCAGGCTTTTAAACCTGTCGCCCGACGACCCCTCCTTGGTGTTAAAAAGCTCTTCCTGCCGGGCAGGGTTGGTTTTCAGCCATCCTCCTATACCGTTGGCCACCATGTAATTGCCATTGGACAGCTTTATGGACGGAACCAGGTCAATGTCCGGGGGCGGCGAAAATCTTACCGTGAGAACCTGCCCCCCCCTGCCGGCATGAATGTCCAGCTGGTCCGAGGCAAGACTGTGCTTTACAAAATTGAGCAGCTTTCTTGAATTTTTCTGGCATTCGTAAAAATATTTAGGGCTTATTACCGCATGAAGCTTAATGCTGTCCTGGGAGCCTGCATAAGTGCCCCGTCTGTAAGAACCTCCCCAAAAGACCCCGCTTATTTTAATCTCCTTTTTGATCAGGCCCTTAATAAGGCTGTTTCTTTCCTTAACAGCCCTGACGTGATCCCCGGGCAATTCCAAACCTTTTAGAAAATGTTGAAAAGCCTGTTCTTCAGCGGGCATGGACATTCCTCCCGGTTTTTTAAATACAAGGCCTCCGGTTCCCCTAAGAACAGAAGGCCTTATATAACCTTTAGTCAGTGCCTGTCAAGCAGCGATCACCTTTTTAGATATCATAGTAAAGCATGAACTCGTACGGGTGCGGGCGGAGCCTGATGGCATCCACTTCCTTTTCAATCTTGTAGGAAATCCATGTTTCCAGCATATCCTTGTCGAAAACGTCTCCCTGCAAAAGGAATTCCTGGTCTTCCTGCAGAGCTTTGAGGGCCTGTTCAAGAGAGCCCGGCACCGACCCTATCCGGCCGGCCTCTTCCGGCGGCAGATCAAAGATATCCTTATCCATGGGTTTGCCGGGGTATATCTTATTCTTGATTCCATCCAGCCCGGCCAGCAGCAGAGCCGCAAAGGCCAGATAAGGGTTGCAGGACGGATCGGGCGGACGGTACTCAACCCGCTTGGCTTTCGGGCTGTTGGAGTACATTGGTATCCGCACGGCGGCGCTGCGGTTCCTCTGGGAGTACACCAGATTTACCGGGGCCTCGTAGCCGGGCACCAGCCTCTTGAAGGAGTTGGTGGTGGGGCTGCAGATGGCCGTAAGGGCAGGGGCGTGCTTCAATAGGCCGCCAATGTAATAAAGGGCGGTCTCGCTCAGCCTGGCATAGCCTTTCTCATCGTAGAAAAGAGGCTTTCCGTCCTTCCAGAGGCTCTGGTGCACGTGCATGCCTGAACCGTTGTCCTGGAAGATGGGCTTGGGCATGAATGTGGCGGTCATGTTGTTTTTCCTGGCCACGTTCTTTACAATGTACTTGAACATCATCAGGTTATCGGCCATACGGGTTAGGGAACCGAATTTCATATCAATTTCGGCCTGGCCGGCGGTGGCCACCTCGTGGTGCTGGCACTCCACAGGAAGACCGGCTTCAATCATGGTCATGACCATCTCATTGCGGAGGTCCTGCATGGAGTCGGTAGGCGCCACGGGGAAGTAGCCCTCCTTGTAGCGGGGCTTGTAGCCCAGGTTGGGGTTTTCTTCCCGGCCGGTATTCCAGCAGCCCTCGGTGGAGTCGATAAAATAAAATCCCGAGTGCTGGTTCTGGTCATACCTGATGCCGTTAAAAACAAAGAACTCGGCCTCCGGCCCCCAGAAGCTCTGGTCGGCTATCCCGGTGGACTTGAGGTATTCTTCAGCCTTCATGGCGATGTTGCGCGGGTCACGGCTGTACTTTTCACCGGTCAGAGGGTCGTAGACGTTGCAGATAAGGCTCATTGTGGCTACCTTGGAAAAGGGATCAATAGAAGCGGTCTCCGGGTCAGGCAGGAGTATCATGTCACTCTCGTTAATAGCCCTGAATCCGCGGATACTGGAACCGTCAAAACCCAACCCCTCGGTGAATATGCTTTCGTCAAACTCGGTGATGGGGACCGAAAAATGCTGCCAGATCCCCGGAATATCGATAAACTTTATATCGACCATTTTTACGTCTTTATCACTGGCAAATGCCAGTACATCCTTGGGAGTTTTCATTTCCATACCTCCTCGTTAAACCTTCTCTTTGACCGGGTAATATTAAAGGGCAAGCGTTTACTTATATCGTTATGGATACCCCCCTTCAGACCTTGTTAATAAAAAATGCCCCATGCCGGCCACCTTAACAGTAGCCGGCATGAGGCATCGTTACCCCGTTGAACTTCTCAGTTCCTAAAAGAAAAACATCTCTGTTTTCAGATATTTAATTTGTTTTATTATACAAAAAACTGAGAATAAATCAATAGCCAGTCAGCCGGTTGGCTTATATTTTTCTTTTAATAATTCAGTCCCTTACATTAAGCACCGCCATAAAGGCCTCCTGGGGAATCTCCACACTGCCCACCTGCTTCATGCGCTTTTTGCCTTCCTTCTGCTTTTCCAGAAGCTTTCTCTTCCTGGAGATGTCACCGCCGTAGCACTTGGCCAGAACATCCTTGCGCCTGGCCTTAATGGTCTCCCGGGAAATTATCCGGTTGCCGATGGCCGCCTGAACGGGCACATCAAACAGCTGGCGGGGAATAAGCCCCCTCAGCTTTTCCACCAGCAACCGGCCCCGGCTATAGGCCTTGTCGGCGTGGACTATGCAGGTCAGGGCGTCCAGGGGGTCCCCGTTGATCATTATGTCCAGCTTTACCAGTTTGCTTTCCAGGTAGCCGGAAAGACCGTAGTCCAGGGAGGCGTACCCCCTGGTTCTGGATTTGAGATGGTCAAAGAAGTCAAATATTATTTCACTTAAGGGGAGGTTATAGGTCAGCATAACCCTG
>JAMCVT010000165.1 GCA_023475565.1 Actinomycetota bacterium
AATGCGGTCAGAATGATAAAAATAACCACTTTTATTCTTTTCATCAGCATAGCCCCCGGCAAAAATATTTTGTGTTTATTTTTGCCGGGAGACATAATATTATTCAGCAGGGACGGAGCGGCGCTGAATGCGCCATGTCAGGCTCCAGTCCGGCTTTACCGGCGCCATTTATTTCTGAACCACTTTCTTCCGGTAATATAGGGCTTTTCGGATATGGCATAAAAAGGGGCCCCCACAGGCAGAAACCGCACCACCAGGTTACTGCCAATAATTACACCGTACCGCCCTTCCCGTTATTACCAATGAGCAGGTATCCGGGGGTTATCGAGAGGACACAAATATCAAGAGGGCCAGGCGCCCGAACCTGTCTCGCCACACCCCGTTCACCTACCGCTGCTAAACCTGTTTAAGGCCCTCTGGCCCCGGTATTAATTCGTCTTGGCCTGCCCCGGGGACGGGTTCGGCCCTTATCATCCCCCAGCAGCCCGGCATTCCTCTTCCCCGGACTAACCTCCAGGGGATCTCCTCCACAAAATGCATTCTTTATTTCCACAATGTGCTTCTGAAGCAGCACCATCATTGCCTCTCACCTCATTTCCATATATTGCTAATTATATCATCTATTGGCAAATACCATTTCAGCCCATATAAAGCCTGCTTTTAAATCTATATCCGCTAGGCTGTCTCTTCTGCGCCTTTTCACCTTATTGCTAATAAAAATGAGGCCTTACGGCCTCATAATACTGTCAAAAGACTATTAGACACCAATCCTCTACTCCAGCAGCCTGTATAATTCTGAAGCATCCCTGGCGGCCACATTGTCTCTGACATCCAGTATCTCAAACCTGATCACCCTGTCACCCAGGGTAATCTCCACCATATCACCCGGTTTTACTTCAAGTCCGGCCTTGGCCGCCCGCCCGTTCACCTTTGCCTGCCCCTGATCGCAGACTTCCTTGGATACCGTCCGGCGCTTAATGACCCTGGCCACCTTTAAGAATTTATCAAGTCTCATTTAAGGTGCCTCTTTCCGCATTAGTTTACATAATAAAAATAAAATCCACACTTGAGCGTGGATTTTGTGAAGCCTAACAACATTAAAAAAATTAAAACTAATCAAAAATAAATTTGCGATAAGTCTTTCTAGCCAACGCTTTCGCGCAAAGCTTTGCCGGCTTTGAACACGGGAACCTTTGCTGCGGCAATGTTAATTTCCTGACCGGTCTGCGGGTTGCGGCCCTTACGCGCTGCTCTCTGCCTGATTTCGAAGGTGCCAAATCCAACCAGTTGCACCTTTTCCCCACTGGAAAGAGCCTCTTCAATGCTGGCCAGTACTGCAGATACAGCTTTTTCGGCATCCTTTTTGGTGAAGTCGGTCTTTTCTGCAACTTTTGAGACTAGATCAGCCTTGTTCATAAATACCCTCCCTTAAATTTTAACCTGTTGATGGAGTTACTATTCGCTATTTTTCTCTTATTTCCTCCCTGCAAGAAAATAATTCCTGTATTTTTATACTTTTTTCTGCTTTTTTACCTCTTCCCACCAGTTGTCCATTTGCTCCAGACTGCACTGATTCACCTCCAGCCCTGATTCCGCGGCCTTTTCTTCAATATATCCAAACCTTTGCATAAATTTGCTTATGGTTCGGTTCAGGGCTATTTCAGCGTCAATATTGAGAAGCCGGGAAAGGTTTAATACAGAAAAAAGAACATCCCCCAACTCGTCTTCCATCTGTGATCCGCTTCCACTTTTAACAGCCTCCCTTATCTCGGAAAGTTCCTCATATAATTTTTCCAGGGCCCCCTCATAGCTTGGCCAGTCAAAGCCTACTCTGGCTGCCCTCGCCTGTATTTTCTGAGCTCTTATCAGGGAAGGCAGCGACCCGGGAAGGCCCTCCATAATACTTCTCGGAGCATCCTCACCTTTTTCCTTTTTCTTTATGGCCTCCCAGTTTTCAAGAACCTCCCGGCTGTTTTCCACTTTGACACTGCCAAATACATGGGGATGACGCCTGACCATTTTTTCAGTGATGGCCCCGATCACGTCATTTATGCCGAAATGCCCGCCCTCCCCGGCTATCTGGGAGTGGAAAACAATCTGTAATAATAAGTCTCCCAATTCTTCACATATATTATACATATCCTGCCTGTCAAGGGCATCTATAACTTCATAAGCCTCTTCCAAAAGGTACGGGCGCAGAGAAAGGTGGTCCTGCTCCCTGTCCCAGGGGCACCCGCCTTCTCCCCTTAAACGGCTCAGCACCTCCACCAGCGGGTCCAGGGGGAATCTGCACCCGGTAAGGAGGGCCTCCCTACCCAGGGGTGGAAGGTATACGCTGGTAAGATGATTCACCCTGCTTATCCTGTCCAGTTCATAAAGAGGGCAGTTTTCAACGCTTTCCTCACCGGGAACGCCCGCGGCGGTAACAATGGTCACCGGGTGATCATCCGGGTATATATCCATCAAGGAAAGCTTGATATCAGATAAAACCAGGCGGCTGTATGCCTGGGTAATAACAGTTCCCACCGCCGGGTCAGGGTTCTGCTCCCCCAGCCTCAGCCCGTCAATTACATGCAGGCCCCGGGACGGGTTTATCTCCAGCACGGCATAAAGAGCATCAAGAAAGCTCATCCCGGGAACCAGGCCAACCTCCAGCCCTTCCCCCCGGGCGGCCTCCATTATAAGCTCAACTGATTCCTCGGCCACCATGGGATGTCCCGGAACAGCGTAAACCACATCACTTTTTCGGCCAAGCGCCATAACCTCTCCGGCAATGCGCCGGTATACCTCCTGAAAATCACCGGCCTCCCGGTATATGTAATCAAAAGTCTCAAAGTTTATTTCCTTTTGGGCCAGCCATTCCACCACCGGGTGAATACCGGTGCGAAGCCTTATACAGCGGCTCTTTCCCAGTATCTTCAGCACAGCCGCAGAAAGCATTCCCGGATCCCCGGGCCCCAGCCCCACAACAGTTATTTTCCCGCCCAACGGTAAACCTCCATGTTATATCTTTGCCACTTAAAAAACAAAAAAACGCTGCCCTGGCTGCCTTTTGCCGCCTGCAGCCACATTGCCCCGTTTATTATAACATAAAGAACCTCATTTTAAACATTTTTCCAGCACAGCATAAATACGCTTATAAAGGTAATACTCTCAATCAAAAAGGAGGCCCCTCTATAGGGGCCCTCCTTTTATACTCTATTGCTCCATTTGCTTGGCCAAAAACCCGGCCGCTGTTTCGGCCAGCTTCAGCTCCATTTCTCCCATTTTCACATCAGTTTCCCTGGACGCCAGTATAACAGCCCCTATAGGGTCGCCCTCGGCAATTATGGGAGCTATTACCTCGGCGGAATACTTACAGTCACCGTCCTCAATAATAATTCCCTCCTTACCCTGAGAGTCTTTTCCCGGGTTGTTGAGCACTATGGCCTTTCTATCATCCATTACCTTTTCGATAGCAGGGCCTATGGCCTTGTTGATAAACTCTTTTTTGGGCGCCCCGGCAACTGCTATTATTGTATCTCGGTCCGCAATGCAGGCGATGTGCCCCAGCGCTTCATGCAGAGAATCGGCATATTCCTTGGCAAAATCACCTAACTCTCCAATAGGGGAGTATTTTTTCAGGATTACCTCGCCTTCTCTGTCTACGAAGATTTCCAGAGGGTCTCCTTCACGTATACGTAAAGTTCTTCTTATTTCCTTCGGGATAACAACTCTACCCAAATCGTCAATACGGCGAACAATACCGGTTGCCTTCATCTATTCACCCTTCCCTCCTTTATCTGCATAAACTTCGCGAATTAACTTTCACAGATAGTATATAACAGGAGAAAAGGAATTATTCATTTTTTACCAATGAGCTTTATTTTTTTTCAATATTCGTGGTTATTCCTTTTTACCGTCTTTACTCTCTACATCCCCGGGCTTTTTATCCTCCGGCTGGGCCAGATTGTTAACTATATCAGCCTTTTTCCTGGCTTCTTCTACAAAATTGCTTACTTTCTCCTGCCTGGCATCATTGGTGAGCTTGTCCACCAGCCCGGCCTTTACCTCGTCAAAGGATTTTTGCTTTTCAGGATTTACTTTTTCCATTTTAATAATATGGTAGCCGTAGGTGGTTTTAACCGGCTCCCTGGTGAACTCACCCGGCTTTAAGGCTTTTGCCGCCTGCTCAAACTCAGGGACGGCCTCCCCCGGGCTGAATACAAAAAGTCCCCCCTGTGATGCGGTGCCCGGATCTTCCGATTTTTGCCCGGCCAGCTCGGAAAAGTCCTTGCCCTGCTTAAGCTGCTCCAGAACGGCCTGTATTTTTGTCCTGGCCTCAAGGTCGGCTTTATTCTTATCACTCTGGTCTTCCGGGATCAAGGCCAGTATATGCCGGACCTGGTAGCTTACCGGAGTTACAAACTCGCTTTTGTTTTTGTCGTAATACTCTTTGGCCTGTTCCCCGGTGGCCGGTTTCACATCCTCCAGCAGCTTGTCCTGCAGGCCGGAAATAATAAGATCCTTTTCAATCATGCTGCGAAGCCTTGTTTCGGAAATATTGTTATCTTTTAGAAAACTGTTGAACTTTTCTTCAGTCATCTGCTCTTTATACTGGGCAATTTCCTTGTCGATATCCCCGGAGGCCAACTTAATGCCCATTTTTTTGGCTTCCTGCAGCAAAAGGGTCTGGGTAATAAGCTGCTCCAAGGTCATGGAATTAATGGTGTTGGCATCCAGGTCCAATCCCTGAGATTTATAGTATTGTTTCATCTCTCCAGCCATTTGATCGAGCTGCTGCTGGGTTATACTTTCCCCGTTGACAGTGGCCACAGCTTTACCCTTGCCGCAGCCGGCAGCCGCCAGCACCATGCTTAGAACAAGCATTACTATCAAAATTCTGCCTATAAATTTATACAAACTCCATCCCTCCCATATAAGGAAGATTATAATCCTCCCACTATAAAACCGCAATAAAAAAGGTCAGGGTGTTTTGACGATTTTTGATGCCTTTGGCAATTAAGCCAGCTCCTTTATAAAGTCCTCCAGCTCTTCCAGGTAATACTCCGGGTTATTCTCTCCGGGAGATCTCAGCCTTATTTCAAAATCCTCTCCCTGGGTGGAAAATTTCACCCTGTTCCTGTATTCCTGGCCTATTTTAACCAGCTTATCCCCGGTGAGAGGGTGGCCCGGGGCAAACTGCAGCCTGTAAAAACCGGGCTGACCGGCTATATTCCTTATCCTTATTTTTCCTGCCAGGGTCTTTATCCTGGCCACCCTCAAAAGCATCTGCACCGGCAGGGGCATGTCACCAAAGCGGTCCACCATTTCCTCGGCCAGGTCATCCAAGGATACCTCCTCCCTGAAGCCGGCCATCCTTCGGTATATCTCCACCTTCTGGTTGGAATCGGGAACATAGGTGTCTGGAATAAAGGCCTCCACCGGCAGCTCCACCGAGGTATCCACCGGGCCTGCCTGATCTTCTCCCCGGGCCTCCCTTACCGCCTCTTCCAGCAGGCGGCAGTACATGTCAAATCCCACCGCGTCTATGTGCCCGTGCTGCTCGGCCCCCAGAAGATTTCCGGCGCCCCTTATTTCCAGGTCCCTCATGGCAATTTTGTAGCCGGAGCCAAAGGCGGTAAACTCTCTTATGGCAGCCAGTCTTTTTTCAGCCACCTCGTTCATCACCCGGTCCCGCCTGTAAGTAAAATAGGCGTAGGCAATCCTGTTGGACCGGCCTACCCTCCCCCGCAGCTGGTACAGCTGGGAAAGACCCATATTATTGGCATCCTTAACAATAAGTGTATTTACATTGGGGATATCCAGCCCGCTTTCAATAATGGTGGTGCAGACCAATACATCACAGGCCCCGTCCATAAAGTCGATCATTATCTGTTCCAGGTCGTCTTCCTTTAGCTGCCCGTGGGCCACCGCCAGCCTTGCCTCGGGGATCAGTCCCTGCAGCCATCCGGCGATGTTATCCAGGTCTATAATCCTGTTATGGACAAAAAACACCTGGCCGCCCCTGCTCATTTCCCTGTAGATGGCCTCCCTGATCATGGAGGGGTCTTCTTCCAAAACGTAGGTCTGCACGGGAAAACGATTTTCCGGAGGGGTCTCCAGAATACTGGTGTCCCGCACCCCCACCATAGACATGTGCAGAGTGCGAGGGATAGGTGTGGCCGTAAGGGTGAGGACATCCACATTTGTTTTTAGCATCTTGAGGCGCTCCTTGTGGGTCACCCCGAACCGCTGCTCCTCGTCCACCACCAGAAGGCCGAGATTTTTAAAGGCCACATCCTCCTGAACCATCCGGTGGGTTCCTATAATTATGTCCAGCTTGCCCAGGGCAAGGTCATGCAGTATTTTTTTCTGCTCCCGGGGGGTCCGGAAGCGGCTCAGCATTTCAATGCCTATGGGGTAGGGAGCGAACCTTTCCCGGAAGGTGTTGAAATGCTGCTGGGCCAATATGGTGGTAGGCACCAGTACCGCTACCTGCCTGCCGTCCATGACTGCCTTAAAGGCTGCCCTTAAGGCCACCTCTGTTTTTCCATAGCCCACATCCCCGCACAAAAGGCGGTCCATGGGCCTGTTCCTCTCCATGTCCCTTTTAACCTCTTCTGCGGCACGAAGCTGGTCCGGGGTTTCCTCGTAGGGGAAGGAGGCTTCAAATTCCTTCTGCCAAACGGTATCCGGGCTGAACGCATAGCCCGGAGCGCTTTCCCGGGCGGCGTACAGGATCAGCAGCTCCTGGGCCATTTCCTTGACGGCCTCCCGGACCCTTCCCTTGACCCGGTTCCACTCAGCCCCTCCCAGCCTGGAAAGCTTCGGTGACTCGGCCTCCCCTCCCAGGTACTTCTGTATAAGCCCCACCTGGTCCGTGGGAACATATAGTTTATCCTCCCCGGCATACCTTATGGCCAGGTAATCTTTCTGCAGTCCCCCGATATCAAGTTTTTCTATGCCGGTGTAACGTCCTATGCCGTGGTTAATATGAACCACGTAATCACCGGCTTTCAGGTCGGTAAAGGGCTCCATGCGGCTGCCGGACCGCTCCCTGGCCCTGGTCCTTTTCTGCCTCCCGAATAATTCGGCCCCTGTCAGCACGGCCAGCCGGCCCGTGGGCAGCTCAAAACCTCCTGAAAGCCTGTCACCGGTAATTACCACATTTCCGTGGGCAATGCTTTCCAGTTTATCAGCCCGGTAGGCATCTATTTTGGCATCTTTCATTACCTTCAGTATCTGCCCGGCCTGGTCGGCGCTGCCCGCCAGTATGGCCACAGCGTAGCCGGCCCGCTTCCAGTTGGCCACCTCGTCGGTGACTATGTCCATTCTGCCAAGGAAGGCATGCATTGCTTTGGCCGGAAAGGTTACCAGGTTACCCGGAGTGATGTTCTGCGGCTGCCGGGGCAGGAAGGAAACATATACCGCCAGCAGCCTGCTGAGAGCTTTCAGGACGTCCTCCCACTGAACATACCCGTTATACTGCCCGGGCAGCAGCTTCCCATCGGCCAGCAGGCCGGTGTAGGTTTCGGCTCTTTCTTTGTGAATTACACCGTCCAGCTCTTTTAGCCGCTGGGGCTCATCCACCAGAACCAGGGCATCGGGCGGAAAATAGCCGGCTATGCTCACCGGGTCGGGGTAAAAATAAGGAAGAAACTGCTCCATACCGGGGAAATATATTCCTTCCCCTATTCTTTCCAGAGTTTCCTCCCGCAGGGCGGCAAGGTTTCGCCCGGCCCCGGGACTTCCGGTCCTGGCCAGCCTTTTAGCCTGGACCCTGTACTCACTTTCTATTATTGCCAGGGAGGCCCGTCTTGTTTTTTGGTCCACAACCAGTTCCGCAGCCGGCCATATGGTTACCGAGGGCAGTTTTTCCACCGATCTCTGGGTGTCCACGTCAAACAGCCTGACTGAATCCACCTCGTCGTCAAAAAACTCCAGGCGCACAGGGTTGTCGAAGGTCATGGGGAAGATGTCCAGTATGCCGCCCCTGGCGCTGAACTGTCCCCTTCCCTCCACCAGGTCGCACCTTTCGTAGCCCATGTCCACCAGCTTTATTTTTAACCTGTTCAGATCCACTTGGTCACCCACGGAGAGCTTTATATTACTCGCATAAAATATCTCAGGAGGGGTAAGCCGCCGGATAAAGGCCTCCAAAGTGGTTACCACCACCACGGGGTCACGGCCTGCCAGGGCCTCCAGCACCTTGAGCCTGGCCACTGCGGCCTCCTTGCCGGCCGCCAGCACCTGGTACGGAAGGAGCTGCAGGGCCGGGAAATGGAGTATGGTTTTTCCGGGAAGAAGGGTGCTAAGGTCTTCGGTCATTATGGTGGCCTCATGTTCACCAGAAGTAAGCACCAGGGCCGGGCCTCCCGTATGATCAGCCAGGGCGGCGGCAATGCAGGCCTTTGGGGATCCGGAGAGTCCAAAGACTATCTGCTGCCTTATCCTTTTGTCCAGCCCACGGCACAGGCTGGCAAACTCATTCATATTTTTTAGGGTCTCTAATAAACCAAACAATGCTTTCTCTCCCATATAAATATCAAAATAATTCATACTGCCGGGAAGCTCAAATAAAGGCACGACGAAAAGAGCTTTAGCTTATAATACTAAAGCTCTTGAAGCACAGGCAGATTCAGTGCAGAAGGTGACGGGCATGACAATTCCTTCCGGCATCCCCATACAGGGTCTCCCGGCAGCCGTCGCACAATGCTTCATAATAAAGGGCTTCCGTCCCGTCACCTGCCATAATTATATCCCCGGGTTCTTCCATCGTCAAGGTCCCGGGGTTTACCGGCATCTTTTGCGCCAGACCCATTATTTCCTCACAGCAGCCGCAAACAATATATACCTTCAGATTTCAAACCCACTCTCCTTATATTGCCCTTTAATATACTTATTCGAAAGGATAAGACTTAGTTTTCCCTGGACAGCTTCAGCACAGCCCAGTTCCAGGTGACATGCGCCGCAATGGAAGCCGGCACCGCTATAAACACCTGGTATCCTGAATTAATTAATAAAAAGGTAACCAGGCCAAAAACAGTGTGTGCCGCAATGCCGGAAAGCGCCGCCGGCAGCTTTCCCCCGGCGCCCCAGACATAATCACCGGCTGCTTCCAGCACTCCAAAAAGAATATGGGTCCCCGGAAGGGACACGTTAAAAAAAAGGGCCAGACCCGTTTTCAGCCACTCTTCAAATACCGGGCCGAGGTAGGTGATCCCTGCCCTGCCGGCCTCCCTGAACAGATAATTAAGGCCCGCCGAAAAACCAGCCGCCAGCAGTGCGGCCAGAAAAAGCCCGGCTATTTGCATCTACCCCAGTCACCCCAAAGAGCCTTCGAAAAGACGCCCGGATAGGTACTGATTATTACCACCGGTCTTTTATATATTTAACATAAATAGTTATATTCTATACTATGTATTCCTGTTAAACCTGTTCATGGCGGCCTCAACCCCACCACCGACAAGGGCTATAACAGCCTCAGACGCACTTTTCAGGGCTTCGGCGGCCTGTTTTTCCTCCTCCTCTGAAAGCCTGCCCAGAACCCAGTCAGACACCTCAAAACCGGTATTTTCAGGTCTGCCTATGCCGATGCGTATCCTGGGAAAATCACCGGAGCCCAGATTTTTTATAATGGACTCCATTCCCTTGTGGCCCCCGTGCCCGCCCCGGGGCCTTATCCTTATCTTTCCCGGAGGCAGGTCAAGGTCATCATACACCACAATAAGGCCGGCCACGGATATCTTAAACCAGTTCAACAGCGCAGCCACGGAATGTCCGCTTAGATTCATATAAGTTTGCGGCTTGGCCAGTATTATATTATTCCCGGACACCAGTGCCCGGCCTGTGAAGGATTTGAAAAGGGGTTTTTCAACCGGAACCCCCAGTTTCCCGGCCAATATATCCACCAGCATGAACCCCATGTTATGCCGGGTACGGGCATACTCCCGGCCCGGATTGCCCAGTCCCACCACCAGATGCATTTACACCAACACCTTGCACTTTACTAACAGGCCTATTTTAACCCGGATCGGCGGTCACTTTCAACCAAATTCGGACGCCGGGGGGCCGGGTCAAAAAGAATCCCCCGGATGGGGGATTCTTATGCTGACTTTATAAGGTTGTCGGAAAGGTAGTCACCACATTGGTCTCCATATCCATAAGCAAAGGTCCCCCGGGCACAACCGCAGCCACTGCCATTAATGGGATATAGACAACTCTCATGTTTCCTCCCATCATTACGTGGAGCTCCAGGAAATCCATGCCCACATGGTGAAGTATGCCGGTAATCCCGATAGCGCCGGCTCCAGTCACGACAGGCCCTCCGGTGGGTATCGTCGGCACAGGCGCCACCGGTCCCATACCCATCACATAAACTGTAACCTGCTGACCCATCAGTTTTTTCAGCTTGCAGGCAAGGGTGTCGTACATATCCATTTTTTCATGTTCTTCAGGGCATCCAGGTCCCGGCATATAGGCCGGCGGTGGCCCGGAAGCAGGCGGGTAAGGCGAGGCCGGGCCCGGCATGTAGCCGGAAACGTCTATGCCCTTAGCCTCTGCCTTTGGTTTATCTTTTTTATCTGTCATATCGCAGCCCCCTTTTTAATATGTGTTACCAAAATATGCAGGGGGCCGGTTAATGGTGATTATTGCCTTTTAAGTATCAATTGCTTATCTGCCGTTGTTATCAGGAGCTTTTTCAATCCCGTTCCCGGCATTGTCCCCGGCATCAGTGCCGGTTTCTTCCCCGACAGCCCCGGCGCCAGGAGACATAACCGCAACCACTGCAGCGTCGGGGTCGGACAGCACCCTGACCTCCGGGGGAACATTTAAATCCCGGACAGCAATACTGTCTCCCGGCATCATTCCCGATACATCCACCGTTATCTGGTCCGGAATGCCGGCGGGAAAGCAGGAAACCTCCAGGCTGCGCAGCACCAGCCGGGCCAGTCCGCCGGCAGCCTCTCCGGAAATGGCCACATCCACCGAGGTGTTAATCCTTTCCTTAAGGGAAATCTGCTGAAAGTCAGCATGCACTATCCCCCTTTTAATAGGGTCGTACTGCAGATCTCTGACCATCACCTTATAAGGGCCGCCGCTGCCGGAAACCACAAGGTTTATAATGGTGTTTCTGCCTGACTGAACTGCCTTTTCCAGCTCTTTCCCCGCAATCTCCAAAGGCATACTGCCCAATGTTTTGCCATACGCCACTGCGGGGACCATCCCCCGGCTGAAAAGATACTTACGATAACTTTTCGCCATATTGCTGCGAATAGACGCATTAAGACTATATTCCGTCATTTCCACATACCTCCTCTTTACTACCTCAAAAACCATCCCGATCGGGAACACTCCTCCGTCCCCAAAGCCATACCGATCGGGGACATTCCTCCGACCCCAAATTCCGGAATTGGGAATTGGGAATTGGGAGAGAGCAAAAGCCATCCCGATCGGGGACATTCCTCAGACCCTCAAAGCCCATCTCTAAAGTGAGGTGTGTCCCCATTCATTATTATTATTTCCCTTTATTTGTCATATGAAACTATTCTTTCGCATAGCAATATAATAGAGTCTGTCGAGAACCGGCTTTTTGTAAACCATAAAAACGTTTACTAAGGGGGGTCAAAGAAATGCGCAAAAGCAAACAGTTTCTGAATATGAATGTGGTTAGCCTGGAGGAAGGCCGGCAGATAGGATCCTTGGGGGGGCTGGTCATAGATCCCGCCTCCAAAAATGTGGCCGCCCTGATAGTTGAGCAAAAAGGCTGGTTCAGGGAGCAAAAATTTATTCCTTACAGCAGAGTTCACAATATAGGAGAGGATGTTGTCACCATAGACCGCAGCAGCAGGGTGGAAAAAGGGGCCAGCCTCCCACAGATTCTTAAACTATTTAAGGACCGGGTAAATATCACCGGCTCAAGGCTGGTAACCGAAAGCGGAACGGTGCTGGGAGTGGTGGAGGAGTTTTATGTTGACCTCAAGACCGGTGACGTGGTAGGCCTTGAATTCTCCGGAGGCACCGTCAACAACCTGTTCAGGGGCAGCGCCTTTCTGGATATTAACTACATCCGCACCCTGGGTACAAGAATAGTTATCTGTCACGACTCGGCCCTGGACAAAGTTGTAAAAATGGAGGGAGGAATTCAGGAATCACTCCGGTCCTTCCGGGAAAACACCGGCCAGCTGCTGGGAACAACTTTACAAAAAACCAGGGTCCTGGGCCGCAGCCTCAATCAGTCACTGGAAAAAATAAAACGTGACCGTCCGGTTGCTGAAAAAAAAGACACCCCGAAGGAAAGCAGTCCCGGTGGAGAGCAAAATTGCAGCGGTAATACGGTGGAAGAGCAGATGACCCAAACACCATTTGCAGACAGGGACCCCTCTTTGCCATCTGACCCGGTGGAATCATTCCCCACAGAAATGGTGAATTCCGAAATAAATAATCCGGACCTTTCTGCAGAAGCCCCGAAAAACTAAATAAAATACCTTATCAATATAAAAAGATCTCCTCCCGGAGATCTTTTTATATTAAGCGGATAATAATACATATAGCAGCCATAGCCGCACTTACATCGGTACCCTTTTCACAGCAGCCATTCATAATTACGCTTGTCGTAAATAATGCGGCGTATCTGTACCGTATCGGCTTTTACAACAAAAAACACCAAGTAGTTTTCTATAATCAAGTACCGGTATCCTTTTGCCTTCAGGACAACATCCCGAACAAAGGAACACCGCTCCGGCATTTCGGAAAGGTCGCTGATTTTTTCTACAATAAGATCATAATATTTGATTGCGGCCTGTGGTGACAGTGTATTAAGGTAGCTGATAATATCCTTCAGGTCCCTTTTAGCATCGGAATATATCCTGATTTTATACTTGCCCATGTACGCTGTTCCTCAACTGCTTGGCAACCTCAAAAAAATCCTCACCCTCCGCGCCGTTTGCTATTTCTTCCTCTGCCCCGGCCAGCTTTATATACAGGCTTATGAGCGCCTGTTGCCGCTCGTAGGTTTCAACACTCATCACAACCATATCGCCGACACCGTTTTTAGTAATAAAAATTGGCTCTCTTGATTTATGGCAAAACTCTGAAATGTCATTGGCGTTGTTTCTTAAATCAGAAATCGGTCTGATGTTCGGCATATTAATATGCTCCTTATATCAATATATGTATCTACATTATATCAGAATTATGAGAGGACGGTCAAGTAAAAAACCGCCGGTATTGCGGCGGTGCCGTTTAAAGGAATGGGGACACACCAAAGCGGAATGGGGACACACCTGCTGAAGTTGAGGTGTTTCTTTGTGGACAGGAATGTCCCCGATCGGTGTGACTTTGGGGTCAGAGGAATGTCCCCGATGCATAGACGGCGGAGATATTACCCTATAGCCATTATCAGGTGTCAAACAGCTTACTCACGCTGAGGTCCTCGTGAATTCTTATGATGGCCTCACCCAGCAGGGGGGCCACCGACAGTATTTTCATCCTGGGAAGCACTTTCTCCTGGGGAACATGAATAGTATTGGTCACCAGAATCTCTCCGGCCGGAGATTCCTCCAGCCTCTTCATGGCCGGGCCGCTTAAAACCGGGTGGGTGCAGCAGATATAGATATCCTTGGCCCCCCATTCCTTTAGTGCCTTGGCCCCCTGGGAAATGGTGCCGGCCGTGTCGATAATGTCGTCAATCATAATAACATTCTTGCCGTTTATATCGCCTATGATATTCATTATCTCGGCCACGTTGGGCTCGGGCCGGCGCTTGTCGATTATGGCTATGGGAGCCCCGATGCGCTCGGCAAGGTCTCTCGCCCTGGTTACCCCGCCTATATCGGGGGATACCACCACCAGGTCGTTTATTTTCTGCTGCATAAAATACTGGGCCAGTATGGGCACACAGGGAAGGTGATCCACCGGTATATCAAAAAACCCCTGTATCTGTCCCGCGTGAAGGTCCATGGTAATCACACGCCTGGCCCCGCTGGCATGGAGCAGGTTGGCCGCCAGCTTGGCCGTAATGGGGTCCCTGGCCCGGGTTTTACGGTCCTGGCGGGCATATCCGTAATAGGGCATAACCGCCGTTATCCTTCTGGCCGAGGCCCTGCGCACCGCATCAACCATGATGAGAAGCTCCATCAGGTGTTCATTCACCGGTGTGCTGGTGGGCTGGACAATAAACACGTCCGCTCCCCTGACACTCTCGTTGATCTTAACCTGAACCTCTCCGTCGCTGAACCGGCTCACCTTGGCCGAACCCACCGAAACCCCCAGGTACTGGGCTATCTCCTCAGCCAGCCGGGGATTGGCGTTACCGGTGAAAATTTTTAACCTTCTGCGGGAAGTCATTAAAATTACCTCCATCTTGAGAGGCGAGAAGTGAGAGGTTCTCACCTCTTACTTCTCATTTCTCATTTTTCGCGAGACATTTTTTTGCGGGACCAGTTAGGAATATTTTTCTGCACACCCCTGGCCACACCCAGGGCATCGTCGGGCACATCCTTGGTGATGGTCGACCCGGCGCCTGTAATAGCTCCCCTGCCCACCCTCACCGGGGCCACCAGATTGGTGTTGCTGCCAATAAAAGCGTTGTCTTCAACAACGGTAGCCCACTTTTTCTCACCGTCATAGTTGCAGGTAATGGTTCCGGCCCCCACATTTACCTTTTCCCCAATTTCTGCGTCCCCTACGTAGCTTAAGTGGGGCACCTTGGTACCCCGCCCTATTTTAACCTTTTTGAGCTCCACAAAATCCCCCACTTTGACCTGGCCGTCCAGAACACACCCGGGCCTTATGTAGGAGTATGGCCCGATGGCGGAATCGTTTCCTATATCACTGTCCTCTATTACCGACTGCCTTACCGTGACGTTATCCCCTATCCTTGCCGATATAACCTGGGAAAAGGGGCCGATGGCGCAGCCCTCCCCTATCACGGTACCTCCCTGTATTACTGTGCCGGGATAAATAACCGTGTCCCGTCCTATTTTCACACCCGTATCTATATAGACCGACGAGGGGTCCACCATGGTCACCCCGGCCAGCATTAATTCAGCGTTAATCCTTTGGCCCATGGCCTCCCGGGCCAGAGCCAGCTGGGAGCGGTCATTGACACCCATTATTTCCACCGGGTCAGCCCCGGAAACTGCGGCCACCCTTTTACCCTGCCCCTTATACAGACCTATTAAATCCGGGAGGTAGTACTCTCCCTGGGCATTGTCCGGCTTTAGAAGCGCCAGGGACTGAAAAAGCCCTTCGGCCCTGAAGCAGTATATCCCTGTATTTATTTCCTTTGCCTGCAGTTCTTCAGGACAAGCGTCCTTTTGTTCTACAATTTTTAACAACCTTCCATCTCCGTCCCTGATAATCCTCCCGTAGCCGGAAGGATTGTCCAGTTGGGCCGTCAGTACGGTAGCACACGCACCGCTTTCCCGGTGCACCGCTGTCATTTTTTTAAGGCTCTGCGCTGAAACAAGGGGAGTATCCCCGCAGAGCACCAGTATATCCCCGTCAAAGCCGCCGAGGGACGTCGCAGCCTGATGAAGGGCGTGGGCAGTGCCCAGCTGATCATGCTGAAAAACAATCTCCACCCGGCCATCCATGGCCCCGGCCACCTGGTCGCCGCCAAAGCCCACGACCACGATAATATTTTCAGAGCCGGCCTCCCGTGCCGCATTCAGCACATGGCTGACCATGGGAATCCCGCAAACACCGTGCAGCACCTTGGGCAAGTCGGATTTCATTCTAGTCCCCTTGCCTGCGGCAAGGATTACAGCAGCCAGCGGCATTATACCACTCCTACTCTTACTCAATATTTAAACACCAAACTTCTTAATTCAACAAGAAATGATATTTCCCTTTAGACAGGATTATTTTTTGAGTTTTCACACAAAAAGAGAGCCTAAGCTCCCTCATGTTTATGGTATTCTGTTATATAGCCGCCTCATACGCTTGTAAAACCGCATTTTGTATTACCTCTCGGGCAGAAGATGTGATGGGATGCGCTATATCCCTGAATTCCCCGTCAGGAGTTTTCCTGCTGGGCATGGCGACGAAAAGTCCATTTTGGCCCTCGACCACCTTAACATCATGAATCACGAACATGTCGTCGAGTGTAACCGATACAATTGCCTTCATCTTACCTTCCGTCAGTATTTTACGCACCCTTACGTCAGTGACGACCAATCCCGCTCACCACCTTCCCTAAAAAAAGTTATGACAATTATGATTGAATTCTCCACCAAAAAAAAAATTCCTTCATTTTACCATTTCAATATGAAAAATATTCCTAATACGATAATTAAAATAATTCTTTATATTACAAATTTAAATTGTCTCTATATCAAATCCTGCAGATATAAGGGCTGCCTTGACCTTTTCGATATGGTCCCGGTTCATTGTTTCCAGCACAAACTCAACTTCGGCCTTCTTTATGGGAACCTTTAGCCTGGAACGGTCGTGAACAATGGAAATTATATTGACCTGCTGGTCCGCCACCAGTGAGACAATTTTCTGAAGACTTCCGGGCCTGTCGGGGATGATTGTCCTTATTAACAGCCGCCTCCCGGATTTAACCAGCCCCCTCTCAATAATGGTGGACAGTATGTTGACATCTATATTCCCGCCGCTGACCAGAGCCACCACGTTAAGCCCTCCCAGTTTCAGCCTGCCGTGCAGCACTGCGGCCAGGGCGGCCGCCCCGGCCCCCTCTGACACAACCTTGGTCCTCTCCAAAAGCATGAGCATGGCCTGTGAAATTTCCTCATCGTCAACCAGCACCATATCATCCACATATTTTCTTATCAAATCAAGGGTAATTTCCCCTGGGCAGCCAACATTTATACCGTCAGCAAGTGTCCCCAGGGCGCACAGGCCATCGTTTTCACCGGTTTTGAAGCAGCGGAATATGGCCGGTGCGCCGGACGACTGAACGCCAAACACCTTTATGCCGGGTTTGATGGATTTCATTACCAGGGCAATGCCGCTTAAAAGCCCTCCTCCACCGGCGGGAACCACCACGGCATCAACATTGGGGAGTTGATCCAGTATCTCCAGTGCCAGGGTGCCCTGGCCCATAATGACGCAAGGATCGTCAAAGCCGTGAATATAGGTTGCCCCGGTGGCCTCCTGGATCTCCCTGGCCTTTATGTATGACTGGTCATAATCCTTCCCTGAGAGGGTCACTTCTGCCCCGTAGCCCCTGCTGGCCATTATCTTGGTTATGGGAGAACCTTCGGGCATTACTATAGTGGCCTTTAAACCCGACCTGGAGGCGGCATAGGCCACCCCCTGGGCATGATTTCCTGCCGAGGCCGCAATTACCCCCCTGGATTTCTCTTCCTCTGAAAGGGCGGAAATCTTGTTATAGGCCCCCCGTATTTTAAAGGATCCTGTCTTCTGCATGTTTTCCAGCTTTAGATAAAGGTTGGCCCCGGTAAGCCTGCTGAAGGTGTGGGAATAGTCCAGCGGGGTCAGGTGAATCACTTCCTTCATCCTTTCCCTGGCTTCCTTCACCTGATCGATGTTAAAAATCATCTTTCAACCCTGCTCCCCTGGTAAGAAGATTGTATTCATCGGCGCCGCCAATACCCGGCCGTCACGCGGAGTCAAGCACCCGGCATACCAGCTCAAGGTCACTGGGCTTATCCACATCGACTCCCACCTCGGGGTATGATGTAACCACCACCACACCTTGCAATCCCAGCAGGGCGGAAACCTTTTCCTGGGCCTCCTGCAGTGTGACCATCTTCAGCAAAAACCTGAGCAGAAAGGGCAGCCCTACGAGCCTGCTCAGGCGCAGCGGGCTCTTACGGGCATCTACCAGCTTGCGGCCTACATCCATACACCGGCTGACCGCTCCGGGATCGATAAGGAACAGGTTACCCCCGGTAAACTCCCCTTCCCTGAGAGTAACGTAGGTCCTCCTGACGTTGTTAAAAGTCTTCTCCACCGCTTCTCTGGGCACCACCGGATAATAAATTTCGGCAGTCCTGCTGCCGCACCTGTCCAGAAAGTCCTCTATGGCCTGGGAGGTTATCAGAGGGATGTCACAGGTGGACAGAAGTATCTTTTGGGAATCGTGCAGGCACTCAACCCCTCTGGCCAAATTTTCCAGCAGGCCGTCCTCTGCTGAGACAATCTTAACATCGTCCCGCTGACAAAAGCCGGGTACATCGGAGGGGCCCAGCACTACAATCCTGCCTATTCGCTGCGAACTTTGCAGGGCATCAATAACATAGTCCAGCATGGCCTTGCGGCCAATAGTAATCATGGCCTCGTAAGGAACCGAACTGCACTGCCTTAAAGGTCCGTCATTTCTGCTGCCAGCCAGTACCAGCGCATCAATCATTTATTCCTTTGCCTCCCGCAGGGCGTTTAACAGGCTTTGCTCGGCGTTCTCAATATGCTCCCGGGCTAATTCCTGGGCCATCTCTATATTCCTGTCGCTTATGGCCTCCACAATGGCCCGGTGTTCCCCCAGGGCGTCTTTGGACCGCCCGGGCTGGGAAAGTGAAGTGGTCCTGAAGCGCTGTATCTGTTCCTTAAGATGGGTGATTATCTGAACCAGCCTTTCATTACGGCAGGCCCTGTATATAAGTTCGTGAAAATTGGTGTCGGTCTCTACAATGGCGTCCAGGTCGGCCTTGTCACTAAACTCAGAGATCCGCACCAGGGATCTTTCCATCTCTTCCAACTCACTATCGGTGATCCTTTCAGCTGCAAGGCCTGCTGCCAGTGCCTCCAGGGCCGCCCTCACCTCAAACACATCCACTATGTCCTTTACCGATATTCCCGAAACATAAGCCCCTTTTCGGGGAATCATCACCACGAAACCTTCCAGCTCCAGCTTTCTTATGGCCTCCCTTACAGGCGTCCTGCTGACACCCATCTCGTCGGCCAGCTGCATTTCCATCATGCGCTCCCCGGGCTTCAACCGGCCCTGGATAATGGCCTCCCTGAGGGATTCAAACACCATTTCCCTTAAGGGCTTATAATTATCCAGTCTTATCGGGATCAACCTGGGCTGTTCCATTTCGATTCCCCCTACCATTATACTCCAGTTTATATTGTAATCCCTCTCCGTACAGACTGCAAGTAAGGTCGTTCCCTGCGCTAATCCACTGATCCATGGGAAAGAGCCCCGTATAGGCGCAGCATTAAACAGTTTCATTCACTATCACCCTGCAGCCGGGAAGCTCTAAGCGCGCCGCCACCGAAAGGGCCTCCCCGGGGCTCCGGCACAGCCCGAAAACCGTGGGACCGCTTCCGCTCATAATAGCTCCGGCCGCCCCGGCTTCAATAAGGGCTTTTTTTATTTCATTTATTTCAGGGTGCAGCGCCGCGGTCACCCGCTCCAGAACATTGTTCAGCAATGCCGCCACAGCTTCAAAATCCCTCTTTTCAAGAGCGCTGACCATAGCGCCGGTATTCGGGCCGGGCCCTGCCGGGCTGCTGTCGTAAAGACTGTATACCCTGGCCGTGGAAACACCGAAGGAAGGTTTTACAAGAATAACTCCCAGGCCGGGGAAGGATGGAAGGGGTGTAAGTATCTCTCCCTTGCCGCCGGCCAGAGCTGTTTTACCGGCCAGGCAAAAAGGCACGTCCGCCCCTATTCTTTCACCTGCTTGAAGCAGTTGTCTCTCTTCCAGACCCAGCCCCCAAAGCTTATTCAAAGCCTTCAGGGCAGCGGCGGCATCGGCTGAGCCCCCGGCCAGGCCGGCGGCCACCGGTATATTCTTTTTTATATAGATACTGGCTCCCATACTACAGCCGCATTCGCTGCGAAGCAGATCAGCCGCCCTGTAAACGAGGTTCCCGGGGCCGGATGGAACATCGGGATGGCTGCAGATCACCTCAATGGCGCCTGTCGCAAGGGCCTCCACCTTCATTTTATCGTGCAGTTCAAGGGGCTGCATAACGGTAAGTATTTCATGGTAGCCGTCCGGCCTGGCGCCCAGCACATCAAGGCTCAGGTTTATTTTGGCCCGGGCTTTTACATTCATATATCAGTACCCCGCTGTAAGCTTATCACCGAAAAAAGTTCTAAAAGTAATAATACCACTCGCAGTAATATTTCCCTTTTTTTCTTTATCATTTCCACCCCTCCCCTCAATTTACACATTCCGGGGGAAGTCCCTTCCAAAGGCAGGTTAATGTGTCCCCCCCTGCTTTTATTCACAACAACCCCGGCCAGTTAATAAATTATTTTAAAAGTATGTGGAGGGTGATTGAATGGCGGAAACCAGAATGCCGGAGGCGGGAACAAACCTGGTGATACTGAGGTCGGCCCGAAAACTCCAGCATTATTTAGGCAGCGCTCTTAAAAATACGTATCCGGTGGCTGTAGGAAAACCTTCAACTCCTACCCCGCTGGGTAACTATAAAGTTGTCAACAAAATTTTAAACCCCGGTGATATTCTGGGCACCCGGTGGATGGGTCTGGACGTCCCCGGCGGCAATTACGGCATTCACGGGACAAACAACCCTTCCTCCATAGGAAAATTTATTTCCCACGGCTGCATACGGATGCAAAACTATAATGTGGAAGAGCTATTCCCCCAGGTCAATATAGGAACACCGGTCACCATTACTGATGAAGCGGCTGCGCCGGGGTCAGAAGGGGGCGGCAACATCCCCGGGGGAAAAGTGCACGTAGTTCAGCCCGGAGATACCCTGTGGAAAATCTCCATACTGTACGGTGTGCCCGTAGAACAACTAATAAGGGCCAACAAAATAGCTGACCCCACCCTGCTGGAGGTGGGACAGGTGATTATCATACCTTAGCTCATACTGAGTTTTTTACAGGTCGGGAGACGGGAGATGCTAAAAGAATATCTATTCACGTAGTATCAGCCATGCTCCAGCGGCCAGCAAAAGAGCCCCACCTATGCGGCACCAGTTGAAGGGCAGCTTATCCATGCCGAAAAGCCCGCAGGTATCGATAAGTCCGGCGGTTAGCACCTGCCCCAGTATAATGGCAGTGGTGGCCGGGGCTACACCAACCTTGGGAATGCTCCTGGCAACAGTATAAATGATAATTACACCCAGTATTCCCCCCAGATAGCTGTACAGGGGCGCCCTGCCCAGAAGGCTCAGGCCTCCCTGTCCAAGGTTAAAAACAAAAAGAAGTAAGGATACGAATACAAGCCCCACCAGGTGAACCACGAAGGTGGCCTCTAAAAGGCCTATAACCTTGCCAAGGGCCGCATTAAGCGTGCCCTGAAGGGCCATGGTCAGTCCGGAGGAGGCTGCAATCAATAATGCCAGTAGCCGGGAGCTCATTTAATTCCCCTTTCCCAAATAATTGCCGGAAACATCCCCCGGTAATATGCTCAGGATCAGATCCGTCCGGAGGGTACATAAGGAGAATAGCCCAGGGAATTTAGCGTCCTCTCTATGTATTCCTCCCTTATAACCCCGGGGTCGTAATAAACGTCGACTGTGCTGTCGGGCAGGCTAACATCCACTGAGTGAACTCCGTCAATCTGCGCCAGCGTGTCCTCAATTTCCCTGCTGCCCTCATCACCACTGAGGCCCCCCACCCTAAAAACAGCTCTTGCGGATTCAGACAAAAAATCACCCCCATCCATATGGGGGTATTGTTGTGCCAATAAGGCAATATAATACGTTCAAACTGAACGGTAAAATTTACCCCAGGCGGCGGTCCCAGGAAAGGTGCCGGCCATGTTTATCAATGTCTCCGGCGCCTTCTTCCAGGGCACTTTCCCTGGGGCCGGGCCGGCTGGAGCTTTCCCTTCTTTCCCTTTCCCACCCTTTCGGCCGGGGCGGAGGAGGGGGCGGCTGCATCAAACTGCTTAAAAGGCCCATTAAAAGAGCGTTTTCAGGCTTCTGCCCCTTTGAGCCCAAAAGGCTCATGAGAAGAGCAGGGTTCATTCCCCCTCCGGGCCCCTCACGGGAGGGCTGCTGGCTCTGGGCCAGCATGCTCATCAAGATGGGCATCATAGGATCTTCCCTGGCCGGCCTGGAAGAAGGTTCCGGAAGGGACTGTTTATTCATTACACTGATTATGCCCAGTAGATTTACCAGGCTCAACATAATCATGGTGTCGGTTTTATCAGTGTTTTCTCCCGGCTGGTATTCCATCAGCCGGTACATTACACTTTCAAGATTTACCCCGCCGGGCTCTTCATCGGTCATATATTTTATCCCCCTTTGGTAAAATGCTGGCTAGGCCTCCCAATCCCTTAATTCCGGTAACAAATTTTACCTTGCCGCCATAAGATGAAACTAAAATGCAGTAATTTTTAAAGGAGGTCAGCCAATTGTCCGATAGATTTATACCAGGCCCCCACCCTTTTGTTATTCCAATGCTGCTGGCAATGTCGCAGGACCAGGAAAATTTCGAGAAAATACTGGACGATTTGATTCAGGTCATACAGTCCACAAAAAATGCCATGCAGTCTATGAGAAGCGGCATGGAAACCTTTCATGCCGGTATGGTTAAAGTTGCCTTCCCCCCTTCCGGCAAAGCCGGTCAAAAGGGGCCGGCAGAAATATCAACCCAGCCTGTAAAGGGAGCGGGAAACACCCCTGCTCAGGAAAGCTGACTGCAGTATATAGAAAAGGCCAGGCCGGTGCTCTGCGGTCAACCTGATTTTCCCTCCTCTCCTCCAGGAGGCTGGGCGTCATTTACCCGGCCTTCTTGATCGATCCCCCCCTGCCGGACAGGGGGTGTTCCCATAAAGCGCTTCAACAGCCCTTCCAGGTGGCCGGGGTTAAGGCCGGGACCATGTTTTCCTCCCAGCATGGAAAGAAGGGGCGCGGGGTCAAAGGGGACACCCTGGGGAGGGCTTATGCCTTCCGGTATAACCTCATTTTCTCCACCTTCCGGAGCAGAGCCGGCCTGGCCGGTTTCGTGTTTTTTCCTTATTCCGGCCCTGTAGCTTATGATATTGATTAAACCCATCATATTAACCAGGCTCAGCAGTACCAGGAGATTTCCCTGGTCCATATCCGCCGACCTGATCAGGCTGAACAGGGTGTCCTCGATATCGGCATATTTTGTGGTATCTTCACTCAAATCCGGTACCCCCTGTAATCATATTTTTAAAGTATATGCCGGGCCCTTCCCCGGTGCCACTTGAATAACACACAAAAAGAAGCTGTTTCAGAGGAAACAGCTTCTTTTTGTTATCATATAACACGGTCTAGCGGCGTCTGATGCACAGCAGAGTCGCATCGTCGATTATTACCTGACAGTTGTTGGGAGGTGTTGTACCCACCGGCACCTGCATGGCTATACGTACCAGGGCATAGGCTATATCGCCATTGGCAGGGCCGACATCCAGGCAAAACTGCTTGTAGGCGGTGGGCACCTGATCATCGGACCAAGACTGGGACTGCACGTCAATCTGGTTGTGGTCGGCATCGAAGAAGGTGACCTGGGCCTCCAGGGTGAAGTCGCAGTTGGGCGGCAGCGGCGTCAGCTTCCGGGCCCAGAAGCACAGGCGATAGAGAAAATCCGGATTAATCCTCCTGGTGGTCTGGAACACCGCCGCCGGAAGGGTGGGGTCAAGGCCCAGACCGGCCGCAAAGGTACCGGTTCTGGCCAGTTCCCCGCTGGCCCGGAATACGTTGGTGGCGCCCCATAGAAGCGGAGTGTCGCCGATCCACTGCTCAAAGCTGGGGTCCCTCAGAAGGTTGCGGTTGGTAGGGCATGGCTCAAAGGGGCAGACCGCCACGAAAATCTGGCGCTGTTCAGATACTTTAAGCCTGATTATAATCACACCGGTTTGCTGCAGCCTGCTGGCCCGCACCAGGTCCCAGGTCACATCTGCCCTGCTCCCGTGGAACTGGATCTCAACATCGTCTATATCCATAACAGGCTCGGGCTCAGCGAGGTCAATGGTCTTGGTGAAGGGGATGTCCTCGCCCACGTGTTTTACCGCATCATCCATGTTCACATAGAATATTTGCTTGTGCAGAGTGCCATGAACGATCACCTTTTTCACAAAAGCCCTGCCGGAGGGCATAAAGTGAGCCATGTGAGGCCACTTTTTGGATATGCTCATGTTCCATGTTGACTCGGTTTCATGCACGAACACCGGGTCGGCCTCCAGGTTCTGTACCGACACATCTATGTGGTCAATTTTTTTAGCCAGCTCGGGGAGACAGAAGGTGGTGTCCACCACCACTTGAGCTTCCTCCTCGGCGAGTACTACGGGAACCTTGATGCGCATACATCTCAAATCCTGGGGTTCGACCATAATAGGTTCATTATTAAAATTATTATTATGTGGCATACTGAAACCTCCTCCTTTATTAATTTTAGCCCATGGCCACGCAGGGCACGTTTACAACCATTCCCGGGCGTATGTTGTTGGGGTCCGGAAGCTGGGTATTGGCAGCCTTCATCTGATTCAGGGAAACCCCGTACCTTTGCCCTATGGTGTAAAGGGTATCGCCCTGCTTTACGATGTACTCAAAGGTCTGTCCCGGTGGGCATGGCGTAGTGGGAACCGGAGTGGTGGTCACGGGAGAAACCTCGGTAAGCACATCCCTCTGCAGGGTCCTGGTAACCCTGGCCGTAACCTTGACCACCGCTTCAATGGTAATCTCACAGCCCTTGGCCGTGGACGTTATAAACTCTACGGTGGCCTTTACATCCACATCCAGCCCTTCACGGGCTCCCATAACCTCCACAAAAGTCCGGAAAGGCAGGCGCCTGTGCACCGCGTGCACCGACTGGTCGGCCTCGGCCGCCACATACACTATCTGTGCGTCAACAAAGCCGCTGACAATAACCTTGTCCTTAAGGATCTTCGTATCGGTTATAGTCACCTTGTCGGCGGTTGCGTCAAGTATTTTCTCCACATCAGGCTTGGGTTCCGGAGTCTCAAAAGTATCCTTGATAATCACCTGGTTTGAATTCTCTCCAACCAGGCTGTCGACTTTCAGCAATGTGAAGGTGGGATCCACGTTGGGGCAGTTGCTGATTTCGGTTATGGCCCTGACCATGCGGGGCTCCACCGCACTGGCAGTCAGGGATAGCACCAAATCGGCCCGCAGGCGGAAACATTTATCCTTAGAAGACTGGACGAAATCAACTTCGGCGCTCTCCACCATAACCTCAACCCTGACCTCCATCCCGGCCTCGGCACCCTGCACTTCCACAAAATCACTGAATTTGAAGGTGCGGTGCAGGCTGTGCACCGGCTGGTCCGGAAGGGCTCCCACGTACATGATGGTTATGGTGGCGGTGCCGTCCACAATCACCTTGTTTTTCAAGACCCGGGTGTCGGTTATCTCAACCTTCACATCGGTGTCGAGCACTTTTTCAACCTCCGGCTTCTCCTCGGGAACATCGAACTCGTCACTAATCATCACCTGTCTCCTGCCCGTCCCCATCACGTTATCCACGGTGATGTCCTCGGTCTCGCAGGTACATCCGGAGGGGCACTGGGTGACTATGTCAACATCCATAACTTCGGTAATCTTGGCCGATACTTCCAGTACGGCGGCCACGTCAAAGTCCCTGGGGTGACCCGTCCTACGAGTGACACTCACATCCTCCACGATGACATCCACATCTGCGGTCATCCCCGGCAGGGCTCCAGGAACATCAACAAAGGTGGTAAAATCAATCTGGCCGTGCATGTGATGGACTGACTGAGCCGGCTCGAAGGCGACATATACTATCTGTACGCTCAAGGTCCCTTCTACAACAACCTTGTCAGGCAATATTTCTACATTCCTAACCTTGACCGATTTATCGGTAGACAGGACTTTTTCAACATCCGGCTTGGGGTCCGGTACGGTCACTATTCCCCGCACCACCGTCTGGACGGTATTCTCGCTGACTACCTGATTGACCCGAAGTCTTTCCGTGCCCGGTGCTGCAACTCCAACCATTCGTCTTCCTCCTTTCAAGGCTGGTCTATTATATAGCCGTTCTTTATATATATATGAATTGCCCCCTAAAATGTGCAACGCTTACTGACATGCTATATTAAAAAGTAAAAAAATTACCCTCCCTTCCTGTATGTTTGAAGTAAGAAAAAACAAACTTTTGATTAATAACTGCACACTTATATGTATACTTTCAGGACTTTTTAAAAATGACTGATTTTCTGTCGAAAGCCATAAAATATATACCAAAACAAATAAAAATATCCAATAAAGGATACTTTACTAAAAGGGGATTATTTTTCCATGTAAATAAAAGAAACCCGGAAAGTCCGGGTTTCAACAATATCTGTTAACTTATCAGCCGATAAACATCTGCACGAACATCTTACCGTAAGGACCACCGTCAACCACGCCAATACCTACCTCTTTGAAACTGCTGTTCAAAATGTTGGCCCGGTGGCCAGATGAGTTCATTAAATTGGTGTGTGCCGTGTCCACCGAAGGGGCCCCTGCCAGATTCTCTCCGGCAGTCCTGTAGCTGATGCCGAACTGACGCATCATATCAAAGGGGCTTCCGTATGTGGGAGAGGTATGACTGAAATAATTCTTGTCAATCATGTCCTTCGCCTTGAGCCTGGCCACCCCGGTAAGCTTCAGGTTGGCAGTGAGCGGGGCCAGCCCGTTCTTGGCCCTCTCTGAGTTAACCTTATTCAACATCTTCTGCTCATCCGCTGAAAGCCCTGCAGTATTGCCCGTGCCCGGCTGGGTGGGCGGGGCTGTCGGAGGCTGGGCGGGCTGGCTTGCCGGAGGCTGGGCGGTTCCCCCCGAAGGTGGCTGGGACACCGATCCGCCGTCGGTAAACATCTCAACAAAATATTTGTAGTTTCCCTTGTCCACTATTCCTATGCCGACCAGTTTGTAATCGGAACTGAGTATATTGGCCCGGTTGCCGGAGGAGTTCATCAGGGCGGTGTGAGCCCTGGCCGCTGTATAGGTGGCCGCCAGGTTCTCTCCGGCTTTTTCAAAGCTCACCCCGTAGCTGTGCAGCATGTCCCGGAATGAGCCGTAGACCGGTGAGGTATGGGAGAAATAATTGTTTTCGATAAAATCCCTGGCCTTAAGCCTGGCCACCTGGAAGAGTTTGCTGTCGGCCTTAAGTTTGGGCAGGCCTGCTTTTACCCTTTCCTGATTAATCAGGTTGACCAGAGTCAGCTCGTCAGCCGAAAGCCCTGAGCTGCTACCAGGCTGCACGGGAGGTGTAGTTGGAGTAGTAGGCTGTGGCTGCTGCTGCCCCGAGCCACCGGGTATGGTTCCCTTCTGTCCCCCGGTAAACATCTGCACGCAGTACCTGTACCCGCCGGACACCACAATGCCTATGCCCACCCGGTCGTAGTTTTTATTAAGTATGTTGGCCCGGTGTCCCGGTGATTCCATCAGTGCCTTGTGGGCGCTGCTGACAGAGACCGCCATGGCCAGATTTTCCCCGGCGTAAGAATAACTGATGCCGAATTTCTTCATCATATCAAAGGGACTTCCATAGGTGGGGGAATTATGGTCAAAATACCGGTTGTCCACCATGTCCTGGGCTTTGAGCCGGGCCAGCTTGACCAGGGCGGGATCGGAACTCAGTGATCCTGCGCCGTTTGACGCCCTTTCCTGGTTAACCAGTCCAAACATTTGCTGTTCTTCGGAAGACAGGGTTCCGGTATCAATGCCCAGAACCGGGCAGTCCGGCTTAACCGCCGCGGCAGCCTTGTTTTGAGTGGAAGCCGCCTGTCCCGGCGGTGTCGTTAAGCCCCCCATATTTTGGATGTATCCCGGAGGAACTTTTTGTCCGTCTTTCAGGTCTTTTATAGCAGAGAGATTTACTTGCGGTAAAGCTGACTGGAGTCCGGCGGCCCTTTCATCAAAGGACCCGGGATGGTTTAACTGTGAAGCCGGGCACGGCTGTACCCCCTCCTGTGCGGCAAAGGCTGCTCCCGCCAGGCAAAACGCCAGCAGAAACACCATGAAACCGGTAGCCAGGATTCTTCTGGTACTCATTCAGTGCTCCTTTCTTTTTTAGCCTCCGGAGTTAGCTGACGGGTTCGGTAAAAGATAACCCTACCCTGGTGAGAAGTGAGAGGCGGGAAGTTGGAGGTGGGATTCTTGTGGGAATTTGCTTCATCGAAAATTCCTTCTTAATCCCACTTCTCACTTCTCACATCGCACTTTCAATAGGGATTCACCCCCAAATTGGTTCCTCCGTACCCATTTATTAAGTTTAATGGGATTCGGCATTATTGGTACAACATTCTCCCTTCCCATACAGGGTGTGTCTATAACGCCAGGGCCTGTACAAAAAGGAAATATGTGTATCAACTTTACCAGAAAAAAAAGGGTCTCTCAACGACAAAATTCGACCCTGATAATCCCGCTGAACAGCCTGAAGGTATAAAACCAGACACCAGGGCATGGTTTCGCAAAATTGCTATAGCCTGGTATAATCAACCATCCCTGGGAACATACATGACAGCCCCCAACCCCTCGGTAAGGGCCATACACTCAAGGCTGCCGCCCTCCTCAAAAAAACTGGTAATTATAAACATCCCTTTTTTAAAGGAACGCTGGAACCTTTTCATGGTCAGCTCATCAAAATTATGCATAAGTTCCAGAGTATTCCCGGATCCTTTAATCACCATCATATACCTGCCGTCGGACTGCCGGGAAAACATTACCCTGTAAGGCTTCTCCGTGAATTTCACCAGACCCTCAATGGCGCTGACATATTGCTTTACCGCCGACATGGCGTCAGTTCTTGTCTTCATCCTGGGACCTACAGCAGGAATATTCTCTCCCAGGAGGGCCATAGCAATTTCACCGGCCTTGAAAACCGGTTCTCCCATATACGATCCTCCCGCCCGGCATAAATTCCGCAAAAGACCCCCCCGGAAATTGGTAAGGGGGTCTTCATAAGTCATGCCAGTTCCACACCCAATTTTGCAAATACATTCTCCAGCCGGTTAAAGACAGTGTATTTTTCAGAACCTGCAAACAACAGCCCCACTGCTTTCATTTCCTGATCCATTATCAGGGAGCCGCTGTCTCCGCCCTTTGACACCATATCCGAAACCACCTGGCCGGAGAAATTACCCGTTTCTCCGGCATCGTTCATATCCACCTGCAGGGATACGTCTATAGCCACAATGTCCCCGGAGGTCAGCCCGGAGCTGCGACCGCTCTTCATAACCTTCTTTTTGACGCCGGCCGTGGACATCCCCCGGGGCACTCCCATATCAATAATTTCGGGTGATATAATATCCCGGGAGACAGGCCGGGCCAGGGCTGCGTCAATTATATTATCGCCCCGGTTAACCCTCATAAAGCGAATATCATAGTCAGGCCTGATCAGGTGCACCAGCTTGCTCCCCAGTTGAGCCGCACCGGCGGCAACGGGGCAGTCGGTCTGTTTCTCCTGCTTTAAAATGGGCCAAAACCGCAGGAGTTCTGCAATTTTGTCATCTACGGCGCCCCCGTCGTAGGATCCCGGCTGCAGGATGGGATCCCCTATTTTGGCCCGGCCGTCCTTTCCGTCAGTGCCATTGGCCAGTATATGGTTATTGCTCAATATCAGCGGCTCACCGGTCTTCAAATCCCTGACCACAGCCCCGAATGTGCCGGCGGTTATCTTGTAGTGCCCTATGCTGGACCCCGGTCTGGCCGGCCTGCTTTTATCGGTCCTTACGTCGAGAAGCCTTACCCTGCCTATTTCTATAACGTCCGTGGGAACACCGTCAATTTCTTGGGGTATTATTTCTTTCCTGGAAAGGCTGGATTTAACCATCTTTTTCTCAACAAATACAATAACAGAGGGATGACTGGTCCTTTCCAGCCCCACCTGCTTCATTCCGGCCCCAACGCCGATAACATTCTTTTTGTGCAAAAAGACTTTTCTCACTTTATTTAATGCATTAAGACATTTTTCCACCCGGAACCCCCTCCTTGCGCCTCCTGACATAGTATTCAAAAAGGGGGGAAAGGGTTCCGCAGGGTTTTACCGTCCTGCCGGGCAGGTAAGGGACTTTACCTGTCAATACCGGGATTTCGGTACTCCCAGCCTGTATTTACCGCGGGTTTCAACACGCAGGGAGCAATCCGTAAAACCTCCGAAAAGGTACCGTACGGTAACTATGGGCGCCGGCCTGTCCCCCAAGGATGACAGGCCCACCGTGATGCCCTCCACCAGACCCCTGATCAGCTCCCTTTTCTCTGCCGGGCTGGCCCACTGCAGCCTTTTACGGACTGCCTCCGGCCGGTCCGAGAATTGGCCGGGCATCCCCGACCGCCGGACCAACAACGACTTGCGATTCTTTACAGACTCTATTTCCAGCCCAATAATATCCAACTGAACCTTTACATCCTCCCCGGAAATAATGCCCTGCCTGTATAGGCCTATTATTCTTTTGCGCTCAGCCTCTTTGTCGTGCATAATTTTCTCCAGCCGGGCCAGCTGGTCTTCCAGAGGCAGCTTTCCCCACCGTGCCGGAAGGGCTTCCTCAATTTTTTCAAGTGCCGGCCCTGCCGTTAAAACAAAACTGCACACATCTTCCCATATCATTTCTTCAATTATGTCGGCCCTTACCGATTTGGCCGGACACTTCCCGGCGCTTCCCTTAAGAGAGGTGTTTTTTGAACATCTGTAATAGCAAAGCCTCCCCTCCCTGCCGGAGCCGTCACCGTAGAATCTGCCGCCGCACAGCCCGCACCTGACCAGTCCCTTCAGAATATACTCCCTACGGCAGTTTCTCCCGGCACACTGGCTGTTTCTCCTTCGGGCCTCCCCGGCAGCCTCCCAGTCTCCGGCGGTAACAACAGGAGGACACTCAATGCCAACCACCTTTTTCCCTCCCCTCCTGCCGTAAAGGAATGTCCCCCGGTACACCGGGTTGGACAATATGCTCCACACCCTGCTGGCATGCCACCCCCTGGCCGCCCCCGGGCCTTTTTTACCCGATCCGGCCGGGGAGGAAACACCCATGGCGTTAATATAGTGGGCAATGGAGGCGGTGCTCATTTCCCCCCCGGTGTACAGATAAAAAATCATCCTCACTATGCCCGCCTCTTTTTCATTTACTACCAGCCGTTTACCTTCCAGCGAATAGCCGTAGGGGGGCGGGCCTCCGGGCCAGCGCCCTTCTCTCAGCGCCCTCTCCCTGCCCACCCGCATCCTCTCGGCGATGGTCTCCCTTTCAATCTCGGCAATGCCTCCCAGAGTGGTCATGAAGAATTTGCCACTGGGGGTCGAGGTGTCAAAATTCTCGGTCATGCTTTTTAAAGCCACCTCTGATGCACTGAGTCTCTGGTGAGTTTTGAGAATATCCAGTGTGGCCCGGGCCAGTCTGTCCAGGCGGTAAACATATACAACCCTGAAAAAGCCTTTTTCAGCGTCCCGCAAAAGCCTAGACCCGGAAGGCCTTTGTTCAACAGGTATAGAGCCGCTGACCCCGTCGTCCAGGTAAAAATCATGAATATCAAGGCCGTGCAGCTGGCAGAACCTGTGGGCAAAGTCCACCTGGTTTTCAATGGTCCTGGCATCAGCCTGGTCCTCGGTGGAAACCCTGCAATACACCGCCACCTTCAAAAACAACCCTCCCCGTATTAAATAGGGCCCGCCCCGCATAAACATAGCTGGAGGTGCCTTAAAAATGATCGTGCGCAAAGTATTCCGGCCGGATGACAGCGGCCGGGAACGGATAGAGGCCGCCCTGAAAAAATTCTTTTACCCGGAAAGCCGTGATGTGGATGCGGAGCATACTGAAAACAGACTTCCGGGTGATCCTTCTGCCAGCAGCAAAAAACACCCGGAACCGGATCCTGACCCCGAAAGACAGCGCTGACTTACGCCCCGGCCCACCTACTACTGATTTTATTTCCAGGCAAAAAAAAAAGAACAGCCGTAACAAATACGGCTGTTCAGACCACCTTTTAATAAGTGGTATTCTTCTTTGACCACGTCCTCAGAGTAAGTCATCTGAAAAGACGCTTATACTGAAATTCTTATCGGTCGGAATACAGAATTCAGAATGTTTTAGGCAGTCCTTATAAGTAAATAAGACCGATTAGCTGGGCTTATAAGTATCTGTGTCTGTGGCTTAAAAGGACCAGAATTTACATCCTCCTTGGCGGCCCGGGTGTCTGAATTCTGGCTTCCGACCGGAGAGCAGTGCCCGTAAGATATTTCAAACCCCCTGCCTTACCAGACTGTCGGCCAGTATCTGGGGCAGATCTCCCCCTATTATCAGCTTGGTAAACTCGTCCGAGGCCCTGGACTGGAATTTGTCCTTCAGCTTGATCAGGAAAAACCAGCGAGGTATTTCTAGACCCTTGATTCTCAGAGGCTTTAAGCTCCCCAGGGACAGCTCCTTGCGGAGGCTCCACTTTGACAGTATGGAAATGCCCAGTCCCGACTCCACGGCCTCTTTTATAGCCTGGGTGCTGCCCAGGGTGATTACCCTATCGGGGGTGAAGCCGGACTTTTCAAAAAACTCCTCCATGGCCAGCCTGGTGCCTGATCCCTCTTCCCTTATAATAAAAACACACTCTTTAAGATCATCCCTGTCCACCCGTGGCTTTTTGGCCAGGGGGTGAAGAGTAGGGGCCACCAGTAACATTTCATCCTTTAAAAAAGTTTTTATTTCCAGCTGGGCATCCTCAACAACACCTTCCACCAGCCCCACGTCTATGGTTCCCTCCCGGGTAAATTCCCGGATAATCTCGGTGTTACCCACCAGCACTGAATACTCCACATCGGGATACTTCCTGGTAAAAGTGGCCAGCAGCCTGGGCAGAACATACTCCCCTATAGTAAGGCTGGCGCCTATGGTTAGTTTTCCAGTGACCATGTCCACCAGGTCAGCCACTGATTTTTTGGCCACCCTGTGCAGTCTTAAAATCTCCTGGGCATATTTGTACAGTACCATTCCAGCCTGGGTTAGTTCAACCTTCTTGCTGGACCTCTCAAAGAGCTTGGCTCCGTAATAGTCCTCAAGGGCGTGTATGTGCTGGCTTATGGCAGGTTGGGTCATGTTCAGATATTCTCCGGCCCTGGAGAAATTTTTTTTATCAGCCACAGTGATAAAGATATCCAGCTGATTGTCAAGCATTGTCATCCTCCATATCGCCACGGCAAAATTATTTATCCAAGCGATAATATAACCCAACCGGCATTTTTACAACCAATTTCCTCCCAATGGTCGTCAGACTGGGCCAACCGGGCAAAAAAGGAGAAGAAAAAAACTCCGGCCTGTTACCGGAGTTTTTGGTTATAGTTTATGTACATTATCTGCCTGGGGGCCGCGTTTTCCGGAAACAACCTCGAACTCTACCGACTGTCCTTCATCAAGCGATTTGTAACCCTCTTCCATTATGGCGGAATAATGGACAAACACATCGGCGCCATCCTCGGACTCAATAAATCCATAACCTTTGCCCGGATTAAACCATTTTACTTTTCCTTGCATGTTTTCCTCCTGATAATAAATTACAATTCAGTATTATTTTAACCTTAGCACTATTTTTTAATACCCCGGACAAAATTTTTCCGCGTGCTGCTTCCCGGGTGCTTCAACACGCAGGGAGCAATCCGTAAAACCTCCGAAAAGGTACCGTACGGTAACTATGGGCGCCGGCCTGTCCCCCAAGGATGACAGGCCCACCGTGATGCCCTCCACCAGACCCCTGATCAGCTCCCTTTTCTCTGCCGGGCTGGCCCACTGCAGCCTTTTACGGACTGCCTCCGGCCGGTCCGAGAATTGGCCGGGCATCCCCGACCGCCGGACCAACAACGACTTGCGATTCTTTACAGACTCTATTTCCAGCCCAATAATATCCAACTGAACCTTTACATCCTCCCCGGAAATAATGCCCTGCCTGTATAGGCCTATTATTCTTTTGCGCTCAGCCTCTTTGTCGTGCATAATTTTCTCCAGCCGGGCCAGCTGGTCTTCCAGAGGCAGCTTTCCCCACCGTGCCGGAAGGGCTTCCTCAATTTTTTCAAGTGCCGGCCCTGCCGTTAAAACAAAACTGCACACATCTTCCCATATCATTTCTTCAATTATGTCGGCCCTTACCGATTTGGCCGGACACTTCCCGGCGCTTCCCTTAAGAGAGGTGTTTTTTGAACATCTGTAATAGCAAAGCCTCCCCTCCCTGCCGGAGCCGTCACCGTAGAATCTGCCGCCGCACAGCCCGCACCTGACCAGTCCCTTCAGAATATACTCCCTACGGCAGTTTCTCCCGGCACACTGGCTGTTTCTCCTTCGGGCCTCCCCGGCAGCCTCCCAGTCTCCGGCGGTAACAACAGGAGGACACTCAATGCCAACCACCTTTTTCCCTCCCCTCCTGCCGTAAAGGAATGTCCCCCGGTACACCGGGTTGGACAATATGCTCCACACCCTGCTGGCATGCCACCCCCTGGCCGCCCCCGGGCCTTTTTTACCCGATCCGGCCGGGGAGGAAACACCCATGGCGTTAATATAGTGGGCAATGGAGGCGGTGCTCATTTCCCCCCCGGTGTACAGATAAAAAATCATCCTCACTATGCCCGCCTCTTTTTCATTTACTACCAGCCGTTTACCTTCCAGCGAATAGCCGTAGGGGGGCGGGCCTCCGGGCCAGCGCCCTTCTCTCAGCGCCCTCTCCCTGCCCACCCGCATCCTCTCGGCGATGGTCTCCCTTTCAATCTCGGCAATGCCTCCCAGAGTGGTCATGAAGAATTTGCCACTGGGGGTCGAGGTGTCAAAATTCTCGGTCATGCTTTTTAAAGCCACCTCTGATGCACTGAGTCTCTGGTGAGTTTTGAGAATATCCAGTGTGGCCCGGGCCAGTCTGTCCAGGCGGTAAACATATACAACCCTGAAAAAGCCTTTTTCAGCGTCCCGCAAAAGCCTAGACCCGGAAGGCCTTTGTTCAACAGGTATAGAGCCGCTGACCCCGTCGTCCAGGTAAAAATCATGAATATCAAGGCCGTGCAGCTGGCAGAACCTGTGGGCAAAGTCCACCTGGTTTTCAATGGTCCTGGCATCAGCCTGGTCCTCGGTGGAAACCCTGCAATACACCGCCACCTTCAAAAACAACCCTCCCCGTATTAAATAGGGCCCGCCCCGCATAAACATAGCTGGAGGTGCCTTAAAAATGATCGTGCGCAAAGTATTCCGGCCGGATGACAGCGGCCGGGAACGGATAGAGGCCGCCCTGAAAAAATTCTTTTACCCGGAAAGCCGTGATGTGGATGCGGAGCATACTGAAAACAGACTTCCGGGTGATCCTTCTGCCAGCAGCAAAAAACACCCGGAACCGGATCCTGACCCCGAAAGACAGCGCTGACTTACGCCCCGGCCCACCTACTACTGATTTTATTTCCAGGCAAAAAAAAAAGAACAGCCGTAACAAATACGGCTGTTCAGACCACCTTTTAATAAGTGGTATTCTTCTTTGACCACGTCCTCAGAGTAAGTCATCTGAAAAGACGCTTATACTGAAATTCTTATCGGTCGGAATACAGAATTCAGAATGTTTTAGGCAGTCCTTATAAGTAAATAAGACCGATTAGCTGGGCTTATAAGTATCTGTGTCTGTGGCTTAAAAGGACCAGAATTTACATCCTCCTTGGCGGCCCGGGTGTCTGAATTCTGGCTTCCGACCGGAGAGCAGTGCCCGTAAGATATTTCAAACCCCCTGCCTTACCAGACTGTCGGCCAGTATCTGGGGCAGATCTCCCCCTATTATCAGCTTGGTAAACTCGTCCGAGGCCCTGGACTGGAATTTGTCCTTCAGCTTGATCAGGAAAAACCAGCGAGGTATTTCTAGACCCTTGATTCTCAGAGGCTTTAAGCTCCCCAGGGACAGCTCCTTGCGGAGGCTCCACTTTGACAGTATGGAAATGCCCAGTCCCGACTCCACGGCCTCTTTTATAGCCTGGGTGCTGCCCAGGGTGATTACCCTATCGGGGGTGAAGCCGGACTTTTCAAAAAACTCCTCCATGGCCAGCCTGGTGCCTGATCCCTCTTCCCTTATAATAAAAACACACTCTTTAAGATCATCCCTGTCCACCCGTGGCTTTTTGGCCAGGGGGTGAAGAGTAGGGGCCACCAGTAACATTTCATCCTTTAAAAAAGTTTTTATTTCCAGCTGGGCATCCTCAACAACACCTTCCACCAGCCCCACGTCTATGGTTCCCTCCCGGGTAAATTCCCGGATAATCTCGGTGTTACCCACCAGCACTGAATACTCCACATCGGGATACTTCCTGGTAAAAGTGGCCAGCAGCCTGGGCAGAACATACTCCCCTATAGTAAGGCTGGCGCCTATGGTTAGTTTTCCAGTGACCATGTCCACCAGGTCAGCCACTGATTTTTTGGCCACCCTGTGCAGTCTTAAAATCTCCTGGGCATATTTGTACAGTACCATTCCAGCCTGGGTTAGTTCAACCTTCTTGCTGGACCTCTCAAAGAGCTTGGCTCCGTAATAGTCCTCAAGGGCGTGTATGTGCTGGCTTATGGCAGGTTGGGTCATGTTCAGATATTCTCCGGCCCTGGAGAAATTTTTTTTATCAGCCACAGTGATAAAGATATCCAGCTGATTGTCAAGCATTGTCATCCTCCATATCGCCACGGCAAAATTATTTATCCAAGCGATAATATAACCCAACCGGCATTTTTACAACCAATTTCCTCCCAATGGTCGTCAGACTGGGCCAACCGGGCAAAAAAGGAGAAGAAAAAAACTCCGGCCTGTTACCGGAGTTTTTGGTTATAGTTTATGTACATTATCTGCCTGGGGGCCGCGTTTTCCGGAAACAACCTCGAACTCTACCGACTGTCCTTCATCAAGCGATTTGTAACCCTCTTCCATTATGGCGGAATAATGGACAAACACATCGGCGCCATCCTCGGACTCAATAAATCCATAACCTTTGCCCGGATTAAACCATTTTACTTTTCCTTGCATGTTTTCCTCCTGATAATAAATTACAATTCAGTATTATTTTAACCTTAGCACTATTTTTTAATACCCCGGACAAAATTTTTCCGCGTGCTGCTTCCCGGGTGCTTCAACGCCTCCAATCCCGTCAAAACCGGTAACCGTGCTGGCAATAACGTCTTTTAAGGGAATAGGGTCATATATGGAGGTGTAGGCCACCTTTTCCATTACAAATACGGGGTCGTATGCATTTATCAAAACCCTCCGGGGTGAGCTGGCAAAATTGGAGCCCGCCGCCAGCAGCGCCTCGTAGTGCGACTGGCAGGCCCCGGCAAAAATAACCAGGTCATCCCGGCTTTTTTCATAAATTCTGGCAGCCTTTACAGCATTTATAAAAAACTGTGAGTTATGGTACTTTTTTATATTCCTGTAATCCTCCTCCTTGGCGCCCTTAATAAGCCCGTCGTGCCCGGTCAGCACCAGCATATCCGGGCGGTGCTCCATAAGGATGTCAATCACCTTCTCGGCCTGCTTTTCCTCGTCTATATGGTACCCGTTGCACTCTATGTTCAGCTGTTTGTAACTGGTCATACACATATCCAGGTATTCCTTGTCCCCGTCGATATGAACAAGGGTTCCGGGCAGGTCAAAGCTTTCTATTTCGTCCATATTGCTTTTGGTGGCCCGTCCCAGGGTCTCTTTCCGGTATTCTTCCCTTCTCACGAATATGTGTTTCATCTTTTCCATGTTTTTAAGCTGGCAGCTGTGCCAGTACTGGTTTAGCTCAACCTGTTCCACCTTTAACAGGTCGTCTACCGGGGCTGTCGCCTCCAGCCGCATATCCAGCCCCTTCAGCCTGGCGTATTGTTTCCCGTCATCCCCTGTACATAAGTTCATTATTTTAAAAAAAATATCACCACCATAGGATTTCCTGGCCACAATATCGCCAATTTTCAGGTTGACCAAGAGCCATTCCTCCTTCACTTTTTTTCATATTATGGAAACAGGATGTCAGGTGTTACAGCCCCATAAAAAACCGCCGGTATTGCGGCGGTGCCGATTAGCGGAATGGGGACACACCTGCTGAAGTTAGAGTATTTCTTTGTGGACAGGAATGTCCCCGATCGGTGTGACTTTGGGGTCGGAGGAATGTCCCC
>JAMCVT010000029.1 GCA_023475565.1 Actinomycetota bacterium
GCTGGCGGACATATTTCATGAGCTTGACCGGCGGGGCTGCCTCGTTATGCTTAGCAACAGCGATACGCCTTTTATCAGGGAACTGTACGGACGGTACGGGCGGGGTGTTATATCTCTTACTGCCAACCGGTCCATCAATTCAAAGGGAGACAGGAGGGGTCCGGTGGGTGAGCTGCTTATCTGCAGCTGGTTTAAATAGATGGAGCAAAAAAAATGACCTTTGGCAAGGTCATTTTTTTATCGGTCAATCTATTTTTTTAGACTATAGCAGTGCGCTCCCGGTCATCCGTATCCGGTAATACTCGTTCAGCAGCTTGTCCAGTTCCTGGCTTAGCTTGAGCCTTTTATCAGGGTTGACCACACATTGCAGACGCCTTTTCATTTTTTCGATGCGGATCAAAAGTACAGGAACATTCACCGCATATCACCCCCATAAGGCATTATTTAATTATTTTTAACACTATTTATTAAAATAATAAAGATATTTATCCTTTATGGTCGATATTTGGTGCAGGTCAACATTTTTCGACTCTAAACGGTAGATATTGTATAAGCCCGTTTAATCATCATCCGCTTTGCTTTTTCAACAATAAATCAGTATCAAACCTCCATCGCGGGAGAAGGACATTATGTACATGGCCAATAGCCAATCATGCAATAAACCGGTTTTTACCAAGCCTGATCTACTATTTTTCATACTACTATTATAGACACAAAAAGTATAAATATCAATTCATTTTTGGGCAAAAGTAACAATATATTTCAATATTAGCAATAAATCAACATTTTTCTTCAAATGTCAACAATGTGAAAATAGTTTGTTGGGATATCGGAGACCATAATTTTTTTATTCCTTCAGTGCCAGGGCACCCACCGGGCAGGCCAGGGCACAGGCGGTGCAGTTATTGCAGCCGCTTTCTCCCAGAGGGGAGCCGTTAAAGGTGGTTACCGCCCGCTCAAATCCCCGCCGGGCAAACCCCAGCACCCCGGCTCCCTTTTCCCGGCAGGCCCTGATACAGTGCCCGCACAGCACGCACTTATTGGGGTCGTATTTTATTTTGGCGGCGGAGCCGTCTACCGGCAGATCCCTGTCCAGTCTTGGCAGCCGCGCGGGCTTCAGCTTGAGTTTCCGTTCCCTGGCTATCTTCTGCAGCTCGCAGCTGTGGTTGCGCGGGCAGGCCCTGCAGTCTGTCCGGTGGTTGGACATGATCAGCTCAAATCCTGTCCCGATAATTCGGTCCACCCTTTCACTGCGTGTAGTGATGACCATTCCCCCGGAAACTTCCTGGGTGCAGGAAGGAACAGGATGGGCATAGCCCTCTATTTCCACAAAGCACAGGCGGCAAGAGGCCAAAGGTGAGTGATCGTCCCGGCCGGCGCACAGGTGCGGGATGTAGATGCCGTTATCCAGGGCGGCCCACAGTATCTTTTCGCCGGGAACGGCGGCAATCTCTTTTCCATCTATGGTTATTTTTACCTTGTCGCCCATTACTTTACCCCCTTTTCCCTTTCCCTGCGGAGCACCTCTTCAGGAGGCGATACCTTGATGACCGCCCTGTACTGGGGCGGGCAGGCCACCATGCAGCTGTCGCACTTGACGCACTTTTCCTGGTTGACTACCTTTATCCTGTCCTCGTTGCTGAATATGGCCTCCACCGGGCAGCTTCCCACGCATGCGTCGCAGGATCGCTCACATTTGTCCGGCAGGATGTAGTAGGCTATAAGGTCCTTACACATAAGAGAGGGGCAGCGCTTTTCATTTATATGAGCATCGTACTCCCGGCGGAAATATCTCAAGGTGCTCAGAACCGGGTTGGGGGCCGTCTTGCCCAGGTTGCACAGCGAACCGGCCCTGACGTCTTCGGCCAGCTCCAGGAGCAGGTCGATGTCTTCCGGTTGGCCTTTCCCCTTGGTTATACGCTCCAGAATATCCAGCATATGCTTTGTTCCCAGCCTGCAGAAGGTACACTTGCCGCAGGACTCCTTTTGGGTGAAATCCAGGAAGAACCTCGCTATTTCCACCATGCAGTCGTTTTCGTCCAGCACCACCATGCCTCCGGAACCCATCATAGCCCCGGCTTTTGACAGTGACTCGTAGTCGACGGGGGTTTCCAGTGTTTCTTCCGGAAGGCATCCACCGGAGGGACCACCTATCTGCACGGCCTTAAATTTTTTATTCCCGGCAATCCCGCTGCCTACATCATAGATTATCTGGCTTAGGGTGGTGCCCATGGGCACCTCGGTAAGCCCGGTGCTGACCAGTTTCCCGGCCAGGGCGAATATGGCCGTCCCGGGGCTTTTTTCGGTCCCGGTTGCTTTAAACCAGTCGGCGCCGTTTTTGATAATCAGGGGAACGTAAGACAGTGTTTTTACATTGTCTATCACCGTAGGCTTTCCAAACAGCCCGGCCACGGCCGGGTAGGGGGGGCGGTGGCGCGGCAGGCCGGGCTCTCCCTCCATGGAGGCAATGAGAGCAGTTTCCTCACCGCATACAAAGGCGCCGGACCCCTGGAAAACCTCTATGTCAAGGCTGTATTCAGCGCCCAGCATTGCTTTGCCTATTATGCCCAGTCCGGCGGCCTGCTGCAGAGCCTTTTTAATCCTTTCCACCGCCAGGGGGTACTCGGCCCGTACGTAAAAGTAAGCCTTGCCGGCCCCGGCGGAGTAGGCGGCAATGGCCAGCCCCTCAATCACCAGGTGGGGGTTGGACTCCAGTATGGTCCGGTCCATGAAGGCCCCCGGGTCTCCCTCGTCGGCGTTGCAGATGACGTAGCGGGTACTCTCCGGGGAACTGCTGCACATTTCCCATTTGAGGCCGGTGGGGAACCCTGCGCCGCCTCTGCCCCTTAAGCCTGAGGCTTTGATTTCCTTTATAACCCCGGAGGGTTCCCGGTCCAGCGCCGCAGCCAGGGAACCGTATCCACCAACAGCCAGGTAGTCCTCAATATTCTCCGGGTCGATAAAACCGCAGTGCTCCATTACCGTTTTCTGCTCCACAATTCCCCTGGGGAAGTCCTGGAAGGTAGGGATGAAGTCGTTTATCCCGGTGGCCGCCAGGGCGAATTCCACACAGGGGTCCCCCTCCACGAGAAAATCCTGGACCAGCCGGGAGGCCACCCCCTCGTTGAGGTAGCCATAGCATATTCCGGAAAAACCCGGCTTGTATATGATCGCCATGGGCTCGGCGTAGCAGTGCCCCATGCAGCCTACTTCCACCACAGCGGCATCCAGCTGAAGCCTCTCTATTTCGTCCCGGAAGGTTTTGGCTACCTCCAGGGCTCCCACTGCCCGCCCGCAGGTGGCCGCTCCCAGCAGTATCAATGTTTTTCCCCGGAGGGAGGCCCTGTTTATTCCGGCCTGTTCCTTAAGTTTCTCCAGGGCGGCGGCAGCCATTTTTCTTTCGCTCATTCAGGCTTGTCCTCCTTCTGCTGCGGGTTGGCCAGACGGTGGGAGAATAACATTCCGTCCACCTTGGTGGGTGTCATTTTTCCGTGCACTGTCTCATTTACCACCGCCACCGGGGCCAGTGTGCAGCAGCCCACGCAGGCCACCCTTTCCAGGCTGAATTCCCTGTCCAGGGTGGTTTCTCCCACCTTGATGCTGAGCACCCTTTCCCATGACTCCATAATGATTCCTGCGCCCCTCATGTGGCAGGCGGTCCCCATGCAGAGCTTGACCTGATTTTTGCCCGGCGGGGTGAGCCGGAACTGGTTGTAAAAGGTGACCACACCGTACACGTCCACTGACGGAATGTTGAAATGGCCGGCCACCTCCTGCATGGCATCCGGGGGGACATATCCCAGTGCGGACTGTACTTCCTGCAGAACAGGTATCAGGGACCCTTTGGAAGAATCATGTCTGGACAGTATCTTCCGGCTTTTTTCCACAGCCTCTCTTTTTTCCTCTTCGGTGAGTATCAAGTTAGCATCTCCTTACAGATCATCTTGGTTAATCAGTAGTATATCACAGATATACCCCATGGGGTATATCTTTTTAATAAAACAACCAGGGCCGGATTTGCGGATTACCGGCCCGGGCGTTATTATTGCCGTTGGTGATTTTTCCCCCATTCGTAATTATATGCAGGTATTGTTTTGATTCAAGGGGCAGCCGGCTGCAGGGCATCTATATAGGCTACCGCATTTAAGGCGGCTGTCTGCCCCTCGCCTACGGACTTGGCCACCTGGTAAGGCTTGCCGGCGCAGTCTCCTGAAGCGTATAACCCCCTGATGTTGGTTTCCATTTTTCTGTTTACCTTTATAGAGCCTTCTTCTATGGCCAGCCCCGGCACCAGCTCCCCCGGAGGGTATGTTTCCCTGAAAATGAAAATGCCGTCGGTATCAACGGTCCTGCCCCTGGTTTTAAGGGCGGACACAGTGTCGCCGCCGGTTATTTCCTCCGGCGGGTCTCCCGTAATTACTTCAATATTTGCCTTTTTAAAGGCAGGGGCCTTTTGGGTCATGTCCACATAGTACACTTTACTGCAGAAATCCGCAAGAAAGAGGGACTCTTCGGCCCCTTCACCGGTGTAATCCAACACCGTGACTGTTTTGCCCTGGTAGAGGGGTCCATCGCAGGTGGCGCAGTAGCTTATGCCCCTGCCGACAAATGTTTCTTCTCCCTTGATGAGCTTTCTCACTGCCACCCCTGTGGCTATAATGACAGACCTGCTTTCGTAAATGGCATCCCTGGTTTGCAGCATAAACAGGCTGTCCATCAGGCCTACGGTCTGCACTTTCTGTTTTACCACCGGTATTTCAAATTCCTCAAGGTGGCGCTTGAACTTTTCGTAGAGGTCATTGCCGTTCATGCCCGGAAAGCCCAGGTAGTTGTCTATCCTGGGCGAAAGATTGACCTTTGACAGGCCGGACTCTCCGCTGAACAGCAGCACTTTTTTTCTTCGCACCCGGGCGTTTACCGCGGCAGACAGCCCAGCCGGCCCGCTGCCTATAATGCACATGTCGTAAATTTCTCTTTCGCTCATCTGATCACCCCGTTTTTATTCTTCCCCGTTATAAGGATTATTTTACACAGTAGTCGGGGTGGGATTAAGAGCAGTGAGCGGCTGTGGGCGTAACAGGTGCTGTGGAGGATACAGAAGTTTAATTATTATTGTCTGCCGCCGGGCCCTGTCTTCAAAGCCCGGCAAAAAATTCTGGCTCCTGTCTCCTGTCTCCTGTATTCCGACCGAAAAGCAGTGCAGTATTAGAAGTTTTAAATGGTTGTCACGTATATTTTTCCGTCCTCTTTACAGGCGCGGATAAGTTCGCAGTGGCGCAGCACAGCCATCTGCTTTTCCATTTCCCACGGGGGCAGCTCAAAGCTTGACATGAGTTCTTCCCGAAGTATTTTCCCATTTTCCTTTATCAGGTCATAAATCCTCCTTTGCAGAGGGGTAAGCCCTTCGGTGCCGGTTTGGCCCAGCAGGTTCCTGGTGACGGTGGCGCTGTGCACCGCCGTGGGGTCGCAGGACCTGGGGGGCTGAACGGCGCCTATGTAGCAGTCCTCACAGAGTTTTTTGCCATAATGATCGAACACATCGTCTCCTTCGGGTATGGTTTCCTTGCAGCGTTCACAGATCATCTTGCGGCCTCCTTCCAGTTATATATCATCCAGACCCTTTTTCAGTTTTTGAAGAAGGGAAATAAGGCTTTCCTTTTCGCCTGTGTCCAGCCCCGACATGGCTTTGTGGAGAAATTGGCTGTGCACCGGCAGAAATGCGTTGACCAGCCCTTCTGCTCTCTCTGTAAGGCAAACGCGGAAAGCTCTTTTATCCGAGGGATGACTCTCCCTGACCACCAGGCCGTCCTTTTCCAGACGATCAATCAGGCCGGTGATGTTGGCCCTGGAAACCCGCAGCTTTCTGCTCAGTTCCGACTGGGAGAGCCCCGGGTCACCGGCCATGTGCAGCTCCACCAGGGCCTTGGACTTTGGCCAGGACAGGCCGAACCGGGCCAGGTGGGTGGACACTAAGTCCTCCAGCGCCTGGAAGGCCTCGGTCATCTCAATTGCCGTCCGTACGGAAATGTAGCGGTCCCTGTTGGCTAATGTTTTAGGGCCAATGGCACTCACCCCCCGGGTATATTGTAAACGTATTAACAATATTAATCAACATGAAAATAACATCTCTTTAAAGGGTAATAAAGGGTTTTAGATGTACTGAAGAAATTTAATTACTTATAATTTTATTTGAAGGAGCGGTTTTTATAAAAAGAGCTTTTTTTGTTTACAATGGTTCTTTTCCAACAGTTTTTCTAAATGAAGCAGCGGCTTTGGCCTCTGAAAATATAAGATTGATGATGAATGGCAGGGAAGTAAAAACTGATGTTCTGCCGCAGGTTATTGATGGGCGTACATTGGTGCCGGTACGTTTTATCGCGGAGGCCCTGGGTGCTGATGTAAAATGGGATGAAGCCACCGGTACGGTAAATATTCTTTTCAATAAAATCCCCTCTCCGGTGTTGCAGCCCCAAAGGGAAGAAATTTTTTCGTGGGAGGCGGGGCATGGCTGAGAGTTGAGCAGCGGAGAGGGTTCTGCCCTGGAGGATGATAAAAATTTTTTTAAACACGGCCGCCAATCCCTCAAATTAAAGGAAGCGGCAGTATCCTTCGACCGCCTGCAGGCGGTAACCAATACGCTGGATAGGGGTCTGGTCACGATTACCTTCGATGACGGCTACGAGAGCGTTTATAACGAGGCGAAGCCCAGGATGGATAAATATGGTTTTTCGGTAGCGGCATACATAATTACCGACCTGGCCGGCGCACCGGTCAGGATGACACTTAAGCAGCTTAAGGAACTGCAGGCAGACGGCTGGGATATAGCCAGCCATACGAAAACCCATAAGTTACTAGTCAGCGACAAGCCGACTGCCCAAGAAATATATGAAGAATTGGCAGGAAGCAAAAAGTGGCTTATCGATAACGGATTCGAAATAGGAGCACAATATTATGCGTCTCCGGGGGGAGAATTTAACGACAAAATACTGGATGAAATAAAAAAATACTATTTGACCCACCGCACTATAATGGAGGAAAAAGAGTGCTATCCGGCTGCGGACCCATATATGATCAAAGTAAGGAACATTATCAATACAACACCGGTTACATATGTGCAAAAGTGTGTGGATGAAGCTGCGGCAAACAAAGAATGGCTGGTTTCAATCTTCCATAACCTTAGTGATCCTGCCGATACTGATACTAAGGTGCCCACTCAGGCGTTCCAGGCCATTATTGATTATATTGCCGCAGCGGATGTCGATGTGGTAACCATGTCGGATATAATCACCCAAAGGCCCCTTTAATATAAAGGTCGTAGGCATTGATTGCTATATGAATATAATACTACTGTATACCAAATTATAACTTTGATGTCAAATTCATATTTTATTGTTGTTAAAAGTAAAATAAATATTTGACGGATTAATAATTTCTGTTAAAATATGATCAACATTTTAATTTATTGTCGTTTGGGCAAACCTGGTGAAAATCAGGGACGCAAAGCCTTGGGTCTAAGGCTTATACAGCTATTGACAGCCAGGCTGAAAGGGAACGCCGACCTATATTGGGGTGGATATTGGTCATAAAACCATTATTACCCTTTTTTATTTAGCATTGCGCGGCTTACAAGGGGTTTCCGATGTTAATGAGAATACTGAAGCTGTTTTTGCCCGTTGTATTGTTTGCGGCTGCCATTATGGTGCAGGGTTGTTCATTCCAAAAAGATTCCCAGGGCGCGCTGCCGGCCGTGGCTGAGGTAGACGGTGTGAAAATGGTGGCACGGACGGCGGGCCGGCATTTTGAGGTTTATTCAGAAGGATGTTGGCAAAATGCCCGGCGATGACGGCCGGTTTACACCGGTTATGGCAATGGTGAATAAAAAACAGGTGTCTATAGCCGATGGGACAGTTTTCCCGGAGCAGTACGCGGACGAGAGCCGGCTCCGTTACGGCGTGTTCGACCCGGCAGCCGGCGGTGATTTCAGGGTGGAAGACATAAAGCCCTACCTCTGGCCAAAGTGGGACGAGCCATCCTACCGGACAAGATTGAAGCAGAGTTACAGCAAAGTGGCAGAGGTTTATGGCAGCATTAAATAAGCGGGAAGGTCATGTTATACATCGCGCTTTTCTATCATCGGTAAGGGTAAAATGACATTTAAACCATAAATGTGAGTGGGAGGAAAAATAAAATGCAAATCAAATTTGGAAAATCCCTGTTTGGTTTTAAACCCGGTGAGGTTATAAACGAAATTCAGCGCATGGACAGCGATGGTCAGGAAAAGATTAGCATTTTACAGGCAGAAATAGAATCGGCCGGGGCTGAGCTGAAAAAGTCTGAGGGAAAAGCGTTGGAATTGCAGAAAAGGTTAAATGAATATATCGACCGGGAGCACATTATTGCCGATGTAATGCTCAAAGCGCAGATAAACGCCCGGAAAATTGAGGATGAAGCACGGGAAAGATCCCGTATTATGCTTGAAAGATCAGAGGAGGAACTAAGGAAAAAAAATCAGGAACTGGAATTGCTGCGCATGAAGGTAGAGCGGTTTAGAGAGGAATTCAGGGGTATACTGGATGAATACAAAATTTCGCTGGAGACAATGAAGATCCCATCCGATACACCTTTTACTCCCACACTGGTGGTGAAGGAAAAGTCCCAGGGCTCTTTACAAGGTTAGGATTTCTCTTTTAAAAGGAGAAGATTGCCATTACTGACCGGGATATTCAAAACGAAAATGGTGATAACCGGGCAAAACAACTGGAAAATGAACTTCAGGATATACTGCGGCTAAAAGAGCTTAAAAACCTGGAAATAAAGGAATTATCCGCCAAAATCAGCTTTAAGGCAGCAGAGAATCACACTATAGAGCTGACACTGGCGGAGAGCGCCAGGATAGCTGCAGAAACGGAGGGCGCCGCCCGGCTGAGGACTGCACGCATTGTGGCGGAGGCCGAGGCGGCGGTCACCTCCAGAAAAGCGCAAATAGGCGTTATTGAGCAGGAAATAATCGATCTTGAGAACGAGTTGAATTTATACAATCAGTTACTGGAAAAACATAGCACAGCAAAAGAAAGCGTAAGGCAAGATGACGTAACGGAAAATAGTTCAGTCAGCGGCCATGAAAAAAATGCTAAAATTAAAAGCAGGGAACCTGTTCAGACGCAGCATAAAGAAAGCGAATCAGGCTTAGTAGTTGATGGACTTAATTATAATGGTTCGTCCCTATATACTATAAAACTTGTCTCCTTCATCAACGCGCGGCATTTTGTGTCGTTCGGGCAGAATCCCGGCCCGGTGCACGCCCACTCATGGCAGATACAGATAGAGATCAGGGTTCCGGCTAAGAATCCTGACCTGGTGGCGTTTGCAAAGATATTCGGGGCAAGCAAGTCGGTTTTGGCCCCTTACGAGAATGTGGTGTTGAACCATGTTC
>JAMCVT010000025.1 GCA_023475565.1 Actinomycetota bacterium
GGATAGGCATTCCTTTCACGTATTTTGAACCTTAGTACGGTCTGTTTATTATGGGGTGGATATCCCATTGTCTGGGGAAAGGACTGAGGCCCATTGCCAAGCGGGGCAGAATACCCGGAATTACACAGGCCCCCAGGCTTGTCAGATTATTGTAAGGCGGATTTTAATTGGCCGGCCCGGGAAGGTAACCGGCGGCCGGCTGTTGAAAATAATAAAATGCCGTGGGGCTTGAAAGGGGGAATCATCAATGGCGTTGGTCAATGAGAATTATCTTAAACTGCCGGGAAATTATCTTTTTGCCGAGATTGCGCGAAGGGTCAGCCAATTTAAAAATAACAACCCTGACGCTGATATAATAAGGCTCGGCATTGGTGATGTCACCAGGCCGCTGCCTGCGGCCGTCATTGAGGCCATGAAAAAGGGCGTTGAAGAAATGTCCCGGGAGGAGACCTTTCGCGGCTATGGCCCCGAGCAGGGTTACAGCTTCCTTATCGAAAAAATAATAGAAAATGACTTCCGCCCCAGGGGTGTGGAGCTGGCCGGGGATGAGGTTTTTGTAAGTGACGGGGCCAAAAGCGACACCGCTAATTTTCAGGAGATATTGGGGTCCGGCAATGTGGTGGCGGTGACCGACCCGGTATACCCGGTTTACGTGGACAGCAATGTAATGGCCGGCAGGACCGGAAGCACTGACGGCGGCCGCTTTGAGGGTATAGTATACCTTCCCTGCACCGAGGAAAACGGCATGAAGCCTTCCCTTCCGGATAAAAGGGTGGATATGCTTTATCTGTGTTTTCCTAATAACCCCACCGGAATGACTCTTTCCAAAGAAGAGCTGAAAAAGTGGGTGGACTACGCCAGGGAGAACAGAACGGTCATATTATATGACGCCGCCTATGAGGCCTACATCCGTGAAGACGGGGTTCCTCACAGCATATACGAGGTGGAGGGCGCCAAAGAGGTGGCGGTGGAGTTTAGAAGCTTTTCAAAAACCGCCGGATTCACCGGGACAAGGTGCGCCTACACGGTGGTGCCCAGGGATGTAAAGGTTTATGACTCCACCGGCAAGGCCCACAGCCTGAACCCCCTGTGGCTCAGAAGGCAGACCACCAAGTTCAACGGGGTATCCTACCCGGTCCAGGCGGCTGCCGCCGGGGTTTTCACCGAAGAAGGGAAAAGGCAGGTAAGGGAACTGGTGGACTACTACATGGAAAACGCCGGGATTATCCGTGAGGGGCTGACGGCAGCCGGATACAGGTTGTACGGAGGGGTAAACGCACCTTATATATGGATGAAAACTCCGGGTAGCATGGGGTCCTGGGAATTTTTCGACAAACTGATGAAAGAGGCTCATGTGATAGGAACCCCCGGGGCCGGATTCGGAGCCAGCGGGGAAGGCTACTTCAGGCTGACCGCCTTTGGCAGCAGGGAAAACACCCTGAGGGCAGTGGAAAGAATAAAAAGCAGGATGTAGTCATACCTTCGGACCCTTGTCATTGGACAGTGTTTTGCAAAATAGTTTTAACGGGGCAGTGAGTATGTGCAGTTTTATTCAGTCATTGGTTAACCGCCTACCCATGGTTAAGATTGTCAGGCGGGAACTGGCCAATTATCCACGGCGGGGAAGAATTATCGACCTGGGGTGCGGAACAGGGGGTAATACAGCCCTTCTGGTCTCCACAGCCGGCGAGGTTGTGGGTATAGATATTGACCGGGCCAGGATAAAAAAGGCCTCAGAACGCTATCCAGGTATTGATTTTCGCCCTATGGACGCCGCCCGGACAGAGTTTGCCGACGGTTATTTTGATACCGCCTTCATGGTTATGTCACTGCACGAGGCCGCCTGTACCGGTGATGTGATCAGGGAAGCCTGCCGGATAGCCGGGGAAGTGGTCATTATAGACTATTCCCGGATTCAGTACGGCTGCCGCAGAAAGCTGGTGGAGTTTATTGAAAAAGAAAAGTATGAAAGGTTCGCAGATATAAACCTGCCCACCGTATTTGCCGGCTGCGGCTTTTCCCTGAGGGAAAGCAGACGAATACACCCAGCCCTGTATATCTATTTTTTTGTCAGAGGCAAGGCCGACCGCCTAAAGAACGCTTTAAATATGAAGTGATTTTATAACCAGTGGTAAAAACAAAAACGGCCTCAAGCCGTTTTTTTGTCTAGAGAAAGCTACAGTAGTATTCTGTCTTCTGAATTCTGGATTCCGCCATCGGGGACATTCCTGTCAGTTAAGGAATACCCCATCTTCAGCAGGTGTGTCCCCCTTCCTCTAAAGACGGCACCGCCGGAAAACGGCGGCTTATTATATTGCCCTCTGAACCTTGCCGCTTCTAAGGCAGCGGGTGCATACCAGTATTCTGCTGGGTGTGCCTCCAACCAGTGCCTTGACTCGCTGCAGGTTGGGGGACCATGTTTTTTTGGTGCGAATGTGGGAGTGGCTTACCTGCATTCCAACCTGAATGCCTTTGCCGCAAACAGCACATTTCCTGGCCATCTGTAAACACCTCCTTTAGCAGACCACATTTGTCATTTTACCAAAAAATAATCAGCGGTGCAAGCGGTTTTATTTAAGGAAGCTTTAGAACCAATGGGGAGGTATAGTTTTACAGCATGCCGCCGCTGCCGGATTGACATATTCTGATAGACGACTATATAATTAAAAATTATAGAAAAGGGGGTGTGGCACATGTCCGTGATAAAAGTTGAGGGGCCTGTGAATGCCGGGGACCACAGTGAAAAGAAGGTCATTCTTGATAACACTCCTGATTTAAATGACAGGACTGGTGAAGTTTTTCTGAATCATCTGGAGGAAGCCATCAGAGAGTGCCGCAGTATAATCACCGAGGGCTACCGCCTGGTGGACTTCTGGAGCGACGCGGACCTGGGCATTCATTTTACCCTTAAAAAAAGAAGGAAGTAATAAACCTTTTACGCGGGGGGGCTCCCGGCGTGGGTGGGGTCTTTTAAGTTGGTAAGCAGCAGCTTGTGGGACAGGGATGTCCAATATTTAAAAAATGTAGGACCCAGAAGGGTCTATCTCCTGAAAAAAATGGGCGTCAGCACCGTGGGGGATTTACTTTACCACTTCCCCAGGGATTATGACAACCGGAGTGATTTTAAGCCGGGAGGATATGTCAGCGGTGAAAAGACCACGGTCAGGGGAGTGGTGGCCGGCCTGGAGGAAAAGAGGCCCCGCAGGGGGCTGACCATTACCAGGGCTTTCATACACAGCGGAATGGAGAGGCTGGTGGCGGTGTGGTTTAACCAGCCCTTTGTCAGGAGGCAGGTGACGGTGGGAGCCCGCATACTGGTTACCGGCAAGGTAAACAGCTTTCATAATGAGCTGCAGATCCAGGTAGCCGACTATGAGATAGAAGACGGAAAAGAAATGATCAACTCCGGCAGGATAGTGCCCATTTATCCTCTGACCGGTGGGATAAGCCAGCGGCTTATCCGGCTTATAATTAAGTCCGCCCTGGACGAGTGGGGCCACAGGCTGCCCGAGTTTATTCCCTCTGAAATGCTGGCCCGGTTTGTGCTTCCGGAAACCGGGCCGGCCCTGCATGCCATACATTTCCCCGACTCCTTTAATGAAATAAAGATGGCCAGAAGGCGCTTCATATTCGAAGAGTTTTTTATTCACCAGCTTATGGTGGCACTGATGAGAAAAAGGTCCAGGGTGGATAAAAAGAACCATGTCTATCCCCCAGGTGATGATAGAGAAAGAAGGTTGCTCTCCCTGCTTCCCTTCAGTCTGACACCGGGGCAGGCAGGGGCCTGGGAAGAAATAAAAAAGGATATGGCCCGGCCTTTCCCCATGAACAGGCTGCTGCAGGGTGATGTGGGTTCCGGCAAGACAGTGGTCTGCGTATTGGCCATGTTAAGGGCGGTGAGCGGCGGTTTTCAGGCCGCCTTTATGGCTCCCACCGAGATACTTGCAGAGCAGCACTACTTAAACATAAAGGGGTATTTTGAAAGCCTCGGGGTACAGGTAGGCCTGGTAACCGGGGGAATGAAAAAGAAGGCCAGAAAGGATCTACTTATAAAGATAGCCTCCGGGGAAACAGGGGTGGTGGTGGGAACTCACGCCCTTATTCAGGAGGATGTACAGTTTAATAAGCTGGCCCTGGCGGTAATTGATGAGCAGCACCGCTTCGGGGTGAGGCAGAGAGCCATGCTCCGGAAAAAGGGTCAGAACCCTGACGTGCTGGTTACCACGGCCACCCCCATTCCCAGAACACTGGCCATGACGGTTTACGGGGACCTGGACGTCAGCACCATAAGTGGGCTGCCCCCGGGGAGGAAGCCGGTAAAGACTTTTGTCTGCTCAAAATCCCAGTTGGGGATGGTCTACCGGGAGATTAAAAAGGAGATTTCCCTGGGCCGCCAGGGCTATATAGTCTGCCCCCTGGTGGAGGAGTCTGAAAAAGTGGACCTTCAGGCTGCCGTTGAGCTTAAGGAATACTTGTCCTCCGGGCCCCTGGCCGGGTGTGCCGTGGAAATACTGCACGGCCGTATGAAGCCTGAAGAGAAGGAAAGTGTCATGGGCCGCTTCAGGGACGGCGCGGTGGATGTGCTGGTGAGCACCACGGTAATTGAGGTGGGGGTGGATATCCCCAATGCCGCCATCATGGCGGTGGTGGATGCCGACCGTTTTGGCCTGGCCCAGCTTCACCAGCTTCGGGGAAGGGTGGGCCGGGGCGACAGCCCGGCCAGGTGCTACCTCATATCAGACTCCCGGGGAGAGGAGCCGGTGTACAGGCTTGAGGCCATGAGAACCATATCCGACGGCTTTGTGCTGGCCGAAAAGGATCTGGAGCTGAGAGGCCCCGGAGAAATGCACGGCACCCGGCAGTCGGGGGATCTGCTGTACAGGATTGCCGACCCGGTCAGGGACTTCAGAGCGCTGGAAACGGCGGCCAGGGAGGCCCGCCGGCTGGTGGACGGGGACCCGGAATTGAAAAAAGCCGAAAATGCCGCCCTGGCCCGGGAGATAAAGGCAAGGTTCAGCGGGCTGGGCTTTTTATCCATAGGCTGAGGCCGGTATACCGCCTGTCCCCGCGCTCCCATGACAGCTCAAAGAGCTGTCCCGGTTCCTCTGGGTTAAGCTGATCTCCGGTGGTATAGTTTTTAGTCTCTATGCTATAATGAAGTTGGAAAAGACAGGATACTGCCATAGGTTTGCAATAGAGAATCAGGTGCTGTTTGTCATTTGTCAGTAATCAAAAAATGGAGTGGGGAACTCATGCCGGATAGATGCAAAATGCAGGATTTAAAAAAAATCTTTGGATCACACCCGGAAATTACAGCCGTGTATTTGTTCGGATCATATCTGAAAGACAAAAAGCATGCCCGGGATGTGGACCTGGCAGTGCTTCTGAAGCAGCCGGTAAAGAGTCAGGTAGATTTATACATGAGCCTTTATACCAGTTTGGCGCAGGCTCTGGCGCCGCTGGAACCGGACCTACTGTTTTTGCACTCGGCATCCCTGCCTGTGCGCTTTGAGGCTGTATCTACGGGAGAGATTATTTATTGCATTGATGATGATGGTCGCACCGATTTCGAGTATCTGGTTTCCGGGGAGTATATGGATTTCAGTTATCATCTGGACAGGGCACGGCAGGAGCTGTTTGAGGCCATTAGGGAGGACGGTGCTCTTGTATAACCTCACGCTTGTTACCGAAAGACTGAATATAATCCGAAATGCCGTAAAGAGATTAAGAGTGCTGGCTGAAATGCCCGCAGAAGAATTCTGCCACAGTGAAGATGCTGTGGATATTGCTGAAAACAGGCTGCGTCGTGCCATAGAGGCACTGTTTGACCTGGGGCGGCACATGGTGGTAAAATCCGGCGCCGGGTTACCCCCGGATTATAGATCTGTTATCCAATTATTGAGAGAAAACAATATACTTCCGGAGAATTTCGCACGTCGTATCGAGGGCATGGCCGGGTACCGCAACCGTATTGTGCATGACTATAACAAGGTGACTCCTGAAGAATTGTATCAAATACTGAACACCCGGCTTTCGGATTTTGAGTTGTTCTGCAAGCATATAGCCGATTATCTTCAGAAATGAGCAATCAAAACGAATAGCTCTTTTTTTAAATGATGGCTTTTCTTGTTTAAAACGATGGTAATTTTATATTTATTCAAGTTAAAATAAAAAACATTTGTATTGCATGTAATAAGATTGTTTCTCTGGTAAATATTAAAGTGGTCCTGTGGTTATTCCACCTTTAGCCAGTCAGAGGAAATGATGTTAAATATATTATTGTAGTTTAAGCATGCTTTAAATGTCTTATGAATGGTGAATATGTCAGGTTTAGTACCGTAATAAATGGTGTGGAATTAAATATAATTTATGTGCCGCAATCCATTTAATACTATGTATTTTTGAAATATGAGAGGACAAAATAGTATCATCAAATAAAAGGAGGGATAATTAAATGGCTCGTAACAGCAATACACATGTGGTACCTCAGGCCGGCAATGCTTTGGATGCAATGAAATTTGAAGTTGCCAATGAGCTGGGCCTTACCAATTATAATGCAGTAGACAAAGGCCAGCTTACTTCAAGGCAGAACGGCTATGTTGGGGGCAACATCACCAAGAGGCTGGTAGCCCTGGGAGAAGCCGCCCTTGCTCAGCAGGGCACTGGCGCCATCGGAGCTACGACCGGCATTGGCCTGGAAACTGGCCGGTAAAGTATTAAGAACATAAAAAAACCGGCTGGCCCGATTGGGCCAGCCGGTTTTTTTATGGCTTAAAGGCACTGCTTTCCGGTCTGAATTCAGAACTCAGAATTCAGAATCCAGAATGACGTGGGCATTTCTCAGGGCTCCAGTTTTCCATGCCGCAAGCGGCGCCATAATCTAAACCTATTCTGACTTCTGGGTTGGTGGATTCCGCCATCGGGGACATTCCTGTCAGTTAAGGAATACCCCATCTTCAGCAGGTGTGTCCCCCTTCCTCTAAAGACGGCACCGCCCTATAAGGGCGGTTTTAGTGCAGGTAATACTCGTATTTGTCCTCCGGAAGGTTGGGGTGGAGGGCCTGGGTGATGCCTCCGGCCACAATTCTGGCAGCTCTGTCTATCAGGTCGTCTATCTCCTTGGGAGTTACCATGAGCCTGCCTCCGAAGGGCTCCAGCACACCCTGGATGACCTGCTGGCCTACATTGGGATTTAGCATTCCGTATAGTTTTTGCAATGAGGGATTGGTTTTGAGCTGCTCCATAAACTGGTCAATGGTATCCTGGGCTATAACGGCGCCGTGCACTACCGTGGGCACGCCGATGGCTATTACCGGGACGCCCAGGCTTTCCATGTTTATGGACATTCTCTGGTTGCCCACCCCGGACCCGGGATTAACACCGGTATTGGCTATCTGGATGGTGGTGGCGATCCTGGCCACATTTTTGGCGGCCAGCGAGTCGATGGCAATGACCAGATCAGGCTTTATTCTGTCCACCACACCCTTTATTATTTCCGCCGTTTCAATTCCGGTTATCCCCAGCACTCCGGGGGCCAGGGCGCTTACAGAGCGCATTCCGGGCTGCAGCTCCTGGGGGGCGTAGTTGAACAGGTGCCGGGTCACCATGGTCTGGCCGACCACCTTGGGTCCCAGAGCATCGGGGGTGGCGTTCCAGTTGCCCAGGCCCACCACCAGTATATTGGACTTTTCAGGAAGATTGATTAGCCTTCCCAGCATATTGGCCACCACCAGGCCTATTTCGTGATGGGCCTGGGGATCTCTGCCGCCGATAGCCGGGGCCTCAATGGTAATATAGGTACCCACCGGCTTTCCCATTACAGCTTCGGCGGATTTTTCCTCTATAATTACCACTGTTACAGTGGCGAAATTATACGTTTCCCGGTCAACTCTCACCCCTGGGATTTCCTGCCCGGTTTTGCCCTGAATTATTTCCCTGGCCTCCAGAGCCAGATCCACGTTAATGCTGAAATTCTTGAAAAGCTCAAAGTCCATTTACTTCCCCCCCCGTTTTTTCTTATACTGAAATCCTTATGTGGTTGGAATCCAGAATCCAGAATTCAGAATTTTATGTTGAGCTTTGCGGGCGAAGCCCCGGAACGACCCTGTATCCTTCAGTATTTGCAGCATTAATCTACCTGTCAGGAATGCCCAAACCATTCTGGATTCTGGATTCTGACTCCTGTATTCCGACAGTATTAGAATGTCAGTATGAGCATATTTATCTTTTCCCCCGGTAAACCCAATATATACAAACAAGCCGAATCCCTTTGCAAACTTTGTTTTTTTGTGTTGTTTATGCTATAATAACTTCTGTATGGGCGATTAAGGAAGGGCAGGAGTATTTTGCGTATAATAGCCGGAACTGCAAAAAAACGGCTGTTAAAAGTGCCCTCGGGCTGGACAGGCAGGCCTACGGCCGACAGGGTAAAAGAATCGCTGTTTAATATACTGGGTAATATAATCTTAGGCTGTAGTATTCTGGATCTGTTTGCCGGTACGGGCAATATAGGCATAGAGGCCCTTAGCCGGGGCGCGGCCAGGGCTGTTTTTGTGGAGAAGGACCGCAGGGCCTCAGCTGCTATAATGCAAAATCTTAAAAACACAGGTTTTGAAAATAGATCAAAGGTAATAATGAAAGATGTATACAGGGCAATGGCTGAGCTGGGAGATAAGGGAGAGAGGTTTGACATCGTTTTTCTGGATCCTCCCTACGGCATGGGTTATGAGGTCCCGGTAATGATGAGCCTGGCAGAGCTGCAGGTGGTGTCCGGGGGCGGCCTTATAATAGCCGAAAGCAGCAAGAGAGAGGCGCTGCCGCCTGGCGTGGAGAAATTTGCGCTCTTCAGGCAGGAAAGATACGGGGATACGATGCTCTCTTTTTACAAATAAAAGACATGAGAGGATGTGCATATTTCCTTTGCGTATCGGAGTATACCCGGGAAGTTTCGACCCGGTGACCAACGGGCACCTTGACGTAATTGAAAGGGCGGCCAACCTATTTGATGAGGTAATAGTATCGGTCTCCAGGAACACCGTCAAAAATCCGCTGTTTACCGTCAGGCAGAGGGAACAGATGCTCAGGGAGGTCTTGCACCCCTACTATAATGTATTAGTTGATTCATTTGAGGGACTGACAGTTAATTTCGCCAAGCAAAAAGGAGCCCAGGCCATTATAAGAGGCCTCAGGGCCATTTCAGATTTCGAGAATGAATTTATGATGGCGCTGACCAATAAAAAACTGGTTCCCACGGTGGATACAATTTTTCTCATGACCAGGGCCGAGTACTCTTTTATAAGTTCCAGCGCGGTAAAGGAAGTGGCTATGTTCGGCGGCTGCGTTAAGGGACTGGTTCCTCCCCTCGTGGAGGAAAAGCTTATAGGAAAATATAAAGTACAGCCTAAAATATAGCCGGGAGGTAAATGCCTGTGGAGCTGTTTAACGCCCTGAACGAACTGGAAGAAATAATAGAGAGCAGTATAAAGGTTCCCATGACCAGGCGGGTTCTGGTGGACGAGGACCGTCTTCTGGACATGCTGGACAGGATCAGGACCTCCCTTCCGGAGGAAATAAGGCAGGCCAAGTGGATTATTCAGGAACGGGAAAAGGTTTTGAACGAGACAAAAAAAGAAGCCGGGCGCATAATGGAAGATGTGCAGAAACAGATGGAAAGGCGCGTGGAAGAAAGTGAAATTGCGCGCCAGGCCAGGGATAAGGCCGGGGAAATAGTTGAAAAAGCGGAAAACGTAGCCCGGGAAATAAAACAGGGCGCCCGGGATTATGCTGACGAACTACTGAGCGAACTTGAAAAAAGAATTGAAAAGGTGGTATCGGAAATAAGGGACGGCAGGGCTGAGCTGAAGGGCCTGAAAAAGTCCTAACCTTTCCGTCACTGTTCCAGAGACTGCAGTATGCCTTTCCAGTCAATGTGTCTTTCCACGTTTTCCAGGGCCAGCTCTATGCTGCGCCGGTCGGTGGGATGTATGCGCCTGGATATCTCGGTGCACTTTTCCAGGGTGGTGTAGGTGTCGTAATGCACCAGCAGCACCGGGATACCCTTTTCCGCGGCCCTGGCTGTTATTTTGACATCGGGGTAGAGGCCTCCGGTCAGAATAAGGGCCGATGTGCTTGTCTCCAGGGCTGCCAGGGCGATATCCGCCCGGTCCCCTCCGGTAATCACCGCCTTGTTGGGTGCCCTGCGAAGGTAACCCAGGGCGCTTTCAAGAGTCATCGCCCCGATAATCACATCTTCCACCAGGCGGTCCATGCTTTCTTCCCCGGACAGTATTTCTCCCCCCAGGGCCTCGAAATATTCCGCCACAGTGGGAGAGGCTATTTCCGGCCGGTGTGGTATAATTCCCAGGGAGCGGAACCCGTTTTCCTCCAGCAGGGGCTGGTAGACCCCCTCTGTTTTGGCCTGAAAAAGTCTGGGGACATTATTGAATATACTGCCGGCCAGGGGAACACCCCTGCATTCCAGGTAGCTGTTAATAAATATGGCATAGTCCATGCTGAAGTCATTTTCCACATGTATCAGGAAAATGGCGGTGGATTTCAGCTCCCGGGCCAGGGCTATAGAGTCCAGTCCCGGGCTGCCCAGTATGTGCGGGAAGGCCGACCCCCCTACAATAACAATATCAGCCCCGGATGAAACCTTGCGGAATGACGACATTATCTCCTGCAGGGTTAAATGATGGCGGCTTCCTGAAAGATATGACGGGCCCACTTTGAAAGGGACTATATCCTCAACGGGATGCTCCATCCTAAGGACGCTTTTCATCAGCACACCGTCCTCGTCTTCCTTCCGGAAGGTCCCTTCGGCATGCCCCACCGGCTTGAAATAGGCCACCCGGTAGCCCTCCTGCTGAAATTTAAGCGCCAGGCCCACGCTGACGGCGGTTTTGCCGCTGGCCGGCGTCCCCATTATAAAAAGGCTTTTCAACTAAAAGCACCTCACGATACCGTTATTTTTATATCCAGGGCGGAAGCTCCCTTTGAGTAAGCGAAAACAGGATTGATGTCCATTTCCGCAATGGTAGGGAAATCGGTCACCAGGGCTGCCGTTCGCAGTATTATGTCTATTATGGCCTCAATATCCGCCGGCTCCTCACCCCGGTAGCCCCTCAAGAGTGTGCTGGCCTTAGTCTCCGAGATCATGGCCAGTACCTCCCGCCGGGTAAGGCCGTCGGCCAGCCTGAAGGCCACGTCCTTTAAAAGATTTACGTAGATGCCCCCCAGTCCGAAGGCGATTAGGGGGCCGAACTGCACATCCCTGGACATGCCGATAATCAGCTCGGTGCCTCCGGGCATCATTTTCTGGACCTCTATCCCGTGTATAGCCGTCCGGGGAAAGTGGCGGTAGACATTCTCCATTATCCCCATAAAGCCCTCCCGCACCTCTTCAGCGGTCTTGATGCCTATCTTTACACCACCCACATCGGTCTTGTGCAGTATTTTGGGGGAAGCCACCTTCAGCACCAGGGGGTAGCCCATTTCCCCGGCTATAAGAGCCGCCTCATCAGGGCTGGCGGCCAGCCTCACCGGTGCGGCCGGTATGCCATAGGCCCCGGCCACCAGGGAGGACTCGCTGCCCAGCAGCACCAGCCGGCCCTCCTCCTTGACCTTTCCGAAAATTTCTTTTACCACCCGGGGATCGACCCCGGATAATTTTTCCGCCGCCAGTGCTTCCGATTTCTGTCTGAGCCTGGAGTACCGTGTCATGCCGCTTATTACCGACACCGCTGTTTCCGGGAATGTATAAGAGGGGACTCCGGCTGCTGATAAGACCGCTGATCCCCCGGCCAGGGACTCCCCGCCCATGAGAGCGGCGAAAACAGGCTTGTCCGGCCGGGACCGGTGGGCCTCCACTATGGACCTGGCCGTTTCTTCAGCTTCGGTTACCGCCGTTGGACATATTAGGACCACCAGGCTGTCCACATTTTCATCGGCCAGCACGCTGTTCATGGCCAGGCTGAACCGGTCCGTTTTGGCGTCTCCCAGCACGTCTACGGGGTTATAAATATTGCTCTCCACGGGGAGCCCCGACCGCAGGGCTTCAATGGTATTCTTGTTGAAGCGGGACATGGTCAGCCCGGTGTCCTCAATACTGTCCGTGGTTACTATGCCGGGCCCCCCCGCATTGGTGACTACCGCCACCCGGCTGCCCCCGGGGACCGGCTGGCTGGAAAAGGCCACGGCCAGGTCAAACAGATCGGCCATGGTGGAGGCCCTGATGATTCCCGACTGCCTGAAGGCGGTGTCATAGGCAAGGTTGCTGCCGGCCAGCGCCCCGGTGTGAGAGGAGGCGGCCTGAGCCCCTGCCTGGCTGGTGCCGCTTTTAAGTATTATGACAGGTTTTTTGACACTGGCCTCCCGGGCGATTTTGAGAAAGTGCTTTCCGTCGGCTATATCCTCTATATAGCATAGAATGACCCTGGTGTTGGGGTCGTCGGCAGCATCCCCGATAAAGTCCGATTCGGTTAAGTCGGCCTTGTTGCCCAGGCTTATTATTTTGCTGAAGCCTATGCCTGTGGATCTGCTCCAGTCCAGTATGGCCACCAGCATGGCCCCGCTCTGGGATATGAAGGCTATATTGCCCGCCGCCGGAAATCCCTCGCTGAAGGAGGCGTTGATGGGCACATGGGTATCCATAATGCCCACGCAGTTGGGCCCCAGGAGGCGCATGCCGTATTCCCGGCATATACGCACCAGCTCTTTTTCAAGGGCCAGACCCTCTTTGCCCACTTCCTTGAAACCGGCGCTTACCACCACCAGGCTTTTCACCCCGGCCCTGCCGCACTGGCCGGCCACCTTTACAGCACCGGCGGCGGGAACAGATATTACGGCAAGGTCCACCTTCTTTTCTATGAAAGCTATATCGGGATAGCATTTTAATCCCTCAATTTCCTTTTCTCTGGGGTTGACCGGGTATATTTCCCGGCTGTAACCGCTCCCGATTATGTTTTTAACTATGGCATGGCCTATTTTCCCGGGCGTTTTTGAGGCCCCTATAATTGCGACCGACTCAGGACTGAAGAAACTCTTAAGGACGCCCAATACCCATTCCACCTTTTTAAACGGTGTAATCTCTTTTTATGCTTTCCAGGCCGGGGGTTATAAATACGTGCCTTTTTGTCACTGGTGATATACATTGAGATCGGGACCGGCGCCCAGGTTATTTCAGTTATTCCTACTATTGCACTTGTTTTTCCAGTGGCCTGGCTTCTTTTAATGGGTAAGATGGGAGCTATAGGGGAAGGGCACAGGGATTATTTCAGAAACAGGATAAACAGATATGACGGTGAGGTGGTTATTTTTGCTGTGGCCTGCTTTTTTTCAGCCGCCCTGGCCCAAGTCTGGCTGGGCAGTCAGAATAAGCGCCTACCTGATGCACTTTTCCGGCCGGTCCATAGCGCCGGTGGCCCTGACCATATTGCTGGCAGTGATTCTGTCCAGTATAATCGGTATACACCCCATGGTTTTGGTGTCAGCCAATTGCCACATCCCTTGATGCTGCGGCAATGGGCTTTAATTCCGTAAATCTTGCGCTGGCGCTTATTGCCGGGTGGTCTCCGGGGGCCACGGTATCTCCCATATCCGGCACCACCCTGCTGGTGGGAAGCCTTACCCGCAAGACACCCATCGAGGTGGCCTTCGGCAATCTGCCCCATGCTGTGCTGTTGACCGGCGCTATTATCTTGTTCCTGGCGCTGTGCTAGCCGGGCCGGCTTGATGTTTTACCACAACAACAAAAGAGGCAGTGATACTGCCTCTTAATAAATCTGCAAGCCGGCTGGTCATTTATTTATGGCTTTGCCCAGAGTCAGCTCCACGTTGAACATGTTGCCCATATCAATGTGGATCTTCCAGTTGGGCCTGTTCCGGCACTCTTCTATCAGCTCGCCAAGCGGCAACCTTATCTTTTCCGGCAGTCTGGTCCCGCAGCTGGGGCACACGGGGCTTTCGGTCTTTCCCTCAATGAGCTGGTATTTTCCTCCACAGTCACCGCAGCTTATAAAAATCACATTTACCCCTCCCCGTAATTAGACTGTTAATTGTATTATTCGGCAGTATCTACCAAAAACCTGTACTCTTTTTGAAAAAAAACCGGTTTATAAACCGGCTAAATATTTTTGTATTTCTTTTGCGATATAGGGAGGGAGGTTTTCTTTTTATTTCCTGTTTTAACGTTTCCGCTATACATGGCGCTGAAATACCATTTCATAAGCTCTCTCTTAAATAACTGGCTTAATCCTATCTTTTCTTCGGACTGGGTTCTGGCTCCTGTTTTTCCCGGCAAAGACGGTCTCTCCTTTCATAAGCAATGCGTAAGTAATAAATGCTATTTGAAAGGGTGGAAAATTATACCGCACCGGCAAATATTTTATTATCCGGCCTTCCGGTCCCACTTCATGCGGCCGCCTTCCCTGACCGGCGCTTCCTGAGAGGGGTTCCAGCCCTTGCCGTTGCTGAATTCCAATTCTTTTCTCCGGTGGCTGGACAGGTAATATCTCCTTATTTCACCGGGGGTCAGTATGAAGTAGCGGCTCAGCCTTTCTCCCTGCTGCAGGGGCTTTAATATTATGTCATCGGCACTGGCGCTGAAGCTCTGCAGAATATCCTCCCTGGTGATGGTGTTGGCATAGATAATTATAGGGCACTTGTGGATATTTTTCAGTGTTTTAACAAATTTCATTTTGTTTTGCTTGGCAAACCCAAGGGACATAAGTATAAAGCTGGGTCTTTTGTTTACCGTCATGGTCACTGCCTTTGATTCCTCATCAGCCTCAAAAATTTCGCAGTTCTTGCCAAGCAGAAGAATTCTCATGGTAGTCCGCATGAACAGGGAGTGATCTATGATAACTACTTTTTTATGGGGATTTACATTAATAGTTTTCCTGGACATGGAAATGACCTCCCTTATAGTATGGAAAGGCCACTGGTACTTGACCACCGTCAAGGCAGCTGGCTGTCATAGGCTGGAAACCTTTAGACCCTCTAGCTTTGCGTCACTGCTTTTCAGCAGTTTTGCCAAAGTATTATCTTAATTAATATTTTAAACCACACAGGCTCTGTGCAAATAGGCCTTAGTGTCGATATTTATAGGACTATAGACCCATTTATGCCTTTTATGACTAATGGGTTAAACATATGCTTCCTTTTCGTTGAAGCTTACCGGAATCCATCCCCCGTTGAGGGACATGTAGGCAGAACCGTTTATCACTATTATGTCCCCGGGCTTTAGGGGGTGCATGTGCTTGGTTAGATAATCCCGGGATATGGTGTTTAACTCCGTATATACATTTTGAAGGCTGTTGGCTTTAACGGTTCCGGAAAGGAAATAATCACCCGGCAGGGGCTTTTTTGTCGAGCAGTGCTTTAAACCTGTGTATTTGTCCTTCACCCGGTAAAGTTTGGCTATCATAGAGATCACCCCGATTGTATACTTTACCATATATTTTAATGCGGCAGTATATATGTTTAATCAAACCAGGAGCTTATTTTGCTGGGCAAATATACTCAAAGACAGCCGGGGAAGGGCTTTAAAAAAAAGTGCTGCCGTACAGGCAGCACTTTTTTTGTAGCATTCAGGGAAGGTTATGGGTATTATTTGGCGGATAGTCCGAAGGACACCATCTTTCTGCGCACGAAGGAGAGCTGCATCTGCAGCGGCAGCTGCATCGGGCAGTTGTCGTCACAGGCCATCAGGCCCATGCAGCCGAAAGCTCCCTCGTCCGATCCTATAACCTCAAAGTATTCTTTTTTGGACCTTTCGTCTCTGGGGTCCACCATAAAGCGGGCAACCCTGTTTATTCCGGCCGCCCCGAGGAAGTCCTCCCTTATATTGGCCGTAACGCAGCCGGCTATACAGCACCCGCACTCTATACACCGCTCGGCCTCGTATATCTCCAGGGCGGTTTCGTTGTCCATGCGGTCCTCTATGGCGTTGGGGTCGAACTCCTTGCTGCTGTGAATCCAGGACTTGGTTTTGACGGAAAGGTGTCTGAACCATGTTCCGGTGTCTACTGAAAGATCCCCGATAAGCTTGAAAACAGGGAGCGGCATAAGTGTTACCGTGCCCTTCAGGTCACCTGTAAGAGTCTTGCAGGCCAGCCGGGGCTTGCCGTTTATGACCATGGCGCAGGAACCGCAGATGGCGGCCCGGCAAACGAAATCAAACATGAGGGTGGGGTCCAGCTCCTCGCGGATTTTATTCAGCGCTACGAAAATGGTCATCCCCGGCGGCTCTTCTATGGTGTATTCCTGCATGAAGGGCTTGACTTCCGGAGTATTTGGATTATATCTAAAAATGCTGAACTTTCTGGTGCTCATTTTACCCTCCTTGTCAGTTTTGTTTTTTCCCTTCCGCCGATGAGGCGGAGGCTTCACCGTATCCGCGGTCTCCCGGAGGCAGCTCGGTTATCTTGACGGGCTCGTACTGGAGGTCCGGAAGGTCGCTTCCTTCCTTCCAGTAGGCCAGGGTGCGCTTCAGCCAGTTGACGTCATCACGTTTGGGGAAATCCTCCCTGGCATGACTGCCCCGGCTTTCGGTCCTAGTCAGCGCCCCGTAAGAAATGCACAGGGCCAGGCGAAGCATTCCGGGCATGCGCAGGCAGGTGCTCAATTCCGGGTTAGCCCCTTTGCCGTTGCTGATAAGACCTATCTTAAGAGACCTGTGGTAGAGCTCTCTTAAGTTGTCCACCGCCTTTTGCAGGTCGGGACCGTTTCTGAAAATGCCCACATAGTCCATAAGGGTTTGCTCCATCTCTTTTCTCAGGCTGTAGACATTTTCTTTTCCCTGTTTCCCCGCAATAAGGTTGTTGATTCTTTCCTGCTGCACCTTGGCGAACCCCTGTATAAGCCCGTATGAGTGGTTCAGTTCCGGGGCGCCCAGGGTGTATTCAGCCACTTTTTTACCTACTATCCAGCCGCTCACTATTGTTTCAGCCAGAGAGTTGCCACCCAGCCGGTTAAAGCCGTGCAGGTCCCAGCAGGCAGCCTCGCCCACCGCGAAGAGTCCCTTCAGGCCGTATACGTACCCGTCTATATTGGTCCTTACCCCGCCCATGCTGTAGTGCTGGGTGGGCCGCACCGGGATGAGGGCATTGACAGGGTCTATGCCGTTAAAGTTCTTGCATATATTGGCTATTTCCCTTAAGTTTGTATTGATGTGCTTGGCCCCCAGGTGCCTTATATCCAGCCAGAGGTGAGGTCCGTAAGGGCTGTCCACTCCATGGCCCTTGCGAATGTGCTGGATCATGCGGCGGGATACTACGTCCCTGGAGGCAAGCTCCTTTTTCTTGGGCTCATAGTCGGGCATGAAGCGGTGGTGGTTCTTGTCAAGCAGGTATCCGCCGTCTCCCCGGGCCCCTTCTGTAATCAATATCCATACCGGGACCATCCCGGTGGGGTGGAACTGCACGGCCTCCATGTTGCCCAGGGGAACAATGCCGGTGTTCAGGGCGATGGCCATTCCGTTGCCCTCGTTAATTACGGCGTTTGTGGAGGCCCCGTAAAGTCTTCCGTATCCGCCCGTGGCAATTACAGTGGATTTGGCCAGATAAATCCTCAGCTCACCGGTTTTAAGGCACCTGGCCACAACACCCAGGCAGTTTTCCCCGTCATGTATTAAGGAGATGGCCTCAGTGCGGTCATGCACCGTTATGCCGAGTTTTATCACCACGCTGTCCACGGCGTACTGCAGGGTGTGCCCGGCGCCGTCGGAGGTGTAGCAGGTACGCCACTTGGCGGTTCCTCCAAAGTCCCTGGCGGTGATAAGGCCTTCCTTTTCTTTGGGGTCTTCAGCTTCCCGTCCGTCCGGGAGAACTTTTTTGCCTGCCACCACACGGTTCCAGGGTACGCCCCACATAGACATCTGCCGGACCGCCTTGGGTGCGGTTTCCACGAAGAGGCGGGCCACTTCCTGGTCGCATCCCCAGTCTGACCCCTTCACGGTGTCCGCAAAGTGGACATCTGTGTTGTCTCCGCTGCCCATGGCGCAGTTCCCTAAAGAGGCCTGGCAGCCGCCCTGGGCTGCCGTGCTGTGTGACCTCCGGGGCGGCACAAGGCTCAGAATAATTACATCAAGGCCCTGGGAGGCTGCTTCTATGGCTGCTCTTTCTCCCGCCAGCCCTGCCCCGACGACCAGTACATCGCTGACAATAGTAGTATAGTTGCTCATCAGGCACCTCCTAGCTGAAGAAATACCCACAGGGCGGCCAGGCCCAGTGTAAGTATGATTACGGTAATAACCTTGGAAACGTAGCCCAGAGGCTTTCTCGGGAACCAGCCCCACTTAACGAACTGCCGGTAGATTCCGAACCCGGCGTGGTATTCTCCCAGCAGCAACAGTACGAGGTAGAACCACCAGAAGGCCTCTATGCGTCCGGCGCTGGTGGTGGCCGTGATGGGCCAGCCGGTAAGAACGACAAACATGTGAATGCTGGCCAGGGCAAATATGGCGGCCCCGGTGATTGTCTGGAACACCCAGACCCAGGTGTCGGTTCCTTTGAGCATTTTAGCATGCCGCCAGATTATCTTCTGCTCCTGGTAGCGGGTAGGCAGCCTGCGGCCGGCGGAAAGAATGTGCATAAGAAATATTAATACAATAATAGGAATGCCTACGTAGGATAGATAATAATCGTCCAGGGACTTTGACAAAGTATTAAAAAGGTCCGATCCCAGGAGGATTGTGGCGACGAACACCATGTGCGTCCACAGGAAACCCACCAGTGCGATCCCGGTAAAAAGTTCAACCAGGTCATAATACAGTTCAGCCTTGGGGTTTCTGGTAAGGATTTTTTGTACCAGCATTTTTAACTCCTTTCGTTTTCCTCTTTTTCCGGCCAGCGATAGTAAATAAGCAAATATTATGCCAGGAAAGACAGGGGGGGGAAAATACAGAAAATATAGTGTTTTTGAATTTTTAGGACGGGTCTATCTGACACTATCTGGTAAATCAGCAGGCTAATTAATAATTATTAGAATTTATGCGTTTATAGAGGCTTACAATTTGATATACGTGCTACGGGAGTCCTTGTCGGCCGTGGAGTTGAGGATGCATATTGTTTCTAATAATTAAAAAAGCCCACAGGTTAATTATATCAGAACCAGCCATCCGGAGAAACCCGGAAAGAACTGCTAGATATAAAACTATATTAGCAGATTCTGAGAGCCACCAAAAAGTCAGGTATTTATGTTGTCATCAATTTTCAGGAAATGTATAATATATAACAATAGTAAAGGCTGGGGGTGCGGAGCGTGAGTGAGTTAACAAATAGTCACCACAATCAGAAATCCGGGCTGGCAGCGCAGGATATAGGCCTCATGGCGGTGGACATCATTGGCTACCCGGCGGTTGCGGTCCTTGTCGGAATACTGATGGGCAATATTTTGGGTCCGATCTAATAACTTTAATATTAAGAAGCCCTTGTTATTCAGCAAGGGCTCTGTGTTTTGATTAGCCGGGCGGTGGTGGCAAATACCCCCTATAATATGGGCTTGATAGCTTTTTTATCACAATAGTTAGGGCGCCTTTACTGTAAGGCGCCCTACTATGTGATACTGACCGCCGGTCAGTTGGTTATGCTTACCAGGTTGCTCTGGCCGTAGAAGTTTACCTTGCACTTGAAGCCTTCACTGATAAACCTCAAAGGGACCATGGTCCTGCCGTTTTCAATTTCTGCCGGCACATCCAGCTCCACCTGCTGCCCGTTTACCAGGGCTATCCGGCTGTTTATTTTCATACTGATATTGGCCTGACCCTGGATAGTCACGGTTCCGGCGTTTTCGTCGTAGGTCACGTTGGCGTTAAGCGCCTCGGCGATAAACCGCACCGGAACCAGTGTTCTTCCCTCAACAATCCGGGGGGCCACGTCAAATACCGGGTTTTGTCCGTTGACATACACCTTTACTTTGTTATCCATTTTTTTAGCATAGAGGCTGTTCAGTTCTCTGAATGTCTCCTCGTCCCGGCTGTTGTCCCGGGCGGAGAGGTTCATAAATTTGAGGGCGTCGTTCATCTTCCCGGCCTTAACATGTATCTGGGCCATGTACCTGTATGTAAGGGCCCGGGTGCTGCTGTCCATGGTGTCATCATCGGCCAGCCGGCTTACCTCTTCTGATACTATTTCCAGTTCCCCGGTATCTATGTCTTCTTCATCTTCAATCCCATTCCTGTATTTGTACACCTCGTCGCAAACACTTTTTCCGTCCAGTATGGACTGGAGTACCGCCCGGGCGAGGGGGTTCTTGACATGGGTGAGGGCGTTGGGTATGCCCTTGTGTCTGCCCTGGTTTCCTTCATACACCTCTTCCACGACAGTTTCTTCGGCTTCAGCCGGTCCTACACGCAATTTTTCCCGGACTTTATCCTGGCTTTGGTCTTGGTTTTGGATTTTTTCGGGATTATTTAGCTTTTTCTCATTGCCGGCAAAGGCAGCCGGGGCCAGCGCAAAAACAAGCAGACTTACCGTCAGCAGCAGGGAAATAAATTTTTTTGTCATATTGAATACCTCCTTTTGCTTTTTTATATACGGCAGCAGTTTGTCTTTAAAGGGGGTATGAAGTGGTAAAATTTTCTCAAAATGTTGTAAGCAAAAAGCCCCATCCGAATAGCGGATGGGGCTTTCACCTTCTTAGCCTGTTTATTTTGACCAGGTTTTAAGAGTGCAGTAATTATGGCTTAAGGCTCCGGCTAGCGAGGCAATCATACCTGTGCCGGAATCTTCTTTAAGCATTTTAGCCCTGCTTAGCTCGGCCTGGTAAAAAGGTTCCTCAAGAAATCTCTCAAACCAGTTTCTTACTGCTACCATCATACGAAACATCTCCTTTGGGGTGGTCAATTCTTTTCTAAACTTAGCGTACTACTCCCCACTAAAAAAATAAATTAATTTGCCTTTAAATGTTCAAAGTGGTCGTCTACTGTTTCACAATCGGTGTTATCTTCATTTCAGCAAGGCGAAAATTTCACATGCCCGGATGTAAAAAAATGTTTTGCAAACAGAACCCTGACCCCTGTCTGGTCGTCAATAGGGTATAGGATGGTATATGAAAGGAGAATAAAAGTGAGGAAATACTGTTTTTTCCCGATTATTTTCGTTATTGCCGCCATAACAGCGGCGGTGCAGCTGGCTTTCCCCGCCCCGTCGGATGCCGGGCAGCTCAATAGATTTACCAGCATGCAGCAGCTGGTGGAGTACATAAAGTCCAACCGGGCACTGGTCCAGTACGGATACGGCCTGGGCGGATTTGCCTCCGGAGCGGTAATGGATGCGGCTTTCGGAAACATCCGCAGTACTGCGGTCAATAAATCAGAATCAACGGCTGCCGCTCCTGCCCTTGTGGGAAAAAAAGCAAATTCATCGGACTCCTTTTCCACCACCAATATACAGGTGGAGGGTGTTGACGAGGCTGACATATTGAAGAATGACGGCAGGTACCTGTACGTGGCCTCAGGCGGGCTGGTGCACATAATTGACGCCTATCCCGCCGGGAGCTCGAAAGTCCTTTCTTCAATAAAATGTGACGGCTATCCCCGGGAGATTTTCCTTAACGGAGACAGGCTGTTGGTGTTGAGCCGCAGGACCATGGGGCAGGGCATGATAGCGGCAGTTTACGATATCACTGACAGGTCCAAACCGGTTTCGCTAAGGACACTGGCCTGGGAGGGGGATTATGTCAGCTCCCGGATGATCGGGAACTATGCCTACCTGGTGATCAACCTGCCGGTGAACATGGCGGGCGGTGTACAGGGAGTTGCTGAAACCGCGGTTATGCCCAAAATCACCGAGAACGGGAAGGACAGGTTAATACTGCCTGATCAGATCTATTACTTCAACTATCCTGATTTTGATTACAGGTATACCGTAATTGTTTCGGTAGATATAATGGACGCCGGAAAGGATGCTCTCTGCAGAACCTTCCTGACCGGCATGTCCCAGAATATATATTCCTCAATGGAGAACCTTTATCTTACCGGGCCTAAGACTCCCGATACAGTGCAGTTTACCAACAGGTTCATAAACGAGCTGGCCTCCCTGGCGGCGGGAGAGGCCTCTGCAAAAATAAAGAGCCTTGCTGCCTCGAACATTCCTCCCGGCCAGAAGATGCTGGAAGTGGAAAGCATTCTGGAGAGTTACCTGGGAGGGCTGGGTTACAGTGATGCGGCGGTGCTTGAGGAGAGACTGTACAGCCTGCGGGAGAAAATGAACCGGGACATGGAAAGGGAAAGGAACAAAACTGTTATTCACAGGCTGGCTGTTAAGGACGGGGATATAGAGTACAGGTGCCGGGGTGAGGTTAATGGAAGGCTTCTCAATCAGTTTTCCATGGATGAGTACGGCGGTTATTTCAGGGTGGCCACCACGTCCGAGGGACGTATATTCTTTGACAGCCCGGTCAGCCGGAACAATATATATGTTCTGGACGGGGACCTCAATGTGGTGGGCAGGCTGGAGGGGCTGGCCCCCCGGGAGAGGATTTACTCGGCCAGGTTTATGGGCAATCGGGTCTACCTGGTCACCTTCAGAAATATAGATCCCCTGTTTGTGATAGATGTTAAGAACCCCAAAGAGCCTAAAGTTCTGGGTGAGCTGAAAATACCGGGCTATTCCGACTACCTGCACCCGTATGATGAAAATCACCTGATAGGTGTCGGAAAAGAGGTGGTCCCTGTCCCCGAGCCCCAGCCAATACCCATGACTCCGCAAATAATGCCTCCGCTGCCCCCAAGGCAGCAGGGTGTCAAGATTGCCCTTTTTGATGTAACCAACCCGGAAAAGCCTGTTGAGCTTGCCAAATACGAAGTGGATCAGCCGGGATCCGACTCGGAGGCATCCCGGGACCATAAGGCTTTCCTTTTCAGCCGGTCCCAAAATATTATGGCCCTGCCCGTCTCATACAGCCTGCCGACACCTTTTGATATGAAAGGGGGCGCCATTAGGTATTACAGCCAGTGGCAGGGGATGTATGTTTTCAATATCTCCACTGCAGACGGGATAAAGCTGAAAGGCAGGGTTGAGCACCCTGCCGTAAATAATAACGGGTATGAAGTCACTGAAGCCATAAGGAGATCCGCTTATATAAACGATGTTTTTTACACTGTGTCGGAAGGGGCGGTCAGACTGAGCAGTATGGCAGACCTGAAAGAAATAAAAACCATAAAACTCCCCCGGGATACTGAAGATGTGTATAGGTAGCCAAGGCTGATTGATTAGCTGACAGTTTTGCTGCTGTCAGCCGGGGATAGGGCGGCCCTTTCGGGGCCGTCCTTATTTTCGCCGGGCAATATCTGCTCAAATCTGGCTGTCTGCACCATAACCACCCCGGCCAGTATGACAATGGCCCCGGCTATGTCGCGTATGGTCACGCTTTCGTTCAGTACCAGCCAGCCCAGGAAAATTGCCACTACCGGGTTGACATAGGAATAGGTGGAAGCCTTTGCCGGGGGCAGGGCCTTGATTATGTAGACAAAGCAGCTGAAGCCTATTATTGATCCGGCAAAAATAAGATAGGTAAGAGCTCCCGCTCCCTTCACAGTAAGGTGAAAATGTGAGGCCTCGCCGGCTGCCAGGCCGGTAAGGCAAAGGGCTGTTCCCGCCGCCAGCATCTCCAGCGCAGAAATGGAAAGCATTGAGCCGGAAACGGAGTTTCTGGAAGAGTACAGTGACCCCGATGCCCATAAAAAGGCTCCGGCCATAACCCCCAGCACTCCCCTTAAATCCACCGCCTGCAGGCCGGCGCCCGGCAAAACCAGCACTCCAACCCCTGCAAAACCAATAAGCAGACCGGTCCAGCCCTTCCTGCCCATCCGGGCCCCACCGGGAAAAAACAGGTCCAGCAGGGCGACGAAAAGAGGAACGATGGAAACAATGAGGGCGGTAAGCCCGGAGGGTATGTACTGCTCGGACCAGACCACCAGTCCGTTGCCTCCGAAAAGAAGAAAGAGCCCCACCGTTGCTATAATCCTTATATCTCTCAGGGAGCGGGGCATCTCCAGCTTTCTTAGCTTAACGTAGGCCATCATGAGGCCTCCGGCAATTAAAAAGCGCACTCCGGCAAAAAGCGCAGGGGGGAGGTCGCTGACCCCTATACGTATGGCCAGATAAGTTGATCCCCAGACTATACAGACAACGGCATAGGCTATATAAGCCCGGGTGTCCAAAACGCCGCTTGGCAAGTATAAACTCCTCCACTCCTGTACTATAGAATACCGGTAATATAATCCCATATTTCCTGCCAGCTGAAGACCCTGGTAACCATAGCCGGGAGGCTGCCCCGGTTGTACGTGGCATCCATAAGAAGAACGGGGATTCCGCAGGAACTTACCTGGGAGGCGTTTTTAAGGCTGTCCTCTATAAATAAGTCCACGCACAGGCCGGTGCAGGTGGCCCGCTTATCATGCTGCCCCAGCAGGACCAGGCCGTGGCGGGATATTTTAAACCTGTCCAGCCAGGCCTCGGTTCGCCTGGTGTGGATAGGGGTTCGCGCCGATACCAGGTAAACCCCGTAGCTTTGCACAAGGTCATTGATTATTTTTACAGCGCCGGGAATGGGCAGAGCCTCTTCAATTATCTCCAGCTCCCTTTCCATAATAAAGCTGTCCAGCTGTTTGCGGTCCATCCCGTACATTTTTACAGGGTCAAAATTTACAAAGTCTTCAAGGGTGCACTGGCTGCCGAAGTGATGGTTGAGCTTTTTTATAATCACCGGCTGGGAATCGGCTATAACGCCGTCAATGTCTATGCCAATCCTTTTCAATGTCATTTCTCCTTGCTTCATAGATAAGGCAGCCCTGCTGACGGGTACGGGCTGCCCGAGATTGCTTACAGGCACTTGATACGGAATACAGAATTCAGGATTATTTGTTGCGTTCTATAAATATTTCAACAGGCCAATCTAATCTCCTTCCGGACGGGGGCCGGGTAATGCCCCAAAAAAGAGCCGCTTCCCATATTGACAGGAAGCGGGCTGTACTTTACCTTGAAGATTCTATTTTACGCGTGCGCAGCCGGGAAAAGGAATACAAACACTACTATAAACACTACCAGCAGAGACACTCCCAGGCCCAGTGACCACCCGATGAGCTTTTTTTCTATGGGAAGCAAATCGTACCACTCTTCGTTTTGCAGCATTTCAGAAACCTGCAGGTTTTGGTCGGCAATTTTTGGCACGCTTTCAGACATGTCTACACCTCCTTGATATGGCCGCTGTTATGCAAGCGGCGGCATAATACCATGGTAGAATACCCATGAAATAAACAGGCCTACCCAGAGGATAAAGCCGAACAGGCAAACAGCGTATACCACCACTATTTTGCCCATTCCCTCTGCCCACAGCCTGCGAACGTTGGTTATAAGGCCAATGGAGAAGAAGCAGAGGGCGAAGAAAATGCTCCTGAGGGCATTTGCATGATCCATCCCGGTCTTGGCCGGCTTTACGATATCATGGTTGATAAGGCCGGCAAAGAACATAATCAGCAGGGTTACCACAAAACCTATAATGAACTTGGGGAAGCGGTCCCATATTTCCATGGGCGAAACCTTCTGCCCCTTTTCCTGTGCCCCGGCTCTTTTGTCAATACGGAATACCGACCATATTACGGCAAGGATGAAGGCCCACACACCGATGAAAATGTCTATAAATATTTTGGTGGTGGTGGTGACCATGAGAACCCAGTCTTTGGCGTACGTGATTCCATGGGCGGCAGCTGCCCTGGCGTAGATAAGAGATTCGGTCAGGGTGCCGCTGGCGATGGCGCCCCCGTCACTCTTTACTGCCAGGCCCATCCAGGCGCCGGCCACCATTGGCTCGTTGTACAGGGTTGCAGCGGCCAGGAACGGAAGGAAAAGAAGTTCAACGGCCACGAATACGATGATAACCGCCGAGAGAACAACAGGGACAACGGGTCTTGATCTGATGGCGGCTCCGGTGGCGATTGCTGCAGAGACACCGCAGATGGATATGCCGGAGGCCAGGGGTGCCGACCATTCCGGTGTGAACTTGAAGTATCTCCTGGAAACAAAGTAGACCACCGGCCAATAAATAAGGTAAGCCTCTACAACGGCGCAGAGGCCCCGGATTATAATGGTGCTGGCGAGGGATGCGGCCTCTATGGTTTTAATGCCGAGGGCAGCCCCCAGAATAACAATACCGGTTTTGATAAACCACTCGGGCTTGGCGGCCTCCTCCAGGAATTTGGCCAGCCCTGTAAAAAAGTTGCCAATTATAAGACCCAACAGCATTGCAAAGACTAGACCCATTTCGCCAAGTCCCAGTGACCAGGAGACCCCCGCCTTGACCTGTTTCGCAGGGTCCGGCGGTGTTGCGATATGGGCGTTTTCACCAAGTATAATGCATCCGTAAGTTAACCAGAAGATAATTGTAAAACCGGCCATGAACTTTTTCACATTGGATCCCATGGCAGCGGCCCCGACAGTTGTTACTGCCAGAAGGAAGAGGTAGGTCAGTATTAATGAGGTGAAACCTGACATGCCCGAGTATGATTTGGAGATTGGCGCCACAGCCTTGGTGATGTCGGTGTAAGCGCTTGTTTTTACCACCCAGCCCAGCAGGTCGGCGCCGAAGACCTGTCCCAGACCCAGAAGAAAGACAAAAAGGCCAATCCATACCGCCCACCAGTCTTCAAGCTTCAACAGCTTGGAACCTCCAGCATTTGCTGGTGAAGACATTGTTTTTCCCTCCTCATTAAAAAATTAACAAGTTAGTTAAAGTGCGCGATAGTTTTCGTGCATCACCCCTTTCCCTGCGGATACCTGTTGCTGATTATCACCTCCCTGTTAAAATATGTTTGCAGAGGAAAAGCCACACATATAACCCATGCAAGAGTTGTCCTTAAAATACATGGCAGCAGCTTTTAATATTAAATATTCATGGATGCATTTCTTTATCCTTAAAAGAATAATTCTTCGAAGACATCTTCTCTTTGCATGCGTATTAATTTAACATCGCTCTCATGTACTATTATATAAAAATTAAATTAAAATTGGAATAATAAAAAATTACTTGCACGAACTATGTAATGTAAAATCGTAATTTCAGAATACCTCTGAAGACACCCAAATGGAGGCAGGGATAATGGGGGGGTAGTATTAATGTTTTTAACAGGGCCACTCAGGCACATAGAAATCGACAGTCAAGGTGAAAAAATGCATTAATTCCCGAAATACGTGGCTTAATTTCACCAGCTACCCCCTATTTCCGGGGCAGATAAAAGGAACAGGTTATCGAACCCGGCCTAGTTGCCGATGGTCTCGTAATGCCTGGGGTCGTTTACCTGGTGCCGGTAGGTTTTGTATTCCATATGGGCTGTGGCCAGCAGTATGGCAACAAGTACGGCCAAAACAACAATCTTCCAGAAATTCATTTGAGGACAACCCCCGCTATACAATAGTTTCATACAAATACAAATAAGAATTTCAGTATAAGCGTGACAAGCGTATTTTCAGGATAGATTCTTTTCCTTTTGCTTTATTTCCTGATAAAGACAGCCTGCCTTTTCAGCCAGTTGAGTGACCTGATCCTTCATGTCGTGCCGGGTCAAGGCGTAAAGCCATTTTTGGGCCTCTCCGGGGATCCCCATATTCAGGTAGGTAAGCCCGATCATATACATTATATATACGTCTTTTTGAGGGTTTGCGTATTCACCCTCTTCTTCAAAAGAGGTTTTGAACTTTTGCAGGGCACTGTCCAGGAATTTTTTTTCATTCTCCCGGTCTTTTTTGTACCGGTACAGCCAGGCCAGCCTTAGATACAGCTCGGCCCGGTCAAAATTGCTGATCTCTCTGTCACCATGAATATAACAGGCCCGCCGGTAGGCGTCTATAGCCTGCTGCAAACTTCTCCGGCCTGTATAGTTGGGTGTTTTGCCCATCCCGTTAATTTTATTCCGGATAGCTTCTTTTTCCTGGCTATCTGTTTTTCTGTACAGGCTGTCGGTGAATGCATAGCCGCAGACGGGACAAACCACTACCTCATAATAAAGGGGGTTTATGTCCTTATAATGAGGGCAGAAATCATCGTCTGACCTCAGTACTTCAGCCAATTCCCCTTTAACCTTCAATGTCTGAATCAGCCAGTCACAGTGGGGGCAAAGGTATTCTTCCTTGAAAAAGCCGTCGCCCGGTCCGGGCTGCCCCTGCCCGCCCATTTTTATTTTTTCGTTTTCATCTATTATTTCTTTCATCCTCATGTTGGTGTCTCTGAGCCGCCGGCTGACGGTTTCCACCAGCTTTATCGACACCTCGGGATTCTTTATCAGGAACAGGTTGAAGTCGGTCCTGTTTATATAAAAGAGTATGGCCTTGCTTTCGCATACCTTTACGGTTGCCGATCTGGGCAGTCCGTCCAGCAGCGCCATCTCTCCGAAAACCTCTCCGGGATTCAGGGTTCTCAGCTTTAGTTCTTTCCCCCCGGCCCTTACCGCCAGTATGTCAACCTTACCCGAGGCAATAACGAAAAGACAGTCTCCGGGGTCTCCCTCCCTGAATATTGTGGCCCCCGGATCATAATGTTTAAGTTTGGCCAGCTGCGCCAGTTTTACAATGGATTCCGGGGAGATGTCTTTAAAAATGGGGACACTGGTCAGAACCTTTATTATTATTTCACTGTACAATGGTCCCAGCACCTTTCAATATTTTAAATAATATTTTATAAAATATTATTTTTTACATATCTTCGAGATTAACTGCTATTCTCCTGTCATATCCGCAGGCAGGACATGAAAAAAGATGCACGCAGAGGCCGGACTCGAAGTGAAGGTTGAAATATGGGCTGTACGGGCCAAAATAATCGGTTACCGGGCCGGAATCGACCATCTCTTCACCGCATCCGCATACCGGCCCCCTGGTGAGAATTCCGCTGCAGGCCGGGCACATGGTGCTCATGGGTATTCCCCTCCTGTAAAAGCTAATACTGAAATGGACTTATTGTCGGAATTCAGAATCCAGAATGGTTTGGGTATTCCTTTACAACGGAATACGGGTTGTTTATTAAGCTGCAGGAGCAACTATGGAGTTTTGTGTGTCCGGCCTAAGGTCGGTTTAATACCGGAAGACGGAAAAGAAATGCATGCTTATTCTGGCTTCTGACTTCTGACTCCTGTATTCCGACCGTAAAGGATTTCAGAATAAGCGTATTTTCGGCATAACTATTCCCGGGTCGCGGAATAATTGTTTTATATTATGCCGCTGGAGGTGTCTTAAAATGTCTGAGGAAACAGGATTTTCCGAAATAGATGAGCTGGTGTCGGCTGCCCGGTCTGCCGCTGAAAAATTTTTAACTTACGGCCAGGAGAAAATAGACAGAATAGTGCATGCCATGGCTCTGGCCGGACTTGAAAAGCACATGGGCCTGGCCAAAATGGCCATTGAGGAGACCCGCCGAGGGGTGTACGAGGACAAGATAACAAAGAATATTTTTGCCACAGAGTCGGTTTACCACAGCATAAAATACAAAAAGACAGTCGGCGTAATAAGGGAAAGTGAAGAGGAAGACTACCTGGAGGTTGCCGAGCCGGTAGGCGTGGTGGCGGCTGTGGTGCCGGTTACCAATCCCACCTCCACCACCATGTTCAAATCCTTAATATGCATAAAAACAAGGAACCCGGTAATATTCAGCTTTCACCCCGGGGCCGTCCGGTCCAGCTCGGAATCCGCCCGGGTAATGCTGGAGGCGGCCCTTTCGGCCGGTGCGCCTCCCGGCTGCATTTCCTGGATGGACAGCCCTTCCATAGAGGGCACGGGATACCTGATGAGACATCCGGGTGTTTCGATGATTGTGGCCACCGGGGGGTCAGGGCTGGTCAGGGCGGCGTACAGCACGGGGAAGCCGGCCCTGGGGGTGGGCCCCGGCAATGTGCCCTGTTATATTGAAAAGACCGCCAGCATCAGGCGGGCTGTAACTGACCTGGTGATGAGCAAAACCTTCGATAACGGACTCATCTGCGCTTCGGAGCAGTCACTTATAGTGGACCGGGAAATATCCGGCCGGGTATTTGAAATAATGAAAGAATACCGCTGTTATTTCGTGCACCCGGAGGAGAAGAAAATGCTTGAACGTATTGTCCTAAAGGACGGGAGCTGTTCGCTGAACCCTGAGGTGGCCGGGCAGCCTGCTTCGGTAATTGCGGAGATGGCCGGCTTTGCTGTGCCGCCGGACACAAAAATACTGGTGGTCCCCCTGGAGGGAGTAGGGCCTGACTTTCCCCTGTCCATGGAGAAGCTGAGCCCCATACTGTCTCTTTACACGGTGGAGGGCAGCAGGGAGGGGATAGACATGTCCGAGCAGGTGATTGAATACGGTGGCCTGGGCCATTCTGCGGTTATTCACTCCGAGGACGGCGGGGTGATCGAGGAATTCTCCCGCCGCCTGAGGGCGGGCAGAATTATTGTAAACTCTCCCTCCACCCATGGGGCCATAGGGGATCTGTACAATATAAATGTTCCTTCCTTTACCCTGGGGTGCGGGTCTATGGGAAGCAACAGCACCACTTCCAATGTCAGTGTGGATAATTTGATAAACATAAAGAGGGTGGCCAAAAGGCGCGAAAAAATACAGTGGTTCAGAGTGCCTGAAAGGATATATTTTGAGCACGGCTCTGTAAGTTACCTCAGTAAGCTGCCAGGCGCCCAGAGGGTTTTCATAGTGACCGACCCGGCCATATTGAAGCTCGGCATGGTGGACCGGATCCTTTACCACCTCAAAAAGCGCAGCGATCCGGTAACAGTTGATATATTCAGCGATGTGGAGCCCGATCCCTCACTGGACACGGTGAAAAAGGGGTGCGAGGCCATGAAGAGCTTTAGGCCTGACACAATTATAGCCCTGGGCGGGGGTTCGCCGATAGATGCAGCCAAGGCCATGTGGCTTTTTTACGAGCATCCGGAGGTGGAGTTTGAATACCTCAGGCTGAGGTTCTTGGATATAAGGAAGAGGACCTACAAGTTTCCCAAGCTGGGCCGCAAAACAGTATTTGTGGCCATTCCCACCACCAGCGGCACCGGGTCCGAGGTGACTGCCTTTACCGTGATCAGTGACCGGGGCAAACACATCAAGTATCCCCTGGCGGATTATGAGCTGACACCGGATGTGGCCATAATTGATCCCCATCTGGCCATGTCCATGCCCCCCCGGGTTGCCGCCGACACCGGCCTGGATGTGCTTACCCATGCCCTGGAGGCCTATGTTTCGGTGATGGCTTCCGACTACACCGACGCCCTGGCCTTGAAGGCGGTGGAAATGGTATTCCGTTATCTCCCCCGCTCATACCGGAACCCGGGCGACAGGGAGGCCCGGGAAAAGATGCATAATGCCTCATGTATAGCCGGGATGGCTTTTACCAACGCCTTTTTGGGAGTAAATCACAGTCTGGCGCACAAGCTGGGGGCCGAATTCGGCGTATCTCACGGCCGGGCCAATGCCGTTTTGCTTCCCTACGTAATTGCCTATAACGCCAGCCCGCCGGTTAAATTTGCCCCCTTTCCCCAGTACGAATTTTTCCGGGCCCCTGAAAAATACCGGGAAGTGGCGGCATACCTGGGGCTCCCCTCTTCATCCACCGAAGAGGGGGTGTTATCACTGATTGCTGCGGTAAAGAAACTTGCTGCCGGTGTAGAGATGCCGCTTAATATAGCCGGTCTGGGAGTCAGTCCGGAGAAATTTTCGGAGAGGGCTGATTCCATGGCCGAGGAGGCCTTTGACGATCAGGTCACCGGAACCAACCCCAGAAGTCCCCTGATTTCAGAGCTGTCGGGACTGTACCGGCTGGCGTACGGCCCACCGCTGAATGATGGGGTGGAGGACGGCCTGGTGGCCCGGGAGTACCTGCCCCTGTTAAATGTGTTTACTGAAGAACAAACTCATACCCTTGACCACCAAAGGGATACCAGTGATGCCATGGGGGGGGAAAAGTGGCTGCAATAGTAAAATGCTTATACTGAAATACTTTATGGTCGGAATACAGAACCCAGAATTCAGAATTCAGAATGTTTGAGCATTCCGCTTGGGTCTTTATGAAAGAGGTCATCGCAAAATAAATCCCCTCTAGAGGGGATTTGCTTTTGGATATCCGGTAACGAGGTTTTTTCTCGTCAGGGCATCCTGCCCGAACCATTCTGGCTTCTGGCTTCTGAATTCTGTATTCCGACCGCAAAGTATTTCAGTATAAGCCGATTTACTGTTCCATCTGCCGGGCCAGGAACCCCGCGGCTGTTTCAGCCAGTTTGGCCTCCAGGCTGCTCATCTGTACCTTTTCTTTGGAGGCTATGATCACCGAGCCTATTGCTGCGCCCTCAGAAATGATCGGAGCTATTACCGCCGATTCGAAGGTTGACTTCTGATCTTCCGTTACTGACAGAGGAGAAGCAAAAATCTCAACTTTTTTATTTTCCATTATTTCTTCCATGTTGGCGCTTATGGTCTGGTTCAGTAAATCTTTTATGTTTTTACCTGCAAGAGCCACAACGCTGTCCTTGTCCGTAATGATGGCCATGTGGCCCAGAGCCTCATTAAGTGATTCGGCATACTCCTGGGCAAATTGCCCCAGCTCGTTTATGGGAGAGTATTTTTTCAGCATTATCTGCCCTGTTCTGTCGACGTATATTTCCAGCGGGTCTCCATTACGGATCTTCAAGGTCCTGCGGAGTTCTTTGGGAATAACCACCCTGCCCAGGTCATCGATCCTCCGCACTATACCTGTTGCCTTTGCCAACAGACTCACCTCCTTTTTTATTGTAGTTTTTATAGTTTCTTATTTTTTATAAAAAAATATGCCATAGAAGGTATAAACAGAATAAGTAAAATATGTTAGGGACAAGGGTTCCAAAAATACTGTCACAATGATTAACACTCAGTTTTCTTGCGGATTATTTTAAGCATGCGGCTAAAGGTAAAAATCAAATCAAACTAAAAAATCCAGACTTTTTTACCATGTTTATGGTTAATGACATAATTTTGACGTTTTCACTATTTTTTGTCCATCAACAAAAGGAAAAAGAGGATAGCTACCGAAAGAATAATTTATATATATAAACAATGAACCTTTGGTCTTTGATATTGCTGATGATACCTTTGATACCCGTCCGTGGCTGGTGGTAAAAGGTTTAGAGGGTGAGGGGGCAGGTAATATGAATTTGAGACAATTAGAGACATTTTTGCTGGTGGCCGACCTGCAGAGTTTCACCGCAGCCGCCCGTAAGCTTTTTATGAGCCAGCCGGCGGTAAGCTTCCAGATAAAATCTCTGGAGGAGGACCTGCAGGTGACATTGTTTCAGCGTGGGGATAAGAGGCTCAGCCTTACACCAGCCGGCAGGCTTATATACCCTGAAGCAAAGAAAATGGTGGCCAGATACCAGAAAATAAGGTCTGGTATAGAAGACATGAAAGGACTTAAAACAGGCCACCTGGTGGTGGGGGCCAGCACCACTCCGGGTGAGTACCTGATGCCCCTGATCGTCGGTGAGTTCTGTAAAGTATACCCGGGCATAACCATCAGCCTTCAGGTGGCCGGAAGCGGACAGGTTTTCAGGTGGATAAAGGATAATGAAATTGATATAGGGGTAACGGGTTCACCCGCCACCGGAAGCGGGATCTGGTGTGAGCCGTGGGTCAGTGATAATCTTGTGTTGATAGTGCCGCCGGGTCACCGGTGGGCCGGCCGGGGTGACCTGGCGGCTGATGAACTGCTGGAGGAGCCATTTGTATTGAGGGAGCCGGGCTCCGGAACAAGGAGGTCCTTTGAAAAGAAGTTAGCCGAAAAAGATATTGATGCCGACAGGATAAAAGTATCCATGGAAATTAGCAGCACCAGAGCGGTAATCACCGCTGTCCAGGCCGGTCTGGGGGTCGCCGTGGTTTCAAGTCTGGCTGCCGGGGATGCCCTGGAACTGGGGAGGATAAAAAGCGTACCGCCGCCTTTTGATTCCGCAAGGATGCTATATCTGGCCGGGAATAAGCAGAGCCATGAAAGTCCGGTGACCAATGAGTTCCTTGAGTATGCCGGGAAGATCAGACATGGGGGCTGATGTTTTAAAAATAGGCTGGGTGAGAACAGCGAAGAGGTATTTGGTGATTAGTGCGAGGTGAATTCATGGATAACCCTGCCAGTGCAATCTTAAAAGTTCTAAATTCTATGCCATTGCCTTTTATTGTTATTTCCTACCCTGATTTCCGCTACATTATATCCAATGCCGCCAGCAACAGGAATTTTATTTTTCCTTTGCTGGGCGGGGAGATTGATGAAAGGGAAATTGCCGGTAAAAGACTGGAGGAAATTTGTCCGGAGCCGGAACTGTCAGCCTTCAAAGACATTCTGCACAGGGCCGTCAAAGGCGGGATGATTACCAGGTTTTACACTAACTTCCGGGGTCCTGCGGGAAGGTATGAGGCAATTATTGCTCCGGTTGTTACGGAAGAAGGCAGTGCCGGCTATATAGCGGTACTGATGCTGGAAGCCTCTGAAGACAGCCGCTTCCCGGAATTTAACAGCGGTGGGGGCCCATTCCTTCCGGGCCGCCAGGAACAGGCCGTGGAAAATGAGCGCCTGGCCCTGATTGGGCAGCTGATCCTGGGCATTACCCATGAGATAAAAAACCCACTCACCGTTATATCCGGCTTTGCCGAGGTCACTAAAAACAAATTGTCCAGGATGGCCGGGAATGAGGTGCTGAAGGAGTCTATAGCAAACTACCAGCAGGAAATAATAGATAACTGCCGCAGCATGAACAGGCTTATAGTGGACCTTCTCCAGGTGGCCAGGCCGGGAAAAATAGAAAAAGTGCGGGTGAATATGGCCGGCATACTGGAAAGAATATGCAGCATTATAGCCCCTTTCGCGCTGCAGAGAAATGTAATATTGATCAAGGACCTTATAGACGCTGATGTTGAGATGCTTACAGAACCTATTAAAATAAGGCAGGTTCTTCTCAACCTGTGCAACAACGCCGTGCAGTCCATGGCCGGGGGAGGAATACTCAGAATCAGAGCTAAACGGTGCGATGAGCACCTTGTCATCAGTGTGACCGACACGGGATGCGGAATCAGGCCGGAAGACATAGACAAGCTGGGGACCCCCTTTTATACCACCAAGGCTGAGGGAACCGGGCTGGGACTAACTGTTTCCTACAGCATTATACGGGACCTGGGAGGAAGGATTGAGGTTCACAGCCTGCTTGGCAAGGGAACAACCTTCAGTGTATATCTCCTGCTGAACGGAAGTCCGGACGGATAGAAGGCCCCTTACAGGTAGATCCTGACTTTCCTGAAGGCCAGGTAAAGGGTGGAAATAATAATGAGTGAAATTATGGCCAGCAGCAGCAGCACCCCAGAAACAGCCAGATTGGCCAGGAGCGGCGGTGATCCTCCCATTTTTTCCAGGGCCGCCGTGGCCGGAACCATTAGGCCTTGGGCCTGTGGAAGGGCCGGGCCGAACAGAAAAACTGCATAAAGGGCTGCCAGAGCAGTATGGGCCAGCCTTGCCAATACAAATGGAAGCATACGGATATCGGTTTCGCTTATCATTCCGGCCACCTGGGCAATTACCGACAGCCCGCTCCAGGCCAGCAGCATTTCTACCGCAGCTACCTGCTGGATGAGTGGGGCCGAAGCTTCACTTACCATCTTTGACCCTATGGTCATTTCAAAAAAACCGCTGGCCAGGGCGGGCATTATTTCAGGGGAAAAGCCCAGCGGACACAATAAAGTGCCCAGCGCGGCGGCTGCCCGGTCTATAAAGCCGGCCACGGTAACCAGCTTGATGATTACCGCGAATAGTATTATAAAACCGCCTATGGCCAGGAGGCTGTTTACGGCATTCTTCACCGAATCGCTGATGATTCTCCCCAGGGGGCGGTTTTCTTTTTCCCAGGCTGCCCCCAGCTCACTGATGGCCCGCCGGAGTACACTTCCGAAGGGGTATCCCCGGACGGGCATTGTTTCACTGTCATGGCGACCGTAGAAGCGCATTAAAAACCCCAGGGTAAGGTTGGAAAGATAGTGGGACCCGGCAATGACCACCGCCAGTTCCGGGCGGCCGAACATTCCCACCGATACAGCAACGATCATAAAAAGAGGGCTGGAATTGTTGGTAAAGGAAATCAACCGCTCGGCCTCTATCCTGGTGCAGAGCTTTTGTGACCGCAGGCGGGCGGTGACCATGGCCCCGATGGGGTAGCCGCTGGTATAGCCAATACACATAACAAAGGACCCGCAGCCCGGCACATTAAAAAGGGGCCGCATCAGGGGCTCCATGAGGGCTCCTGTAAAACTGACCAGGCCGAAGTTCATTAACAGCTCAGATACTATAAAGAATGGCAGGAGAGAAGGAAATACTATGTTCCACCACGTTTTCAGGCCCATGGTGGCCCCCGCGTACACCTCTGCCGGATGGGACACCATACCGGCGGCAAAGGCCACGGCGCAGGTTGTCCAGAACAGTCCGGAGATCGTCCCGGAGGCCTTTTTAGGGCCTGATCGTCGTACCGACAGCAGTATGAACAGGGCCGCAAAAAAAGATAATATGATGATAATTGAAGGAAAAGACAATGAGCACACCCCGTTTTTATATATATCTGGAAAACTTTTTTAAAATGATTTATACTATGTAATGTGCATATTTAGAATCTGCGGGGGAAATAAAGGAATTAAGAAGAGCATAATCCTTGACAAAATAAACCCGGCTTTTATATAATTCTTTTTGTGGCATGGTGAAAAGTATAATGATCGAGCTTGACATCTCAAAGATAAAAAACAGTCCCGGAACTAAATATCATCTGGTAAAAGAATTTAAGATGCAGCCTATTCAGGCCGGACTGGAAGAAGTAATCTTCAATACTCCTGTAAGGCTTGATGTATCAATAGCCAACAACGGCAGATCCATCGCCGTTGCAGGATCTTTTGAGACAAAAATAAAACTGGCCTGCGGACGGTGTCTGGAAATTTTTGACATGCCTGTCAGGGAAGAGATAAACGAGTTTTATTACAACACCGGTAAGCAGGAAATAAATCCGGACGAAGGCGGAGAGGACTGGATACCGTTCAGGGGAGACTCCATTGATGTAGCTCCGGAGGTTGCCAGGACCATACTGGCCTCCCTCCCCATGAAGCTTCTCTGCCGGGATGACTGCCGGGGGCTGTGCCAGAGCTGCGGCAAAAACCTGAATGTGGAGAAATGTGACTGCAATAAGGATGACATAGACATCAGGCTGGTAAAACTGAAACAGCTTTTGGAAAAAGACGAATAAACATAAAGACCGGGTTGAAGGGGGTGGCGATAAATGGGAGTACCAAAGAGGAGATCATCGAAAACTAGAGGCAGGCAGCGCCGGGCGGCTAATGTTAACCTGGAGGCCCCTAACCTGGTAGAATGCCCTCAGTGTCACGTGCTGATTGTATCTCACAGGGTCTGTCCCGAGTGCGGTTATTACAAGAACAAGGAAGTTGTCGCAAAAAAGTAATGGTGAATAAAGGCCTGCAGCAAGAGCTGCAGGTTTTTTGCTTTTAGTCCCGGGATGCATTTCCGGATGGTCGGAGGAGACAAGATGTATTTCCGACTTGTCGGAGGGACTGGGTGCATTCCCGATGATCACTGACCAGGGATGCTGCTCTTTAGCACCTCCGACCAATTGAGAATGCCCAT
>JAMCVT010000088.1 GCA_023475565.1 Actinomycetota bacterium
TTCAAATTCCCAAGCTGAGGGTTGAGAGTTCGATCCTCTTCACCCGCTCCAAATTTTCATAGAAATATCAAGGCCTCAACGATTACGGGGAGACCAGGTCTTATCAGTTCAAGAAAAAGGATTGGTAAAGATTTTTATTTCGACAAATTTAATTCCAAATAAAAACGTTATTTCTTGACAGCATAGAATATATAAATTATTATGTTATTTAAAAGTTATACCTTAAAGGAGGTGTAGCCGCTCTCATGATTGTTGGCGGCTAATTTTATGTCAATTGGCAATAAAGTTTTTAATACATTTAATAAAGAATGGATAATTCTTCACGCTCTCGTTAAAGAGCATTCTTTTGAGTTTGGCAAATTCATACTTTCCTCGGGTAAAGAGAGTAAATATTATTTTGATGCTAAACAAGTTACGCTACACCCAGAAGGTTCCTATCTCATAGGAAAAATTATTATTCAGAAAATTAAGGGTTTAAATATTGATGCCGTTGGCGGACTTACCATAGGCGCTGATCCTATAGTTGGTGCTTTATCTCCTGTAGCTCACCTTGAGGGAATGAACACGCTTAAGATGTTTATTGTTCGGAAAGAACCCAAGAAACATGGAAAATGTAAATATGTAGAAGGTCCTGTTTTGAATCAAGGGGATCGGGTTGTAATTGTGGATGATGTAATTACCACTGGAGGTTCAATTATTAAGGCTATTGAAGCGGTACAGGAACTAGGTTGTCAGGTGGTAAAAGTAATTGTACTTGTTGACAGAGAAGAAGGGGGTACGGAAGTTCTCCAGGGAAGGGGAATAGAAGTAGATCCAATCTTTACAATTGAAGATTTTAGAGACAATGAGTCGCTTTGAGCTAATCCGAATGCTAGAAGAGCAGTTTTCTGTGTCCAACTTATGGAAGATAGTTAGATTCTGTTATGATATGCCAAAAGAAAATCGTGACCCAACAATAATTGCAATCTGCAATGTTCTGGAAAAGTTAGCAACCCTAAGAGAAGGGGTTTCAGTTAACGCGGATCTCGCCTCAGGGCAGGATAAAGCTGTTAGGATATTGGCCATTAATGCACTAAGAGGCAAAAAATATGCTTTATCTGAATTAAATAAAATGACATTCCAAAACGATAACCCTACTTGATAGGGATTTTTCTATTAAGGTGGTAATGATACATGCGAAGCTTATATTGTTAACATTAAGTATAAATAGGTTTCGTAGTGAATGTTACTTTGCAGTCGTAAAACCTTCGAGGTGTTGCAAATAGTCACTTTTTACCTTATCCATGCTTACCTTTCGTTCGCGTCGACAAATTTTCAAGCTGAGGGTTGAGGGTTGAGAGTTCGATCCTCTTCACCCGCACCAGTAAATAAGATCCCCCAACATTTTAGGGGGTTTTTTGTTTTTTTTCAGCGTTTTGTTGGAAATAATTTTTTCTTTTATAACAAATTTGGCACTCCTTACATATTATACATCAGGAGAAGGTAAATGTTGTATTCCCAGGGTGTCCCGGGTGTGGCGCTGGAATTTGTTGAATAAAATAAGGAGTGATTTAATAATGCCTAATGGCAATAACAACATCTGTCTGGTATTTGAGGCGTGTGTGCAAAAGGTGGCGGAGGCCAGGTTGACTGTAGCTGCCATCAATGCGGCTACGGGTCTTGGTATTGTGGTAAACCCCCTCACCGGCGAGGCTACCGCTGTGGTGGGCGGTGTGACCGTACCCATTTCTTTTGAATTTTTCTGCCAGAGCAACAACGCATTCTTCCGCCCCACACTGCTCAGGGATAAAATAGTCAACTGCGGTTGGGTAAACGGCGTTATCCTGATCAGAAACCTTGACACCGGCGCTATTTTGGCCTGTCTCAATATAGCGGCAACTTTCCAGGAGGAGCAGGAAGCTCCCGGCGTTTTACCCACAGATATTATTCAGGAGCAGACTGTGGAAGAAGAGGGAACCGCCATATGCATCGTATTTGAAACCAATACCGATACCGCCTTAACCGAACCTGTGCTGATTTTTAAATGCATCCTTCTGGTCAAGAAGACAGTCACTCGCGAGCTGGTGGCCGTTCTTCCCACATGCCCGCCTGTTATACAGCCCTGTCCTACGGTGTGTCCTACGGTGTGTCCAACGGTGTGTCCTACTAACCAGGTCAGAATTTCCTGTGTCTGTGTGTAGCCATTAAACAACTAAGCAAGATAAGGAGGACTTAAAGATATACCTATAGCAAGATTGGCAAGTGTGTCCGGTAGTAAATTTATAAGGCTGGGGGCGCCCGTAGCCTTTACCTTTAACGAAGGCAATAAAGACCAGAACATTAACGATGCAGACCTTCCCTTTAATTGGCAGCAGGTCCACAATAATTAGAAGTCATGGCGGTCAACTCTATAGCATATAAGTCGCAGTTTACCGGCTGCACCAACTATCACCAATTCGTCGTTTTAGTGCGGCGCGGTTTAGCCAGCCTCAAAACATAATAAAAAAAGAAATACCGTCAAAAGGCCTCATCCTAATAAAAATGAGGTCTTTTGACGGATTGCCGAGGACTTTTGTGTATAATTTACAAAAAGACTGACTGGCAGGTGTTTTATGAAGCAGCGCTTTTTCTTCTGCCCCAAGTGCGGGGGAAAGCTGTCATACAGAAATGACGGCGAAAGACCAAGGCTCACCTGTGATAAGTGCAGGTACATTTTCTATGAGAACCCGGCGGTGGGGGTGGCGGCGGTGGTGCTGGACCCGGAGGGCAGGATACTTCTGGGCAGGCGCACCGGCAGCTGCAAAGGGCGGTGGTGCATACCCTGCGGCTACGTGGAGTATGACGAGGATGTTTACCACGCGGCGGTGCGGGAGTTGCGCGAGGAGACCGGGCTGGACATAAGGGTCACCGGCATCTGTGCGGTGAAGTCAAACTTCCACAACCCCGATGCCCATACAGTGGGGATATGGTTTTGGGCCGGGGTAAACGGGGGGGAACTGCTGGCCGGGGGTGACCTGGACCGGCTGGGTTTCTTTTTCCCGGATGACCTGCCGTCCCTGGCCTTCCCCACCGACAGGGAGGTAATAAGAGAGATCAGTGAGTCCCGGGGCGGGCTGGACAAATATTCACTTTAAGAGATCCGGCCCAATATTAATGCAGATCGGAGTTATATCTGCAGCGGCTGAAAAATATTATTTTACAGTAAGCCAAAACAGTATAACAAAGACGGTGCAATGAAGGTGAACAGGGAGCAGAATCTTTTAATCAGGGTATATTTGCCTCTTACATTTGTAATTATTCTAACTGACCACCTTTTCCCGGGCCGGGTGGCGGTTAACTATTTTAAGTTTGTAGTTGTTTTAACTCTTTTTCCGGCTGCCCTGCTCACCGGAAAATGGTTTAGGGAGCAGGTAATCTTGACCTTTGCCGTATTCCTGATGGTGGTGGGGGACTTTTTTTTAAACCTGTGCAGCGCCATTCCGGATCTGGCGGGGGATGTCAGGATTTTTGGGGTGTTGAGCTTTATTCTGGCGTACCTTTCCCTCCTGGCCGGTCTGCTTATTCTGATAAGTGACATAGGGGTAGCCAATAATGTGTTTAATCCGGCCTACTCGTCCATTATCGTGCCCTGGCTGCAGAATATAATATGGGGGACCTATATACCGGCGTGGACCCTTATGGCGGTTAACATAGCCGAGAACCGCCTGCTGGCCTGACCGGGGGGGACTGCTGACCTCCCAAAAGGACTGAAAATGGTTGCTTATGGGCTCAGCAACCCGTATAATATAGGTTGGATAGGCAAAAGGAGGGGTAAAGATTCATGGGCAAACACATAAGGACTGTAAATAAAAACAACCTCAGGCAGACCCTGCAGGGCCGGGGGTGTGGAGAATGCCAGGCTTCCTGCCAGTCTGCCTGCAAAACATCCTGCACCGTGGGCAACCAGGTTTGTGTCAAGGAAAAAAAATAATTCTTAAATAAAGGCCCGGTCCCGTGGGATTGGGTTTTTTACTTTAACGGGGTAATTTATATGATACATAAATTTGTTTTTGACGGCGAAAGATTGGTTTTTGACGTCCACAGCGGGGCCCTGCACGTTGTTGATGAACTTGTTTGGGACATACTGGAGGAGTTTGACCACTTTACCGAGGAAGACTTTGTCTCCAGGTTCCTGGGCAGATACCCCGGAGAAGCTGTAAGTGAGGCTGTTGAGGAAATAAAGGAGCTTATTAATAAAAAAATACTTTTTTCTCCCGATCCCTTCGGAGGCAGCTACACCCCTCCGGAAGAAAACCTTATCAAGGCCCTGTGCCTGCACCTGGCCCATGACTGCAACCTGGCCTGCCGCTATTGCTTTGCCGGGCAGGGAAAATTCGGAGGCGCTGCCGGGCTTATGACGCCTGAAGTGGGCAGGAGGGCCCTGGAGTTTTTGGTGGAGTCCTCGGGGGAAAGGCGTCACCTGGAGGTTGATTTTTTCGGTGGAGAGCCTCTTCTGAATTTTGAGGCGCTGGCCATGCTGGTGGACTACGGGAGGGAGCTGGCCGGTAAAAAGGGAAAGGAAATAAAGTTCACCTGCACCACCAATGCCATACTGCTTGACCGCAAAAAAGGTGATTTCTTGAACAACAACAATATCAGCGTGATACTCAGCATTGACGGGAGACAGGCGGTCCATGACGTTATGAGGCCATTTCCGGGTGGAAACGGGTCCTACGAGGCTGTGCTGGAAAACATCCGGACTTTTCTGGAGTCCAGGGATTACCGGGACTATTATGTGAGGGGAACCTTTACCGCCCTCAATCCCGATTTTACCGATGACATGGAACATCTTGCCGCACTGGGCTTTGACAACATATCCCTGGAGCCGGTGGTGGCTGACCGCAGGGAACATTACGCTCTCAGGGAGGAGATGCTTCCCGCTGTTTCCCTGGAATATGAAAAGCTTGTCAGGTCCCTTCTTAAAATGAGGCAGACCGGGCGCCACATAAACTTTTTCCATTTCAACATAGACTTTGAGGGCGGCCCCTGCCTGCCCAAAAGAATGAACGGGTGTGGGGCGGGCTTTCAATACCTGGCTGTCGCTCCGGAGGGAACCCTGTACCCCTGTCACCAGTTTGTGGGGCAGGGAGAGTTTATCATGGGCGATGTATACACAGGAGTTCGGAGAGACGACCTGACCAGGCTTTTTAAAAATTCCCACCTGTATAAGAAAGAGGGCTGCAGCAGTTGCTGGGCCAAGTATCATTGCAGCGGGGGGTGCCATGCCAACGCCTATATCCATAACGGCAGCCTCCTCAAACCTTACTCCACCGGCTGCGCCATGACCAAAAAAAGGCTGGAGTGCGCCATGTACCTGGCTCAGTGTAATGGTTGAGGGACAATCCGGGATACTGTAATTTACGATATATTTATACATATTTTTATTTATTCCACCAACTTCTTGAAATTCATGGAGGGTTTGTGTAAAACTGGGCTAAGCAGCGTAATTGAAAGTAAAATAGAGAAGACACCATTTATTTTAATTTTTCTGTTTTTTTGGATCAGGCACAGGTATGCTATAATAAAAAAGCTTTAAGCTTTTATATGCCATTTTTTAGGTACTGTTTAAATAAAACTTCAGGAACGGAGGGGGGAATCGTTTTATTATAGAAAAATCAGATGTGTTGTCGAGAAATGTTAAAAGATTTATAAAGTTCGTTAAAGAGCCTAAAGAGCCGGCTGCCATTATAGGGGTGGCGTTTTACACCATATTCCTGTTATCACTGATATCCGCGGCCTACGCCGGGAATATGAAGTGGGGGATATTCTCAGGCAGCCAGCTTATTTCAGTGGTGAGCGACCCGGCGGAGGCCAGGGATATTATCAGCCAGCTGATTGATGAACATCCCCGGGGAGATGCTGCAGCACTTCTGGGAAGGCTTCAGCTGAGGAAGACCAACCAGACAGGCCCGGTTCTGGGTGGCTATACCTTAAAAACAGCCCTTAACGACACGGTAACCTCCCGAATGCGGGGTGCCCAGATATTGGTTGACGGTAAGGCCGTGCTGGCCCTGAGAAGCCGGGAGGATGCCGAAAATCTGCTGAGTTCTCTTAAAGGGAAGTATGAGACTGCCGGAAGCAGCGCATCCTTTGTGGAAAATGTTGAGATAGCCGAAACAATGGTTGAAAATATAAGTGTAATGAGCGTTGAAACCGCTCTGGATGCTGTAAAGGGCGGGGCTCAGAAAATTGCTGTTTACGAGATTAAAAACGGGGATACCCTCTGGGATATCGCCATTAATGCCGGGCTTTCGGTGGATGACATTATCGCTCTCAATCCCGGTATGAACCCGGACAGTCTGCAGTTGGGGGACACCATCAGCCTCAGCAAGTCTAATCCCCTGATAAGTGTCAAAACCGTAACGACAAAGACAGCCACCGAAATTGTGAGCCCGCCGGTGGAAGAGAAAAAGGATTCTTCACTCTACATGGGTGAAAGAAAGATACTGGCCAAGGGTAAGAGCGGAAAAAGGGAAGTTACATATCAGGTTACCAGCATAAACGGAATGGAATCCGACCGTCAGGCAGTAGAGGAGAATATACTGGAAAAAGCCGAGCCAAAGGTTATAGCCACCGGTACCCGCGTTCTTCTGGCATCCCGCGGATCTGGCGGCGGGGGCCGGCTCAGCTGGCCTACGGTGGGATCGGTGATTTCGCCATACGGCAGGAGAGGCGGCAGGCTGCATGCCGGGGTGGATATCAACGCAGGGGCAGGCACCGCAGTGAGCGCTGCCCAGGCCGGTACGGTGATACGGGCAGGCTGGTATGCGGGGTATGGAAAGTGTGTTGAAATATCCCACGGTGACGGCATTGTTACCAGGTACGGGCACCTTTCCAGCATAGCGGTGAGCGTAGGGCAGAAGGTAGGCGCAAGGCAGTTTATCGGCAGGGTCGGCTCCACCGGCCAGGCCACCGGGCCCCACCTGCACCTGGAAGTACGGGTGAACGGCCAGGCCAGAAATCCAATGAGTTTCTTTTAGAATCAACAGAACGCCCGCTGCTTGCGGGCTTTTTTTTTGTCCGGCCGATATCGACTTTTACCCCGATAGACTTTTAGTAAAGTCTTTATTATAATAAATCGGGGTTGTCCTAAATAGCGAGGAGTGGTTTAAGAATGACTAAAAGTAGATCGTCCTTTATGGCAAGAAGAAAGCTGCAGCAGAAGATAGTGTTTGGATTCCTGGCGGTTATACTGACGCTGGGGCTGCTGGGTTCATCGATAACCTGGACCTTAAACCGAAGCAATGTTCCTCAGGCCAGCCAGGAGGCGCCCGCGACGCCTACGGCGGAGGAACTGGCAGAAAAATCCAAGGCTAATCCCCAGGATGTAAGCCTGTTAAAGGAACTGGCCGCGGCATACTCCAGTGAAGGGCAGAGCGGCAAGGCGGTAGAAACCTACGAAAAGGCGCTTTCCCTGGCCCCGGAGAGTGAAGATCTTAAAACAGGCCTGGCCGGGAGCTGCGTTTCGGCCGGACAGTATGACAAAGCTGAAAAGATACTGCAGGAGCTGATCAGCAGCAACCCAAATAATAAAGAGGCCCATTACTATTACGGGCACACCCTGGTGGCAAGGAAAGACTATGCCGGGGCCGTGGGAGAGTTTGAAAAGTATGTCAGCCTGGCGGGGGAAAATGATCCCCATACGGCAAGGGTAAAGAGCCTGATAGAAACACTTAAGCCCCTGGCCAAACAGTAAAAGGCTTATACTGTAAATATTATGCTGTCGGAAGCCAGGAGCCAGAAGCCAGAATGGTCTGTGCATTCCTTACGAGATATATGAAGGCTGATTAATCGGGCACAAAAATCTCTGTGTCCTTGGTTTTCTTGTGAAGTGCAAGGATGGCTTGCACTTTTATTTTTTCCTCTTTTATTCTGACTTCTGTATAATTGGGGACATTCCTGTCCTTCAAGAGATACCAGAACTTCAGCAGGTGTGTCCCCATTCCTCTGGCTTCCGACCGTAAAGGATTTCAGTATAAGCGTCTTTTCAATAATTTACCGCTGGGACGGGAAAAGCCCCGCCGTTATAATATAATCAGTCGGTTTACATTATAATTTACTGATTGGTTAAAACAGGAAGGAATATCATGGAACATAGAGAAAATAATAGAGGCCATTATTGGGCGGGCTTTTTAATGAGGGCCGCATTTGTTTTGCTTACCTTTATACTGGCAGCGGCTATCAAGCTTCCCTCCCAGGTAAGGGGCTACTCCTATGAGCTTTACAGGGAGTCGGCCAGGTCTTATATGGATTACCAGACCAGGGGACTGATAACGCTGGAGAGCGATCATATAAGGGTTAAATACCAGCCCAAAGATGCCGGGTACGCCGGTATGGTGCTGGAGGCATCGGAAAGGTTTTACCTTCCCATAGCTGAAAAGTTCGGCCTGCAGTCTAAAAACAGGATTACCGTACTGGTGTACCCCTCCAGTGAGGAGCTGAACGCCAGTTTCGGGTGGCCCGCCAGTGAAAATGCCATGGGTGTATACTGGGCGGGTGTAATAAGGGTGCTGTCACCGGCCTCCTGGGTTGAGGGGGCTGACCCCGTGGAAATGCGGGATGCCTTTTCAAATATAGGACCCATGGCCCACGAAATGACGCACCTGGCAGTGGACTACGCCACCAGGGGAAACTGTCCCCGCTGGTTTACCGAGGGGCTGGCGCAGCTTGAAGAATATCATCTTACCGGCTTCCGGTTCTCCCCGGGCAATGATTCCGGAGAGAGTTTCTACAGCCTCAAGGATATGGACAGGAATTTTGACGATCTGCCCGACCAGGCCCTGGCCTACCGGGAGTCCCTGTCCGCTGTAGAGTATATAAGCTCGGTCTACGGGGAGAAAAAACTGCTGGCCATAGTGGATTCCCTTGGACAGGGCAAGGGGATGGGGCAGTCCCTGGAGAGTATTCTGGGGGTAGATATTGCTACCTTTGAACAAAATTGGCGAAGTTGGTCGGATTTTTAATTTTTGAGGCAGGAAATTTCCCCTGTTTTAAAGAACTAAATCACCAAAAGCATTGTTAAACAAAAGGAAAATAAAAAAATGAGACTGCTTACTGTGCCGGTGCCGTTTGGACAAACACGGAATGGAGGACAAAAGTGCAAAAACTGGTGATAGTAGGAGGGGCGCCCCTTAGGGGCAGGATTAGAATCGGCGGGGCAAAGAATGCTTCCCTGGCCCTACTGTGCGCCACCGTTCTGGCCGGGGATGTTGTTACTATAGAAAATATTCCTGACATAAACGATGTCAGGGTTATGATTAAATTAATAGAGTTCATAGGGGCCGAGGTTGAGTGGCAGGGCAGTGACTGCGTGAGAATAACCCCTCCGGAGGCCATTGCTGAAATGCCTCCGTATCACCTGGCCAAAAAGCTTCGGGCCTCCAATCTTCTGCTGGGGCCCATGCTGGCCAGGTTCGGAAGGGCTGAAATACCGCTGCCCGGGGGCTGCAATATAGGTATCCGCCCCATGGACCTGCACTTTAAGGGATTCGCCGGGATGGGGGCCGAGATAACCCTTGAAAAGGGCAGTGTGCAGGCCACCTGCAAGAGATTGAAGGGATCCCGCATTTACCTTGACTTTCCCAGTGTAGGGGCTACCGAAAACATAATGATGGCCGCCTGCCTGGCCGAGGGTCAGACAGTTGTTGAAAACGTTGCCAAGGAGCCGGAAATAGTGGACCTGGCCAATTTTTTAAACTGCCTGGGGGCCAGGGTCCGGGGCGCCGGAACCGATATTATAAAGATAGAGGGCATGACCTCCCTGGGAGGGTGCCAGCGCTATGCAGTTATTCCTGACCGAATAGAGGCCGGGACCTTTATGGTGGCGGCGGCTGCCACCAGGGGAGATATACAGCTGGAAAATGTCATTCCCCTTCACCTTGAGCCTTTCAGGGCCAAGCTTAAGGAGGCCGGGGTGGATATAATAGAGGGTGAGGAGTGCCTCAGGGTAAAGGTGTCGGGGCCTCTTAAGCCCATTGACATCAAGACGCTGCCGTACCCGGGGTTTCCCACCGACATGCAGTCCCAAATGATGTCCCTGCTTTCAACCGTTTCCGGCACCAGCCTGATTACTGAAAACATTTTTGAAAACCGCTTCCAGGTGGTGGATGAGCTGAAAAGGATGGGGGCCAGGATTAAGGTGGAGGGAAGGCTGGCCATCATCGAGGGCGCCGGGCAGCTCCACGGAACCCAGGTCAAGGCCACCGACTTAAGGGCCGGGGCCGCGCTGGTGATAGCCGGGCTAATGGCCGAGGGCACCACCGAGATTACCAATGTGGAGTATATATACAGGGGCTATCACGATTTTGAAAGCAAGCTGAACGGCCTGGGGGCCAATGTAAAGGCTATGAAGAACGGCGCGTAAAGCGCCGTTCTTGTTGGTAGACGTCTTAATAGACTTATTTTTTGAATCAACCCATATATGTTATAATATATGGAAATGAAGAACGGTTTGGTGGTTGAAATGAAGGATATTCCTTTTCTGCCGCTGCTGGCTCAGTACTTCGAAAGAAGGCCTGAAATTACAGCGGCCTACTTATATGGATCCTATGCCGAAGGGGTGGCCAGGCGGGATAGCGATGTGGATATCGCTGTATTAACGGATCCTGTTCCGGGAAACACGTTAAAATACCGCCTGGAGGTAATGGAGGATGCCCGGAGGCTTTTAAAACGGAGTACAGAAGTTATTATTCTGAATGAAGCTCCAAGATTATTGCAGTTTCAGGTTATTCAGAAGGGCTGTATTATTTATGAAAGAAGCGCCGACAAAAGGGCATTTTTTGAAATGGATATAGCCGGCAGGTATTATGATTATAAAAAATATTTTGATTTTCATGCCAGGCATTTGGCCGCAAGGATAAAGGAGGGCGGGCTGGGTGTTAGACAATAGCGTAATCCTGGTCCGCCTGGCCAGGCTTGATGAATACATCTACCGCTTGAAGAGGTTTGAAAACATTGAATGTGAAATTCCTTGAGAACAGCTGACATACCGATTCAGGTATGTCTTTTTAATAAAACAGCAGGAGATAATATGCAGATCAACATACTGGCGGTGGGGCGGCTTAAGGAAAAATACCTCCAGGAGGCCCAGAAAGAGTACCTGAAAAGGCTTTCGGCCTACGCCAGGGTGAAAGTCACAGAGGTGGAGGACGAGCCCTTTAAAGAGGGTATTTCAGCCTCCCTGGAGGAGTCCGTGAAGTCCCGGGAGGCCGGGCGGCTCTTAAAGCACCTGAGCCAGGGGGACTTCGTGGTGGCACTGGACCGGGAGGGCAGGCAGATGACCTCGGAGGAGCTTTCAGAATTCATCTCCACCCTGGGCCTGGAGGGAAAGAGCCGGGTCACCTTCATCATCGGCGGCACTCTGGGACTATCGGAGGAAATAACCAAATCAGCAAACCACAAACTGTCCTTCTCCAAAATGACCTTCCCCCACCAGCTCATGAGGGTGATACTGCTGGAGCAGGTATTCCGGGCCTTTAAAATTGCCCGGGGGGAGCCGTACCACAAGTAGGGGCGAAGCTTTGCTGTAGCTTTTTGTTTTAACGAGTTTGTAAAAAGTTATCGCACATCAGATTATTTGACTAAATAACGATATCTCTCTGGTTCCAGACGGATTTCTTCGGCCAAAGCCTGATATTCGGGGGCTAACACTATCGAACGAATGCGTTGCCCGTCGTTGTCTCGTGGCATTACAAAACCACTGTCAATCCATCTTTTTACTTTGTCCCTGATTGTTCTATCAGACAGGTTTAACCATTTCCTTAAATCGGATGTACTCGCCCAATTATACCGAAAGGCTAGTTGAGTGAACACTATTCTTTGATTTGGATCTAAGACTCGAATCAATTCCGGCTCAATTGTTGTATATTCCTGGCTCTTTTCCTCTACAAGTTTGGCGGCCTCTTCAAAAACTTCGGCTACACCTGAAATAAAAAACTCAAGCCACTGAGAAATATCACAATCATTTCTTCCAAAATAGTAATTATGGTGTAAACCCATTTGAATGTTCTTATAATATTCTCTAAGATTGCGATCATAGAATGTTTCCAGGACGAATAACCCTTTTAGGCCAAATCCTCCAAGTCTAAGGATATAGGTGGCTATCATTCTTGCTGTTCTTCCGTTACCATCCATATAAGGGTGTATTGTGAGAAACTGCCACATTACTATTCCTGCCTTAATGGGAGTAGGAGTAACTTGGGCACTTGGCGAATTAACCCAGGCCACAAGGTCCTCCATGAGTCTTGGAACGTTAGATGGTTCCGGAGGAATATACCAATTAGATTCATTACGTTTCCCGACTTGGTTTTGCTCAGATCTGTACTCGCTTTGGCGGGGTCTGCGACCATGGGTAATTACTCTGATTATTGCGTGAAGTTTCTTAATAAACTTTTCGGTTATAGGTAGTTGTCTTTCTTCGCAATCATCCAGATATTCAATGGCTTTCATCAAGTTGTAGACTTCTTGTTGTTCATCAGATGTGTGTTGTCGGTAGAGGGCTTCTCTTTTTGCTTGTTCGGCAAGATTGTTTCCCTCCAGTTTAGTAGATAATAGAACTGTTTCCTCTCGAGATTCCTTCCTCATTATTTCTAAGATTGAAGAAGGAAGTGGGAGGTTTTCTACCAGTAAACTTGCCTTTTGTATTTTCATTAGATTCTGTGCCATTATGTTGGTAATGGTGTAATGGGGATTGTACATTTTGATTACCTCCTCCTAATTATATTATATCATTGCCGCTAAATTGCCGCAATATGCGTAACAAGGGAGACGAATCTTTTGCTGACCGACATCCAATAACCCATCCAGATGGCCGGGAGCTTTGCGACAGTGCTTGGAAAGAGAGGTGATCGCCCTGTCTGATAAATCTGAGGAACTTTTTGACCGGCTGTATCATGAAAACCATTTAAAGGTATACAGGCTGGCCCTGGGACTTGCCGGCAATGCTAATGACGCTGAAGAAACAACCCAGGAGGCGCACGGCCAGAGGGTGCTTTTCTGCCTGGTGGTTACCCTGGGCCTGCCTTACAGAACTGCCGCCGAAATAGTCGGCTGTTCACTGGGATCGGTAAAGACTGCGCTGCACCGCGCCAAAAAAAGAGTGGCCGGCTACCTGGCGGATTATTTTTACAATAATTTAAGACGAAATCATCCGGCAGCCGGCCAAGAGGAAATGACGGGTAAGTGAAAAATGGCCTGAACCCTTGGGTAAAGGTTCAGGCCATTTTGTATGCCCCGGGTGTGGCTCTTAATCGTCTTTCTTTTTTTGTTTGTTATAGCCGCTCTCGCCGTAGGGCCGCAGGGTGTTCAGCCACTTGTCCTCCAGCGCTGTAACGGCCTGGCGCCATTCTTCCTTTGGTATTTCCTCCTGGTTGAGGGTTTCCAGAATATCGAAGGTAAAGGCATCAGGGCCGTGTAAATTCCAATCTTCCTGCAGCGCCTTGCTGCGGTGGCATCTCAATTCCAGCTGAAAGCGGCAGCTGTTGAAGTTCCCCGGCAAGTTCAAACTGCTGCCGATGAGAATTTTTCCGTTCACAATATTTCTTATCCGGTACACTCCCATGGGAGGAGGGTTATGCTTGTAGGCTAACTTGAGCTCTTTCCGTCTATCCAACCTTGTTCAACTCCTTTTTTTACTGTCAAAAGTACTGCTTCCGGCTAGAGCTTCACCCAGTACGAGCTGCCGTCCTGAGTCCGGTCCATAAAGCCGTATTCTATCAGGTAGCGGCGCAGCAGGACATAGTCGTTGTAGAAGGGCTTTAAAACAGCGTTAACTTCTTTTTCGGTATAGTTTTTGTTTGTCTCAAAATATTTTACAAGATGCCTTAAGATGGCCACTCTCTTTTTCTCTTTAAGAGGGAACGAGTCAAGAGGGCCATTAAGCCCCTGCTTAAAATAGGCGGCTAATATTTTTTGGCTTTCCTGCTCGGTAATGGCAAAACGGTCATCCACTTTTTTGGAGCTCCGTGGGATTTCGATGAAGGTATTTTTTTTGGGCACCTGTTCCCCCAGCAGTTCCATAATGGCTAAAAAAACTTTAGCCTGCTTTTGTTTTTCTCTCAGGGTGAAGCGGTGATTGCGGATGGTTGACGTGCTGCCGGTGCCAAGCGCTTTAGCCGCCTCGTTGTCACTATAGCCCTCATAGAAAATTTCTAGAATAGTTTTCTGGTGATCCGTCAGCCCGGTTAATTTTTTATCCAGGTTGAGCAGAAAATGGAAGGCTGAGCGATGGCTCCGGGCAATGTGGACCTTAATATATTTTTTGGCCTCATACAGCTGGCCTTCGTCAGGGTAGATGACGCCGTTGGAGAAGCTTTTTCCACAGATGAGGCAAATGAAATCCTCGCTCTGCTGCCGGTAAATATAGCCTTGCTTGATGTCCTGCAGCGATGCCCGCCAAAATAGATCAGACATGTCGATCATTTTATAAACACCTCTATATAAGCATCTATCATTATCATAGATATATTATTAAAAAGTTTATATGTTGTCAAGGCTGATTCTGATTTCCTTTTGAATAAATGCCAGGTGGTTCCATCCATTTTGGCTTTTTTTCAGGAAAGGCTGGCGAAAGTCTCTGAATGTCGCTATAATGCTTATGTGGATGAACACTCAGGAAGATATATGGCGGGTAGTAATTATATGGCAATTATTCAGAGTGGGGTAGAATCGAAACCAAAATTGTGGACTCTTAATTATGTGCTCATTTGTTTGTCGTCCCTCACGGTTTGCCTTTCTTTTCACAGCCTGATGCCGACATTGCCCATGTATATCCAGAGGCACGGCGGCTCGAGCGGGATGGCCGGGCTGGCCATGGCGGCTCTCACAGTCGCAGCGGTTATTATCCGGCCGGTTGCCGGTTGGGCACTGGACAGGTTTGGGCGCAGAATCATATTGATTACCGGTCTTTTGACTTTCCTGATTCCTTCCCTGGCCTATATTTTGATGCTCCCTGTGATCCCGCTGCTTTTCTTTCGCTTTTTCCAGGGCTTTGGCTGGGGAATCGGCACCACAGCACAGGGAACGGTTGCCTCTGATGTCATTCCCAGGGGCAGGCTGGGGGAAGGGTTGGGCTTTTTTAGCCTGGCAGTCAGCATTTCATTAGCCAGTGCGCCGGCTATCGGTTTATGGCTGGTGGACCGTTTTTCCTTTCACGCTTTGTTTGTCTTTGGCTCTCTTTTGACCGTGGCTTCTCTGGTTCTGGCGCTGATGATTAAGTACCCCAAGCTGGAGCCTTCGCATCAAGTATCAAAACGGGGTTTCCTTGAAAAGCCGGCCCTTCGCCCCTCGGCAGTCATCCTTTTGGCAACAACCACCTATAGCTCTTTGCTTTCCTTTCTTGCTTTGTTTATTCAACAAAAAGGGATGTCGACAGCCGGGCTGTTTTTTACCGTCCTGGCGATCACCACGCTTGTCTCCAGGCCCCTGTCGGGAACCATCGTGGACAGAAAAGGACGCAGCGGATATGATCTGACCGTTTTTTCCGGCCTCGCTGCCATTATCATTTCGATGATTATTATCGCTCAGACCTCTTCTTTGTGGCATTTGATATGGGGAGGGATCTTGTTCGGCATCGGGTTTGGCTTCGTTCAGCCGGCCATGTTGGCTTTATGCATCACGAGCGTTTCCCCCGACAGAAGAGGGGCGGCTAATGCCACTTACTGGACCGCATTCGACACAGGAGTCGCTTTCGGCTCGGTTCTCTGGGGAATCATCGCCAGTTATTTCGGCTATGTGGTTATGTTTTATCTAAACATAATTCCACCCCTGCTGGCCTTGCTGGTCTATTTAATGCGGCAGCGGGACGGGGTTTCTTTGTCGCGCAATAAATTACCGGCCTGAACAGAGGTTTTTCCTGTGAATAATTTTCCCGAATTTATGAAAAACCCAAAACAGCCATTAATCCCAATAAGTCTGGCTATTAACCTGTATGGGTATGGTCAGACTCCTTATTTTCTTAAAAATACCGGAAAAACGGGGCGGTAAAATGAACATTCAGATATTTGGCATAAAAAAGTGCCGGGATACCAGGAAGGCCGAGCGCTATTTCAAGGAGCGCGCCATTTCTTATCAATTTGTCGACCTGACAGTGCGCGGCCTCGGCAAAGGCGAGCTGGGCAGGGTCAGGGCGGCGGTTGGACTGGAAAATCTTATAGATACGGAGGGAAAGGAATACGCCAGGCGCAATCTCAAGTATATGGCCCACGACAGGGAAGAGGTGCTGCTGGCTTACCCGCTGCTGCTCAAAACTCCCATTGTAAGGAACGGGACTAAAGCCACGGTGGGCTACTGCCCGGATATCTGGCAGGGGTGGAGCTAGAAGCAGTGGCCGGGTGTATACTGTTTAGAATAACCAGGTGAAGGAGATATAAATATTGTCGGATACAACCACGGGCTTTTTTCGCAACCGGTTTATTCAGGCTATTTTAGTTTCAGGTATATTACTGCAAACCGGAATCTGGGTGCGCAACTTTGCTATTCTATTGTTCGTTATGGACCGCACCGGCAATAATCCTTTAGCGGTTTCGCTCATTTCCGTGGCTGAGTTTGCCCCCATCTTTTTGTTTTCCTTTATCGGAGGAACCTATGCGGACCGCTGGCGTCCCAGAATTACCATGATCTGGTGCGATCTGCTGAGCGCCCTGTCAGTGTTCCTGGTGCTTTTGACAATAATTTTTGGAACCTGGGAAGCGGTCTTTTTCGTTACTTTCATCTCGGCCATCCTGTCTCAGTTTTCCCAGCCATCCGGCATGAAGCTGTTTAAGGTGCACGTGCCGGGGGAGCAGCTGCAGATGGGGATGGCCATGTTCCAGACATTAATGGCTGTTTTTATGATTATAGGCCCACTCCTGGGAACCTTTGTCTACCAGAGATTTGGCATTAATATTGCTGTCGGGGTGATGGGGGTGGCCTTTCTGCTGTCGGCCGGGGCGCTTACCTTTCTGCCCCCGGATAAAAGAGATGCCAAAGAAAAGACGGAAACAGATTTCTGGGGGGAGCTGGCCGACGGCTTTCGCTATGTGTGGCTGAACAGGGTGCTGACAGTGCTTGGCGGGGTGTTTATAGCGGCCGGCCTGGCGGTGGGAATAATCCAGCCCCTGGGGATTTTTGTGGTGATTGAGCGGCTGGGCCTGCCTAAGGAAAGTTTGCAGTGGCTGATGGCGGTAAATGGTGCGGCCATGCTGCTGGGCGGCGGCGTGGTAATGGGCCTTTCCAAAAAAATAGCTCCACAGAAGCTGCTGGCCATGGGACTTCTGGTAAGCGCCATCTCGGTTGCGGTAGTGGGGCTGTCCACCAGCCTTGTGATCACGCTGTCTTTTCAGTTCCTGAGCGGACTGTTTTTCCCCTGTATTCATATTGGAATTAATACTTTAATTCTGCAGGCCACCAGAGAGGAATTTGTCGGGCGGGTAAACGGGGTGCTGAACCCCATGTTCATGGGGGCCATGGTAATTATGATAAGCCTGGCCGGCTGGCTTAAGACACAGTTTTCGCTGGTGACCATGTACGAGGTGTCCGGGGCGCTGTTTTTCGCAGGTATGCTGCTTATTGTACCCATCTTTAACCGGAGTGATCCCCGGGGACAGGATAGTGCCGGGGCTGAAGCGGAGTAAAAGGGAGTCTTGCTATGAATGGAACAGAGCGGAAAAATATTAAGCCCGGCTTTAAAGTGAAAATTATACAGAAACAGCACCAGCGCACCGGGCAGCTGACTGAGGGCGTGGTGAAGGATATATTGACCAACAGCGCCGTTCATCCGCACGGTATAAAAGTCCGTCTGGAGAGTGGAATTATTGGCAGGGTGCAGGAAATAATGGGGTGAACTGGTGCTCCGGCTGAACCGGTTTTATGATCTGAACCGGAATACGGCCGGCAGGAGGGCCACAAAATAATCAGCACGGCCACGGTGATGTCCAGGGTGATGACTATTGACGGGTATATTTTTTAGTAGTGCAGAATGCCTATTCAAAAATGGGAAATATGGCTTAGTTATGAATAGGAGGAAGTTTGATGGGAAGAACGAAAACATTTTTCTAATCGAAAGTTTATGAAATAACAGTTTTTTTACTTTCAGATGTATTTAGTTATTTTTTTTTAACCCCTCCCGGTTATTTGACTGGCCGGGCAGGGGAAGGGGTGGGTAGGCGTGGACTGGCTGAACCGTCGCAGAATTGTAATGTATTCCTGGTCGTTTGTGGCCGTATATATTTTTATTGCAGGGCTGTCGTACTCTTCCGGAAAGGGTATAAATGACTCCCGGGGACAGGCCCTGGGCAGCGACTATATATGCTTTTATGCCGCTTCAGAACTTGCCCGGGAGGGTGATGTAAGTGGTATATACGACATAAAGCAGATTTACCGGAAAGAAGTGGAGCTTGCCGGTGATCAAGCCGATATGGTCGGGTTTTATTATCCTCCCACATTCCTGCTGCTGGTCCTGCCGCTTGCTTATATGCCTTATGTGGTCTCCCTGGCGATCTGGATAAGCACAACACTTCTGGGCTACGCGGCCCTTTTGCGAAGAATAGCTCCGGACTCCGCAACTCTCGGTCTTGCGCTGGCATATCCGGGGGCCTTTCAAAATGCCATACATGGGCAAAATGGTTTTCTGACTACGGCATTACTTGGCTGGGGACTTGTTCTTCTGCGTGGGTGTCCGGTCCCGGCGGGGATATTGCTGGGACTGCTTACCTATAAGCCCCACCTGGCCCTGCTGGTATTTTTGGCCCTGCTGGCAGGACGCTGCTGGGAAGCTCTTGCGGCAGCCGCATTTTCCGCCGGGGCGTTCGCCCTGGCAAGTGCCGCAGTTTTTGGGCCGGACGCATGGCTCTCTTTTAAGGACCAGATTCCTTTTGTATCCAATATTACTGAGGCAGGCTACCTGCCGTGGGTGAAAATGTCCACCGTTTTTGCAGCTTCCCGCCTGGTCGGGATTGGCATACAGCCTTCATATATACTTCAGGGAATAATAACTTTTTGTGTGATTATACTTGTTTTCTGGGTATGGCACAGGGAAATGTCATACTATCTCAAGGTTTCAGTGCTTATAGCCGGGATTTTTCTGGCCACACCGTATGCCTTTCAGTATGACCTGGCCCTTTTGGCTGCAGCTATTGCATTTTACGGCTGGGAAGGGTACAAGAAAGGCTGGCTGCCATATGAAAAGGCGGTCCTTTTTGTTGTCTGGATAATGCCCCAGATTAATGATCCTATCGCCAGGTTTACTAATATTCAGATTGTCCCGTTAATCCTGGCGGCCTTTTTAATGCTGGCCATGCGCCGCATTTATTTTTTTGAAAGATCAATATTATAAATTTTTTAGGTCGCGGCGCCCGCTGTCTGGTGATTTTCCTCTTACTGTGTCTTCCGGCTATATCTTAAAAAGACCTCCCCACTGAAACAGGGAGGTTATTTTACTTGTTTTAGCCATAATATAAATACTTGCAGAAATTTAACCCTTTTATTTCCCATATGCCCGGAGGGGTATCCAAAGGGCTGCGTATAGAAGGTGCTGAAAAATTATGTGGAAAAATCATTAAATCAAGGTGTATAATCTATTTAGAAATATGAGGTTCATGCCAGCTGCCGCTGCCATAATATGCTGTATTGCCCTGAATGAGCGGTGAAAACGCGGCTTGAAAACCTCTGGGGGGTATATCTGTGGATAATAAAAAGGTTACTATAAAGGTGCTGGGTATGGAGTGCTCGGCCTGTGTGGCCCGGGTTGAGCGGGCGCTGAACAAAATGGAAGGGGTGGCCGGGGCGGCGGTGAATTTCGCCGTTGGAAACGTTACCATAGGCTACGACCCCGGCCGGGTAGGGGTGGATGACCTGATAAAGGTCATCGTGGACCAGGGCTACCGGGTGCCCACCGGACGGATTGAGCTGAAAATAGGGGGAATGACCTGTGCTGCCTGCTCCGCCCGGGTGGAGAGGACCCTGGCGGGAATGGAGGGCGTTTTCAAGGCCAATGTTAATCTGGCCATGGAGAGGGCCACGGTGGAGTACGACCCCGGGCGGGTAAGCCCGGCTGACCTCAAAAAGGCTGTGGTTGATGCAGGTTACCGGGCCGGGGACGGGGAGGTCAGCCCTGATGGGGACAGTGAGAAATTGGAGCGGGAGAGGGAAACCAGGCGCCAGCTGACCCTTTTCATACTGTCGGCGGCTTTTTCAGTTCCCCTGCTGTCCATGATGTTTGCGGACCTGTTTGGCTTTCACCTGCCGGCCTTGCTGCACAACAAGATATTTCAGTTCGCCCTGGCCACCCCGGTGCAGTTCATTGCCGGGTATCAGTTTTACCGGGGGGCCTACAACTCGCTCAGGCACGGCAGCGCCAACATGGACGTGCTGGTGGCCATGGGCACTTCGGCGGCATACTTTTACAGTGTGGCCACCACCTTCTTTTTCCCCGGACATGTTTATTACGAGACCGGGGCTATTATCATAACCCTTATACTGCTGGGTAAAATGCTGGAGGCCATCGCCAAGGGCCGGACCTCCGAGGCCATTAAAAAGCTTATGGGGCTGCAGGCCAGGACAGCCCGGGTAATCCGCGGGGGGCAGGAGATGGACATACCTGTGGAGGATGTGATAAAGGGGGACCTGGTGGTGGTGCGCCCCGGGGAAAAGGTGCCCGTGGACGGATCGGTGAAAGAGGGCTTTTCCAGTGTGGACGAGTCCATGCTTACCGGGGAAAGCATACCGGTGGACAAGAAGCCCGGTGATGAGGTTATCGGAGGCACCATAAACAAGCACGGCAGCTTCAGATTTGAGGCCACCAGGGTGGGGTCTGAAACAGCCCTGGCCCAGATAATAAGGATAGTGGCGGAGGCCCAGGGGTCGAAGGCGCCCATCCAGCGCCTGGCCGACGTAATCTCGGCCTACTTCGTGCCCACCGTGGTGGGGGTGGCTCTGCTGACCTTCCTGGTATGGTATTTTATCGCCGACCCGGGCAATTTTTCCCGGGCGCTGATTAATTTCACCGCCGTGCTGGTCATAGCCTGCCCCTGCGCCCTGGGGCTGGCCACACCCACCTCCATAATGGTGGGGACCGGGCGGGGCGCGGAAAACGGTATACTGATCAAGGGCGGGGAGCACCTGGAAAAGGCCCACGGGCTGAATACCATTGTGCTGGACAAAACCGGAACCATCACCAGGGGAGAGCCCTCTCTGACCGATGTTATCGCTGTGGGGGAAATAGGCGAGAAGGAAATGCTGCGGCTGGTGGCCTCGGCTGAAAAGGTGTCTGAGCACCCCCTGGGCGAGGCTATTGTAAAGGGGGCCAGGGAAAAGGGCGTTGAGCCGGCTGACCCCCAGGGCTTTGAAGCTGTCCCCGGCCAGGGGATAGTGGCCAGGATAGACGGCCGGGACCTGTTAATAGGCAACCGCAGGCTGATGAATTCCCGGAATGTTGATATATCCGATCTGGAAAAAAGGGCCGGCAGCCTGGAGGGAGAGGGCAAAACCGCCATACTGGTGGCTGTAAACGGCAGCCCGGCCGGGGCGGTGGCGGTGGCCGACACCGTGAAGGACAGCTCGGCGGAAGCCATCCGCGCCCTTCAGGAAATGGGTATACAGACTATTATGATTACCGGAGACAACAGGCGCACCGCCGGGGCCATAGCCCGGCAGGTGGGAATTCCCGGGGAAAATGTGCTGGCCGAGGTGCTGCCCCAGGACAAGGCCCGGGAGGTAAACAGGCTGAAAGAAAAAGGCCTTATGGTGGGCATGGTGGGGGACGGCATAAACGACGCCCCGGCCCTGGCCACCGCCGATATAGGCTTTGCCATAGGCACCGGCACAGACGTGGCCATGGAGGCCGCCGATATAACACTGATCAAGGGAGACCTGAGGGGAGTGGCGGCCAGCATCAGGCTCAGCCGGGGAACCATGCGCAACATAAAGCAAAACCTCTTCTGGGCGCTGGTTTACAACTGCCTGGGGATACCGATGGCCGCCCTGGGATTTCTCTCCCCGGTGCTGGCCGGAGCGGCCATGGCCTTCAGCTCGGTGTCGGTGGTGTCAAATGCTCTGAGGCTGAAAAGGTTTGACCCTTACCGGGATTTCCGGCGGGAGGGGAAGAGGTAATATAAGGGTGTTTTTATTGCCGCCCTGGAGGAATGTGGATGTTTATGTAGAAGAGGGGATAGGGAGTTTTACGGGATATTATTTAACCTTTGGGAAAAAAGCTTTCCGGGGTATTGCATTAAACAAAGGTTTTTTTGGATAATATATGGAAATATTAACCACCGGGAATAAGTGTTGCCGGTAAGCCGGTAAGACAGAAAGAAAAAGGCTATCATTTTGGGGAGGATTCGTAAGCAATGGAAACACCATCCGCCGCAAACACGGCTTCATACGCCAGCTTTATCCAGGACATAATTACAGAAGACCTGAAAATGAAGAAAAATGACGGCCGGGTGCATACCAGGTTTCCACCGGAGCCCAACGGCTACCTTCATATAGGGCATGCCAAGTCCATCTGCCTCAATTTCGGCATTGCCGCCAGGAACGGGGGGCTGTGCAATCTCAGATTCGATGACACTAACCCCAGTAAAGAGGAAGTGGAATATGTCGAGTCCATCAAGGAAGATGTGAGATGGCTTGGCTATGACTGGGACGCCCGGCTTTTTTACGCCTCTGACTACTTTGCTGATCTGTACCGCTTTGCCGTGCAGCTTATCAGGGACGGAAAGGCCTATGTGTGCGACCTGACTCCCGAAGAGATCAGGAATTATCGCGGGACTCTCACCCAGCCGGGGAAGGAGAGCCCCTGCCGCAGCCGCTCGGTGGAAGAAAACCTGAGACTGTTTGAAAAGATGAGGGCGGGGGAACTCCCCGACGGGGCCTGTGTGCTGAGGGCTAAAATAGATATGGCCTCACCCAACCTCAATATGAGGGACCCGGTGCTATACAGGATTCAGAAATCCTCCCACCACCGGACCGGAGACAGGTGGTGCATTTATCCCATGTACGACTATGCCCACCCCATTTCCGACGCCCTGGAGGGGATCACCCACTCCATATGCACGCTGGAGTTTGAGGATCACCGGCCATTGTATGACTGGGTGCTGGACAATATAGACGTGCAGGGTCACCCCCGGCAGATTGAGTTTGCCAGGTTAAATCTCACCTATACGGTAATGAGCAAGAGGAAGCTCCGGGAGTTGGTGGAGAAGAAGTTCGTCAGCGGCTGGGACGACCCCAGGATGCCCACTATATCCGGCCTGCGCAGGCGGGGCTACACACCGGAGGCCATGCGGGACTTCTGTGACCGCATAGGGGTGGCCAAGGCCAACAGCATGGTGGATATAGCCGTGCTGGAGCACTGCATACGGGAGGACTTGAACTTGCGGGCGCCCCGGGTGATGGCGGTGCTGCGCCCCCTGAAGATAATAATTGACAACTACCCCGAAGATGTTGTGGAGGACCTGGACGCAGATATTAATCCTGAGAACCCGGCCCTGGGTAAGAGGAAGGTGCCCTTTTCAGGGGTGCTGTACATTGAGCGGGACGATTTTATGGAGGACCCGCCCAAAAAGTTCTTCCGCCTGGCCCCCGGACGTGAGGTCCGGTTAAAGCACGCCTACATAATAAAGTGCGAGCGGGTGGTGAAGGACGGGAAGACCGGCGAGATAATCGAGCTGCACTGCACCTACGACCCGGAGACAAAGAGCGGCATGTCCTCCGATGTCCGCAAGGTCAAAGGGACTCTGCACTGGGTTTCCGCCGCCCACTCCGTAAAGGCCGAAGCGCGCCTGTATGACCACCTTTTTACCCGGGAAAACCCGGAGGAGGACAGGGAGGGCGCGCACTTCACCGATTATATCAATCCCGGGTCCCTGGAAGTGCTGACTTCCTGCCTGCTGGAGCCCGGCCTGGCCGGGGCTGCGCCCGGAAGCCGCTACCAGTTCTTAAGACACGGCTATTTCATAGTTGATCCGGTGGACTCCCGGGAGGGATCGCCTGTATTCAACAGGATAGTTTCCCTGAAGGACACCTGGGCCAGGATGCGGCAGTCGGGGAAAGCATAGTTTTCCAATCCCTGCCCCTTCCTTTTATTGCCAAAAACCACTTTTACTGAAGGAAAAAGGTCAGCGCGAATAGAAATATAAAGTGGGCCTTTTAATGGATAAGGAAAGGGTGGTTTGATGGGCGCACATGAAATTGACTATAAAATTTACGGGAATGAAATACAGTTTGTGGAAGTGGAACTGGACCCGGGGGAGAGTGTTATAGCCGAGGCCGGGAGCTTTATGATGATGGACCGGGAAATTGAAATGGAAACCATTTTCGGAGACGGCGCCGACAGCAACAGGGGTTTTGCCTCCAAGCTGCTGGGGGTGGGCTTCTTCGGCGGGGAAGGCTTCATAATGCAAAAGCTGGAGGGTGACGGGATGGCCTTTGTCCATGCCGGGGGAACCATTCATGAAAAGGTGCTGCAGCCCGGGGAGACTATAAAGCTGGATACCGGCTGCCTGGTGGCCATGACCCGCAGCGTTGGGTATGACATTGAATTTGTAAAAGGTGTAAAAACCTTTTTGTTTGGCGGAGAAGGGCTTTTTTTCGCTGCCCTCAGGGGGCCCGGCAGGGTGTGGATACAGTCGCTGCCCTTCAGCCGACTGGCCTCCCGGGTGATTGCCTGCGCCCCACAGACAGGGGGAAAGGCCAGGGGGGAAGGAAGCATACTGGGAGCCTTGGGAAATGTGCTTGACGGGGACAACAAATTCTAACTGTCTGACTGCCCGAATATTTTAATCCAAAGGAGGTAGCGGAATGGAATCGAAGTGCGGCAGCTGTAAATGGCGGGCGAAGGCCGAAAAAAGGCCGGGGTCGCTGTCGGCCAGGCTGTGGCGGTGGCACACCAGGTGGTGCCCCGGTTGGAAGGCCTACCAGAGGGAACTGGCCTCATTGAAAAAATGAGTTTATTAAAAGCTCCTTATAAACATCCCGGCCTTTTCGCTGTCCAGGAAGTCTTGTATGTCTTCAATGCCCAGACTTTTTAAAAGCTCCATAACATACCTGTTGTCAACCGGGGTGTGAGAGCAGGCGTCGCTGCCATATTCCTCTACGAGGTCTCTGCCTTTTTCAGGGTCGATGAGTACTTTCGGCCCGCCTACGCAGCCGCCGCTGCAGCCCATCCCTTCAAGGAAATTTGCCTCTATTTTTCCTTCCAGCACTTCTTTTAGAAGCCTCCTGCAGTCCTGAACACCGTCAGCCTGCAGGGACTTTATTTTTATATTCCTTTCGGGTCTTATCCTGTTCAGGGTGTCTGAAACCGCCCGGCTTACCCCGCCGGTCCTGGCGTATATCCTGCCCGCACGGGAGGAGTGCTCGCTCTCGTCCTCCTCCAGTTCGGCGGGGTTAATGCCCACCGCCTCAAATATCTGCTCCAGCTCTTTAAAGGTAAGCACTGCGTCCACGGCATCCTTTATATCGGGCTCTTTGGCCTCGGCCTTCTTGGCTATGCAGGGGCCCACAAAAACCACCTTCGATCCCGGGTGAAGGTGCTTTATGCCCCTGCCGCAGGCCGTCATGGGCGAAACCGAGGGGGATATATGGGGAACCAGATCCCTGTACACCCGTTTGACCATGGACACCCATATGGGGCAGCAGCAGCTTGTCAGCAGGAAGTCACTGTCCCGGGTAACCTGCCTGTCGAATTCCAGCGCCTCCTTTAAGGTCAGTATGTCGGCGAAAAGGGCCACTTCCACCATTCCGTAAAACCCAAGCCTTTTAAAGGCTGCCCTCATTTTACCGGGTGTGACCCCTGGTCCGAACTGTCCTATAAAGGCCGGGGCGACAATGGCGAATACGGGTATCTTGCGGTCTTTAAGCATATCTATAAGGGGGACGAACTCCTTTTTGTCCACCAGTGAGTAGTCCCGGCACACCTCTACGCACCTGCCGCACCCGGAGCAGTTGCTCTGCTTTATAATTACATTGCCTTCCATGTCCCTCACTATGGCGTTAAATAGGCACGAGGCCTCGCAGTTTTCCTCCCTGCCGCAGGCGCCGCTGCAGTCTTTCACCTTAAAAACAACTTTGTCGGGTTCACCTCCCCCCGAGGCGTAAAGAATTAAATGGTCAGTGGTATCCCCGCCCCTACTGCGGATCTTTTCTTTTTCCCCGGGCATTGTGCCCTGGTAGGCGGACTTTACCATTCTCTTAAAAATAGCATCATAATCCGGGCCGGTCATTTATATCACCCCGGTATAATATCTTCCAAAGGATTGACTTTTATTAAAGGATATGATTTCCCAATTGTTCCCTGTGTGATGCCTGTTTTTCCTGAAATAAAGGCGCCCCCCGGAAGGAGATAGGAAGCCTCATATCAAATGTTATAAGTAGAGTTCATTTATGAAAGGTGTTGTAACTATGAGCCTTTTTACAGTTGACCGGAGCAAGTGCAAGAAGGACGGGATTTGCGCGGCCGTGTGCCCGCTAAGAATTATCTCAATGGGTGAGGACGGGCTTCCGTTTATGCCGGACGGGGCTTCCTGCATAAACTGCGGACACTGCGTATCGGTCTGCCCCCAGGGAGCGGCCACACTTAAAACAATGAACCCTGCTGACCTGGTTATGGTTCAGGACAAACTTCTCCCCGGCCCCGAACAGGTGGCGCACTTTCTGGCTGCCAGGAGGTCCATCAGGTCCTATAAAGACAAGCCGGTGGATCGTGAAACTCTGGAAAGGCTGATAGGCATCGCCGGGGTTGCGCCATCCGGCCATAATGCACAGCCGGTTCACTGGCTGATGGTGGAAGACGCAGGCGAGGTAAGGCGCCTTTCGGGCCTGGTAATTGACTGGATGCGCCAAATGATTAAAGAGAGGCCGGAAGTCGCCGGGCCTATGGGAATGAGGGCACTTGTGGCGGCATGGGAGATGGGACTGGACAATATCAGCCGCCGGGCCCCCCATGTGGTGCTGGCCCATGGGCCCAAAAAACTTGGCGTCACGCGGGACTCCTGCATTATAGCTCTTACCTACCTGGAGCTTGCCGCATATTCCATGGGGCTGGGGGCCTGCTGGGCCGGTTATCTGGGAACCGCCGCCGCAGTTTTCCCTCCCCTGATAGAGGCACTGGGCATTCCCGGGGAGCACCGCGTTTTCGGCGCCATGATGCTGGGCTATCCCAGGTTTAAATACCAGCGCATACCCCGGCGCAAAGAGCCGTCGGTAAGCTGGAGATAGTTTTTTGCAGAGGGTGCTAGACAAGTAAAAATACAGCTTCGCAGGGCTCGTAACCTTAATTGGTCATGAGCCTTTTTGTTGATGTTTATTACCATAAAGAAGCTGTATGAGGGGACGCCTCCAGATAAAATTTATTGATTTGTTTAATCAATAAATTTTATATATAATCGCGGTGATTTAATTTTTAAAAGGAGGTGTTTTCCATGTCCGGCGATTATCGAAAAATGTGGGAGTCCATCGGACTTGATTTAGAGGCCCATGACCGGCTGCTGCAGGCACTGCCGCCAGCTTACGGGGAGGTATACCTGACCCAGGAAAACCGCCCGGCTATGGATTATTTCGATTTTGTGGTCAACGAAATACACGGGCTGCGCATTCAGGAGCTTCAGGAGCACAAAGCCCGGGGCGGCAAGGTGATAGGTACCTTTTGTGTTTTTGTTCCGGAGGAAATTATCCGCGCGGCCGGGGGGATTTGTATCGGGCTGTGCTCCGGGATAGAAATAGGGTCTGCCCAGGCCGAGAAGGTCCTGCCCAGGAGTATCTGCCCCCTGATCAAGTCGTTTATGGGCTTCAAGCTGGCCAGGGTTTGCCCCTATTTTGAGTCCTGCGACATGGTGGTGGGGGAAACCACCTGTGACGGTAAAAAGAAAGCCTTTGAAATACTAAATGACTATGTCCCCGTCCATGTGCTGGAAGTGCCCCAGATGAAGCGTGAAAAGGACCGCCTCCTGTGGCGGGGCGAGGTGGGTGATTTCCTCGCCGGCGTTGAGGAAGTGACCGGAAACAGGGTTACGGCTGAGTCACTGGCCCGCTCAGTAAGGGAGGTGAACGGCAAGCGCAGGGCCCTGGCCCGTCTGGCCGGTCTGCGCAAAAACAGCCCCGCCCCCATCAGTGGAAAAGACAGCCTGCTGATTGAGCAGATAGCCATGTATGACGATGTGGAAAGGTTTACTCTGAAAGTAAACCAGCTCTGTGATGAGCTGGAAAAAAGGGTCAGGGAAGGGGTAGGCGTGCACAGGCCCGGCGCGCCGCGCATTATTGTCACAGGCACCCCGATGGCCATTCCCAACTGGAAGGTGCCCCACATAATAGAGGGCAGCGGGGCGGTCATTGTGGCCGAGGAGCTTTGCACCGGACTGCGCTATTTTGAAAATACCGTTCCGGAAGAATCTGAAAGTATGGAACAGTCGCTGGGGACTATAGCAGACAGATATATGAACATAAACTGCGCCTGCTTCACCCCGAACACCGGCAGGATGGAAAAGCTTGTCCAGCTGGCCGAAGAGTATAATGCGGACGGTATTATACACTGCTCTCTTTCCTTCTGCGATCCTTATATGATTGAGGCCAACCGGGTGGAAAAGATGCTTAAAGAAAAAGGCATACCCATGCTGAAGATAGAGACCGATTATGGGCAGGAAGATGTCGGCCAGCTTAGGACCCGGATTGAGGCCTTCCTGGAAATGATCGGGTAGGGGGATATTATGCTGAGCGCCGGAATAGACATAGGCTCCAGGACTATTGCACTGGTGGTCACCGACGGGAAAGAAATTGTACAGTCAGCGGTTGTCGATACCGGCTTCGACCCTGCCAAAAAAGCGGCGGAAATGGCTGCCGGGCTGACGCAGGCAGTGCCTGTGACAGCTACGGGCTATGGCAGGCACTCGGCCAAAAACGGATTTGCCGGCCATGTCATTACAGAGATAAAGGCCCATGCCCTGGGCGCGGGCCGCCTTTTTCCCGGGGCCGGGACAGTGCTGGACATTGGCGGGCAGGATATGAAGGTTATACTGCTGGACGCCAAAGGGAATGTGGAAGACTTCCAGATGAATGACAAGTGCGCGGCCGGGACAGGCAAGTTCCTGGAAGTTATGGCCGGGGCCCTCGGTTATGGTTCGGTTGAGGATTTTGGCAGGGACTCTCTGACTGGAGCCCCGGGAACCAGAATAAGCAGCATGTGTACTGTTTTTGCGGAGTCGGAGGCGGTTTCCCTGGTGCACCGGGGGACTGACCGGCGTGACATAGGCAGGGCGCTGCATGCCTCGGTGATTGAAAGGGCCTTTGGGCTCATTCAGCGGGTGGGCTGTGCCGCACCCCTGGTCTTTACCGGGGGTGCGGCTCTGAATCCCTGTGTTGTGCAGCTGTTGAGGGAGAGAATAAAGGGGCCGGTGCTTATCCCTGGCGATCCCCAGTTGGTGGGTGCTTTGGGGGCAGCCTTGAGCGGCCTGGAAAACAAGAATCAGCAGTAAGCATTGAACGGTTTCAAACCGGAGGCCGGGTCCCTAGAGAGACCCGGCCTTGTTGCGGGTTTCTATCAGCAGAAGCGGAGAGAATAAGAAGGAATTGCTTTAGCAAATTCCAAATTAAGTGTGGCAGGATATTTTGTCCTTTTGTGGAAATAAACCTTGTTTAGAGGATTTTCCCCGGGTGGTGTTCTATTGGATTTAATTTCCCTTGTTGGAACATATATTAAAATGCACCGTATGATTGCCCCGGGGGATGTTGTGCTGGCAGGGGTATCAGGGGGTCCTGATTCTATTGCCCTTCTTCATATTTTAAACAGGCTGAAAAAGGAATACAGTATAAAACTGTACGCAGGGCATTTAAACCACATGTTCAGGGGCGGGGAGGCCGATGCCGACGCCCGGCTGGTGGAGGACCTGGCCGGGAAATGGGAAATTCCGCTGGTATCGGAGAGGATTGATGTTCCCCGGTACCTGAAAGAAAACCGCCTGTCTCCCCAGGAGGGAGCCAGGGAGGTGCGCTACCGGTTTTTCGAAAGCACTGCCCGGGAAATAGGCGCAAACCGGGTGGCCCTGGGGCATCATGCTGATGATCAGGCCGAAACAGTTCTTATAAACCTTATAAGGGGGGCAGGGATTACCGGGCTGGGGGGAATACCGCCGGTGCGGGAAGGTATGTATATCCGTCCCCTTATGTGTGTACGCAGGGCCCAAATAGAGGATTACTGCCGAACTTTCAGCATACCCTACCGGATGGACAGCTCCAATTTAAAGACCGTATACCTGAGAAACCGCGTGCGGCTTGAGCTGCTGCCGCTCCTGGAGGAAAAATACAACCCGGCGGTGGTTATATCACTTAACCATTTGGCTGAAATAGCCAGGGAAGAGAACTGTTTCCTTGAAGAAAGGGCCGGGGATGCTTTTAAAGATGTGCTGGAGAGGCGGGAAAAGGGTAAGGTGGCCATTTCCCTGGAAAGACTGGCCCGTTACCCTGTCGCGCTGAAAAGGCGAGTGGTAAGGCTGGCCTTCAGGGAAGTGGACGGGGCCTCCGGGCTGCCGGGCTTTGAGCATGTTGACAGGATACTTGAGGCGGCCGGCGGCGCTTCAGGCCGGGGAAAAGTTGAACTCCCCGGTGGTATTTCGGCGGTTATTAGATACAGCCTGTTGGAGATTATAAAAGATGAGGGCAGGTTTGCAGTACCGTATTACCAGCATGCGCTGCAGGTTCCCGGTACCACTTTCCTTCCGGAAACCGGCCGCATTATTGTTGCCGAGGTGCTGGATACCGGCACGGCCGGGGATCCCCGGAGTTTTTGCCGGAACGAGGCCCTGGTGGACATGGAAAAGCTTGACGGGCCCCTGTGGGTGCGCCGGAGGAAGGATGGAGACATATTCAGCCCTTTGGGGATGGGTGGAAAGCTGAAGCTTAAAAAATTTTTAATCGACCGGAAGGTGCCCAGGGAAGAAAGGGACGCGATACCGATCGTAAGTTGTGGAAATGATATTGTGTGGGCGGCTGGTTTTTGCCCGGGACATTATTTCAGGGTTACCGAAAGCACAAGGGTATGCCTGCATCTAAGGCTTATGGATGACTGACTCTGCGCGATTGATTATTGGCCTGTTATTGCAAAGGGATTCGCGGCCATGGTAAAATACTCATTATGTCTCTTTGTTAGGTTGTCAGAGAGGAGTGTCATTGTTTGAACAAGGTCCTTAAAAACCTGAGCATATACCTGCTCATTGTATTGGTCATTATATTTTTGATAAAGTTCACTTCGTCCCCGACAGCCGCGCCGGACAGAATCCGGTATGACCAGCTTATAGGGATGATAAAGAATAAGGAAATTACCAGGGTGACTGTACAGACGGGTGCGAACTCCAGCCATATCCTTGCCGAGAAGAAGGAAGGAACCAAGCTGGAAACCCGGGGTCCCCAGCCTGATCCCGATCTGCGCAGGCTGATGGAAGAAAAGGCAGTGCAGTTTGACTATGATGAGGTCCAGCCCCGGTGGTGGACCGGAATTATTACCAGCCTGCTGCCTATACTGCTGTTTGTGCTGCTGTTTTTCTTTCTTATGCAGCAGACCCAGGGTGGTGGCAACCGGGTGATGTCCTTCGGAAAGAGCCGGGCCAGGATGGTCACCGATGAAAAGAAGAAGGTTACCTTTGACGATGTGGCCGGCGCCGATGAGGTGAAGGAAGAGCTGGCCGAGATAGTGGAGTTTCTTAAAAACCCCAAAAAGTTCAACGAGCTGGGGGCCAAGATCCCCAAGGGGGTGCTGCTCTTCGGGTCGCCGGGGACCGGTAAAACCCTGCTGGCCAGGGCAGTGGCCGGAGAGGCCGGTGTGCCCTTCTTTACCATAAGCGGTTCCGACTTTGTGGAAATGTTCGTTGGTGTCGGGGCCTCCAGGGTCAGGGACCTGTTTGAGCAGGCCAAGAAGAACGCCCCGTGTATAGTATTTATCGATGAGATTGACGCCGTGGGCAGGCAGCGCGGCGCCGGGCTCGGGGGCGGCCATGATGAGCGCGAGCAGACCCTTAACCAGTTGCTGGTGGAGATGGATGGATTTGCCCCTAACGAGGGGATAATTATAATAGCCGCCACCAACAGGCCGGATATACTGGACCCGGCGCTTCTAAGGCCGGGCAGGTTTGACCGCCAGGTGGTGGTGGATGTTCCCGACCTGGCCGGGCGCAAGGAAATATTGAAAGTTCACGTCAGGGGTAAGCCACTGGCCGAGAATGTGGACCTGGAGGTGCTCGCCAGGAGGACACCGGGCTTTACCGGCGCTGACCTGGCCAATATGGTGAATGAGGCGGCTCTTTTATCCGCCAGATTTGAAAAGCATGAAATAGGCATGAAAGAGCTGGAGAGCTCCATAGAGAGGGTAATCGCAGGCCCCGAGAAGAAGTCAAAGGTTATCAGCGAAAAGGAAAAAAGGCTGGTATCCTACCACGAGGCCGGTCACGCCCTGGTGGGCTATCTGCTGCCCAATACCGACCCGGTGCACAAGGTTTCCATAATTCCCAGGGGCCGGGCCGGGGGCTATACCCTGCTGCTCCCCAAGGAAGACCGGTATTATATGACCAGGTCCATGCTGCTGGATCAGGTGACCATGCTCCTGGCCGGGAGGGTGGCCGAGGCCGTGGTGCTGCACGAAATCAGCACCGGCGCCCAGAACGACCTGGAAAGGGCCACCGGCACCGTGCGCAAGATGATTATGGAGTACGGCATGAGCGATACCATAGGGCCCCTTACCCTGGGCCGCAAGCAGGAAACTGTGTTTCTGGGCAGGGATATTTCCAGGGACAGGGATTACGGTGAGGAAATAGCCACCGCCATTGACAAGGAAGTAAAGAATATAGTGGGGCAGAATTATGACCGGGCCAAGGAACTGCTGGAAACCCACATGGACACACTGCATATAATAGCCGGTGTGCTCATGCAAAAGGAAACCATCGAGGCCATCGAATTTGAAGACCTGATGAAAGAGGCCGGTCTTTACAAAGAAGAATAATCCAAAAAATATTTTTCCGCAGCAGCAAAGGAGGAGTCAGCCGGATGGAAAGAACCTACCTGATGATCAAGCCCGACGGGGTTCAAAGAGGACTTATCGGGGAAATACTAACCCGCTTTGAAAAGAAGGGCCTTAAAATTGTAGGCCTCAAAATGCTTATAATACCCCGGGAGACAGCCGAAAAGCACTACGGAGAGCACCAGGGCAAATCCTTCTTCGCTCCGCTGGTGGATTATATAACCTCCGGCCCGGTGGTGGCCCTGGCCGTTGAGGGCAAGGATGTAATCACCACCGCCAGGGAAATGATGGGGGCCACCAATCCCTTAAAGGCAGCGCCGGGGACCATTAGGGCCACCTATGGCATGGATGTGGGCAGGAATATAATTCACGGGTCCGATTCGGCCGCCAGCGCGGAAAGAGAAATAGGCATTTTCTTTATGCCCGAAGAGCTGGTGGAATACTCCAGGGATGTAGACAGGTGGATTTACGAGTAAAAAAGCGGCTGCGGTCGTTTTTACGAAAAAATAAATTTTTTAGTTGTGGATAACTTAAGGCTCATCGTAATCCATGTGCTTATTCCTCAATTTCCCAGTCCTTTTACAATCTCGTGATCAAGAATTCTTTTACGTTCTTTCCAATCCGGCATATGCACGGTCAGAAACTCATAAAAATCTTTATTATGTTTGGGATAAAGAAAGTGCGTCAGCTCATGTAAAACAACATAATCGATACAGGGCGGCGAAGCTTTGTACAAATAGTAATTCAGATTGATTTTACCGTGTTTTCTGGAGCAGCTACCCCAAAGGGTTTTCATTTTTCTAACTTGAAGTGCCGGTTTATCAATACCGTGTTTGGCAATAACAGGATATAAACGTTCAATAACCACCAAAAAATACGACCTGCTCTGTTTTTGCCACCAGCGCTCAAACTGCTTTTGTAGAGCCTGTTTATCCCCAGTGGTGGGCGACTGTATAAAAACATGATCTTCCTTTTGTTCTATTTTGTAGATTTTCCCTTCATTGACAATAATCCTATTCTGTCTGCCCAGAATACGGGTTGATATTCCGCTGTGTATTATTGATTCGAACTCATTGGCCTCGGCGTCTTTGAAATAATTCAAAGATTTTTCTATCCATTTGGTTTTGCTGCTGAGGTAATCATTTATCCATTCATCCGATACTCCAAGCGGTGCAGACAGCTTAACGACGCCGTCCGGAAAAACTTTTAGCCGGATTTTTTTTACACTTTTGCGCTCAATGATTATTTCAATATCGCTACACGATCCTGTCAAGCATGAATTTTTTTGTTTCACAACCTAATACCTGCTAATTGCTGTTTTTCTGAGTCCTTCCAGCATAAGGTCAATTTTCTCAATGGGCAATTTTATTTCATATTCTTCAGTAAAATCCCAAATCAGGTCGTCAAGGGCCTGGTCCATATCTTTGTGTACAGCTACATTATTACGCCAATCCACCTTTGCGCGGCTGGAAATAGCCTTCTTGACCTCAATGGCCAATTGCCCCATCGCTTCATCCATCTCCGGCGGCACAGCGTTTATCGCTTCGGCAATGATACTCTGAATCGTTCCGTAAAAAGCTTTCGCATCACTGTCATTGTCTATACAGGCCGGGTAGTGATGGCCGGTATAGCCTCTTTTAAAATCATCCGCCATTGTCTCCATTTTAAAGAGATAAGCGTTATCATTTCTTGACGCCTTGTATTCGTCAAGGGTTTCTTTAACCTGCTCAGAAAACCTTTTGTATAGCAGGGGGTCATCGTAACGGCAGGTTTCCAGCTCCCTATCCATGCGGGTGCGAATGGCATCCCCTTTGGCGGCCTTGCCATCCAGTTTGGCAAGCTGCTCCTTCATCCCTTCGGCATCGTGGATAGAAACAGGTTCAACAATAATCCGGCTTGGTTCGGAAAGCACGAAGTTATTCAGCAGGCTGCGAATGCCGTCTTCATATCTGCTAAAATCCACCTTCTCATTATAGCGGAGCAAAACTGCCCCGCGAAGTTTTTGGAAATGAAGCAAATCTTGCTTGTATTTCTGAATCTGGTCATATCCAATGGCACTATACAATGCATAGCTTCCCATAGCCAAATCCAATAAACGGGAAAAAATTGAAAGCCTTTCACAAAAAATTTTTCTCAGACCTTTGTCTTCCAATGCGCTTTGCCAGCCCTCGGAACTGTTTCGGTCAAAATCTTTTCCCTCAAATACAAACCATAATTCCTGATGCGCCTTTTCCAGTTTGAGCTTTTGATCACCGGCGCCATAAATAGCATTTTCTATATCGGCCTGATCATATCCGTCCATGCCGGATTTTTCATCCGAATACATATCCAGGGCAGTATTAAGCTTGCTGAAAATGCCCCAATAATCCACGATGAGTCCGAAGTCTTTGCCTGGATACACTCGGTTGATGCGGGCAATGGCCTGCAGCAGTGAATGTTCCCGCATGGGTTTATCCACATACAGCACGGCGGCAACCGGCGCATCAAAGCCGGTTAGAAGCATATCCTTGACAATAAGCATATCCACATCTTCGCCGCCAATGAAGCTGTTTTTGGCCCATTCACAATATTCCTCATAGTTGTTGCCAAAGAGAGGCTCCACCTCTTCTTTGAAAAAGTCCCTTATTTTCTCTTTGTTCTCGCTGGTAAGCGCATCATCTTCTTTATCATTTTCGGGGGATATCACCACCGCTGTTTTTACACCGCCCAGTTTTCTTATTGATTTATGCAGGTCAATGGCTGTGGGGCGGGAGGAAGCTGCGACCATAGCTTTAAAACCCTTCGTTTTTGCATAACGCATAAAGTGCTCATGAATGTCAAAGGCCACCATGTCTACACGTTGACGAGTCTGGGCCAGGGGTAAAAACCGGCTCCATTTGCGCTTCATATCTTCCTGCCGCTCAAGGTTCAGCGGCGCGAGGATGTATTTGAGATAATCGTCAATTTTATCGCTCGTCACATTCTGCGGAATAATCCTGCCCTCATAGACAAGGGGAACGATGACGCCATCCTCTACGGCCCTGATAATGGGGTAACTGTCAATAAGAGGACCGAACTGTGCATAGGTGTTAAACTGGTGCTTCTTAAGCAGCGGCGTGCCGGTAAAACCTATTCTTACCGCATTGGGCAGCACATCAATCATAAAGTCATGGAGTTCGCCCGAGTGGGTGCGATGGCTTTCATCCACCAGCAAAAAAATATTGTCGTCTTTAATCTTGACCCTTTTTTTTGCCGCTGCGTCAAATTTTTGCACAAGGGTAGTAATTATGGTTTCACCTTTGTCATTTAACAAATCAATCAAGCCCTTGCCTGTCTTGGCCCTGGCCGGGCCAAGCTGCGTTTTGGCAAAGTTGTCCCGCAGCTGTTTATCCAGATTGATCCGGTCGTTGACAAGCACAAAGCGGGGCTCTCTGATATCCCGGTCAGCTATTATTTTTTTAACCAGCATCACCATGGTGAGAGATTTTCCGCTGCCCTGCGTATGCCAGATTACACCGCTTCTGGTGCCCTTGTCATCTTCCCCTTTTATGCGTTTCATGGCTGCCAGTATACCGAAAAACTGCTGGTAGCGGGCAATTTTCTTTACATTGTTATCGTATAGTATGAAATAACGGACCAGTTCCAAAAACCTCTCCCTGGAAAGCATGGAAACGATAGCCCTGTCCTGTTCGGTGACTTTTCCGTCCGAACTGACATTATTGCATTTTTCCTGCTGCCATTTGTAGTTCTTTTCCCGCCATATATTAAAGTGCTCGAAAGGCGTACCGCAAGTGCCGTATTTAACAGTGTTTAGATTCATGGCCATAATTATCTGGGCATATTTGAACAGATGGGGGATATAGTTGGGCTGCCAGTTGCGTATATTTTGGGCAACTCCTTTTTCCACATCGATACTGGATTTTTTGCACTCAATCACCACCAGGGGAATGCCGTTGACCAGCAGCACTATATCCGGCCGCGCATACCTGCCGTTCGGCCGTTCTACCGAGAACTCATCCGTTACCTGCCATATATTGTTCTCCGGATGCTCCCAGTCAATAAACTTCAAATCAAAGGATTGACGGCCGCCGTCAAACAGCTCCTCTTCGTAGCTGTTGCCGGAAAGGAGCGTATCATAGATGGTTTTGCCCGCCGACATCAGTCCGGAAACAAGCGGCACATCAATATCGTTGATGGCCTTGCCGATAGTCCGGTCGGAAAAGGGCGTTTGCTTGCCCCTATACACAAAGGACTGGCGGTGCAGAAACTCCCGCAAAACCTCGGGGAACAGAACATTGGAAAGCCGCCCGCGCAAGATTTCCGCCTGCGAGCGGGGTATATATTGATAGCCTAATTTTTTTAAAACTTTTATCGCCCTTT
>JAMCVT010000045.1 GCA_023475565.1 Actinomycetota bacterium
TAACCAGGCGCACGGCTTCAACTTTAAATTCTTTGTTGTGCCTTTTACCAGTTAGACCCATTATGGACACCTCCATCATTTTGATTTTATCTCAGTTTGGCGTGTCCATCAATTCGGGTAAGGGTCAATCCATTCTGGATTCTGAATTCTGAATTCCGACCGGAGGTATTACCCTTGAGTAGCCTAAAGATATTTCTTCATATGACTTAAGGCAGCCTTTTCCAGCCTGGAAACCTGGGCCTGGGAGATACCTATCTCTTCGGCCACCTCCATCTGAGTCTTTCCCTCATAGAAGCGCAGCGTCAGTATGTGCTTCTCCCGGTCGCTCAGCTTACGGAGGGCGTCCCTGATACCAATCCCCTCCAGCCAGTTCTGGTCATGGTTCTTTTCATCGCTGATCTGGTCCATTACAAATATAGGGTCCCCTCCATCGTGATAGATGGGCTCGAATAGTGAAATTGGCTCCTGTATGGCATCCAGGGCGAATACTATCTCCTCCCTGGGCATTTTAAGCTCTCCGGCTATTTCGTTTATGGAGGGCTCCCTGGAATAGCGGTTCACCAGGCTGTCCCTGACCTGCAGGGCCTTGTAGGCCACATCCCTGAGAGAGCGGCTGACCCTTATGGGGTTGTTGTCCCTCAAATATCTCCTTATTTCTCCTATTATCATGGGAACGGCATAAGTGGAAAATTTGACATTCTGGGATAGATCGAAATTATCAATGGCCTTCATAAGACCTATACAGCCGACCTGGAAAAGGTCGTCCACATACTCTCCCCTATTGGTAAACCTCTGAATTACGCTTAACACCAGCCGCAGGTTGCCGTTGATCAGCTGGGTTCTGGCCCCGCCATCGCCCCGGTGCAGGGATTCAAAAAGGGTGCGCATCTGGGATCCGGTAAGTACTGGGAGTTTTGATGTATTTACGCCGCAGATTTCTACCTTGTTCACCAGCATCGGAGACTCCCACCTCTTTCCATATCATGCATCCGCTTCAATCACATTATTACCCCCGGCATGGGCCTTTATACCGAATACAAAAAAAACCGCCGGTACTGCGGCGGTGCCGTCTTTGCAGACGGCGGGAGTCAGAAGTCAGGAGTCAGAAGCCAGAATGGTTACAGCCTTTCTTAAAGCCAATTGGCCTCCCCCTTGACAACCCCCTTAGGAAATTATCCACACGGTATAACTTCCTCAAAAAAACCGCCCTGTGTGGGCGAGTCGCTTATCAGCCTCATATAACTTATAAGGAATGCACAAGCCATTCTGGCTCCTGGCTTCTGGCTCCTGGCTTCTGACAGCGTTGACCATCAGTATGAGCGTATTACTCCATCCTGTGAATCTCCTTTTTCAGTCTCTTGATTATCCTCTTTTCCAGCCTCGATATATAGGACTGGGATATTCCCAGCATGTCGGCCACCTCTTTCTGGGTCTTCTCGGACCCGTTGTTGAGGCCGAAGCGCAGCTCCATTATCCTTCTTTCCCTCCCGTTCAGCCTCTGCAGGGCCAGGTGCAGCAGCTTTTTGTCCACCTCTTCCTCAATGTATTTGTATATAATGTCATTGTCGGTGCCGAGCACGTCGGAAAGCAGCAGCTCATTGCCGTCCCAGTCTATGTTGAGGGGCTCGTCGAAGGAGACTTCGGTCCTGGTCTTGTTGCTCCTCCGGAGGTACATGAGTATCTCGTTTTCTATGCACCGGGAGGCATAGGTGGCCAGTTTAATTTTTTTGGCCGGATCAAAGGTGTTGACCGCCTTTATCAGCCCGATGGTGCCTATGGAAACCAGATCCTCTATGCCCACCCCCGTACTTTCGAACTTCCTGGCTATATATACAACCAGCCGCAGGTTTCTTTCTATAAGCACGCTGCGGACTGCGCCATCCCCGGCCTCCAGCTTGTTTATCAGGAACATCTCCTCATCGTTGGAGAGAGGAGGAGGCAGAGCCTCACTGCTCCCGACATAATATACTTCAGGCCTTTCACCAAGCCATCTCAGTATTCTCACCAGAGTTAGCCGGAGCGTCAGCCTTATCCGCCATAGTTTAAGCATTTTCTTTCCCCCCGTGCCCTAAATAGTCGTCAGTCGTCAGACCTAGCTGACATCCTACCACTGCCCATATAATCCGACGACTGACGACTGACGACTGTTTCACGCTGGCAGGGACCGTTCAAACAGGGATGGATTGATTATGGCGTTATACTCCTCGCCGGCGTCAAGCCTTTTCCCGTGAACGCCTATGACCACCTTTTCCACTTTTAGTTTCCGGCTGTCCCATGTAAACTCAACCCTGTCCGGCTTAATACCCAGCAGTATGCCCCTGTCGTTCCCCAGGGACTGAAAAGGTATCAGTCTCAGTCTTCCGGACCAGGGGGTATCCATCATCCTCTCGATAAGGGAAATGGCATCTCCGGTGCAGGCCCCGGTGTCCTTCATAGGCACCGGCAGCAGATTCTTTAAGGCATTGTGCTCAACCACCACCACCGGCTCCCCGGTAACCGGGTCACACAGGCTGTTACCGGTATCTATAAGCCCTCTGACAGTAACCCCCTGCCCTTCCATGAATATGGTCACCGCCAGTTTCATTGACTCAAGTCCCTGTCTTTTTTTAAAATAGCGGGGCAGCACGGCCACCCCCACCCATATTATGGCCATGGCGATAATAAACCCCGACCAAATATGCCGGCTTATTATGGTTCCAAAGCTGCTTATTCCCCCTATGCCTCCAGTCTGGCTCAGGAAATAGGAAATACCTATCACCGCCCCGCCCGAAACAAAAGACACCAGATAGAAGAAGGCCATGCAGGCAGCCAGCTTCCTCGGCGGCAGGGGGGCAAAGGAGGCCGTTAACATCAAAAGGGATACCAAAAATTTTACCGGAAAGCCCAGCAGATATTCGGTTCCGGGCAGAAACAGCACCAGCGAATAAAGACTTCCTATGCATGATCCTATTATTATCCTGTAGCCTTTCACCCTTATCTGACTGAGCCTGCCCGCCGCCCAGAGGATCAGCCAGTCGGCCAGCAGATTCCCGATGAAAAGCTTATCCAGATACACCACCGTGGCGCTCATAAGGGCACCTCCGGGAAAGCCGGGTGCTCTCCCACCAGTATATGGTCTTTCTTCCTTGTATATGACAGATTGCTTAAGGGTGATACCTCAGGTCAGGAGACGGGAAACAGGAGTTTTGCAAGCCCGACTTTGAGGTCGGTTTAAAAGACTGGCCACGGAATGTATAAAGCCACATAACTTGTGAGGAATGCTTAGTCCTCCCGTCTCCCGTCTCCCGACCCTTAATTCCGGCCCCTGGTAAAAAAACAGCCCTGGCATCTATTATACATGCCAGGGCCTGCTATATATGTCATTAATTGGTATATGACATTCTTTTTATAATTATATTTCCAACCAATTTCTAACAGCGGTTTAGAAACTACAGAACTACTTTCTTCTTAAAAAAGCCGGTATATCCAGTTCATCGTTGCCGCTGAATGATTTTATTTCCATTTCCGGCTTTACCCTTTCCCTTTTAACGGCCTTCTGATCAAACCCGGTGGCGATAACTGTGACCCGCACCTCATCCTCAAGCCTTTCGTCGATTACCGCGCCGAATATTATATTAGCCTCGGGATCCGCGGCCTGGGCGATTATTTCCGCAGCCTCGTTAACCTCGAAAAGTCCCAGCGAGGATCCGCCGGTAATGTTAAGCAGCACTCCCCTGGCCCCCTCGATGGATGTCTCCAGAAGAGGGCTGGATATGGCCATCCGGCCGGCCTCGGCCGCCCTGTTTTCTCCTGATGCTATACCTATGCCCATAAGAGCCGATCCGGTATCCTTCATAATGGTCTTCACATCGGCAAAGTCAAGGTTTATAAGCCCCGGCACCGCTATTAGATCGGATATGCCCTGTACTCCCTGCCGCAGGACATCATCGGCAATCCTGAAGGCCTCCATTATGGAGGTGTGCTTGTCTATCACCTGGAGGAGCCTGTCATTGGGTATGGTTATGAGGGTGTCCACCTTGTCCTTCAGATTCTGTGTGCCGGTTTCGGCATGGGCCATTCTTTTGCGGCCCTCAAAGGTAAAGGGCTTGGTAACCACTCCAACGGTGAGGGCGCCCATTTCCTTGGCTACCTCAGCCACTATGGGAGCTGCCCCGGTACCGGTGCCCCCGCCCATGCCGGCGGTTACAAACACCATATCGGCGCCCTTGAGGCACTTTATAATGTCATCACGGCTCTCCTCGGCGGCCTTTTGCCCTATCTCAGGGTTTGCCCCGGCCCCGAGCCCCTTGGTAAGTTTTGTGCCTATTTGTATTTTTGTATCTGTTTGGGAAAGCTGAAGGGCCTGCGCATCGGTGTTAACCGAAATGAACTCCACCCCTTTTAGACCGGAGCAGATCATTCTGTTGACAGCGTTATTGCCCCCGCCCCCGACTCCGATTACTTTTATATTGGCAAATTGATCAAGGTCGAGCTCAACATCAATCATTGACGATTTCCTCCCTTTAATTAGTTAAACCCGGTAAGCTTTATCTGGAAACCCTGAACAGACCTCTTAATTTACTCCACAAATCCTCAGGCTGCCGGTTTTCAGGCAGAGTATGAGATTTTTTTGAAAAATATTTCAATAAACCCAACGCTCCGGAGCAGTCTGCCCAGGATACGGGAAGCTTTTCAATGTTCAGGCCCCCGGCTTCCGGGGTGCCAACCTCTATTTCGCAGCTAAGGTATTTTGACGCATAGGCGCCCATTCCCGGGAGCAGGCTTCCTCCCCCCGCCAGTACTATCCCGCCGGGAAGGGTGAACTGGCCGGCCAATCTGCTGACTGATGATAGAACTATATCCAAAATCTCTCCCATCCGGGCCTCGATAATCCTGGCCGCGCTATTTCGGGAGACCTCGTTAAACCCCACTCCACTCAGCCTGGGTAAAGGTACGGCGATGTCACAGGATTCGGGCTCTACAGCCAGTCCCACCTCTTTTTTCAACCCTTCTGCCGCTTCCAGGGTTGTCCTGAGGCATATGGCCAGATCGCTGGTAATATGGCCGCTTCCCACCGGCAGCCACTCAAAGGCCGTAGGACGGTCATGGTTATACAGCACAACACTGGTTCCGGATTCTCCTATTTCGACCAGGGCCACACCCACCTGGCGCCGGGCGCTCTCCAGGGCTACCTCTCCCACAGCCAGTGCCGACGGCAGCCAGTCAACAACCCTGGCGCCGGCCCTATGAATTGCTTCGGCCAGCCTTTCAAGCATATCCTTATCCGCAGTAACAATCAGTGATTCCATATTAAGCCTGGAGCAGGCCATACCGGTAGGATCACCGCCAACCGGCGCGCCGTCCAGTATATATTCAAAAGGGAACGCCTGGATTACCCGGCGCCCCCGAGGAAATTCGGAAACCAAAGCAAGCCTCTTAACCCTTTCAATATCCTGTTGAGTGACTCTTCTGCCCTTACCAATCAGATTTCCGGATTCTTTTATGTAGAACTCCACCGAGTGACCGGGAAAGCCCGCATAGACCGCATCCACTTTCACTCCGGCCTCCGACCCGGCCATATCAAGGGCTTCCCTGATGGAACCGGCCAGGGAGGAAACATCAATAACCTGTCCTTTACGAATGCCCGCCGCACATGAAAATCCACATTTTAGCGCCCTTGCAGCGGGAGCCCCTGGATCTCTTGCACCGGGCACAACAGCGATAACACGGGATGAACCGATGTCAAGACCGGCTACAGATTCCATTGTTGTTCCTTTCTGTTTGGCTATAGTGCCCAAAGCGAAACCGGATTTTACTTGCTAAGCTGTAAAATTCAACATTATTAGCAATTTCCCTTTTGGAGATAAAATTTATTTTTTTAGTAAATGTCTCCTTATTATGGCCAGGTTCTGGAACAGCCTTACCCCGAAGGCTACCACAGCAGCCAGATACAGATCTATGCCCAGGCGCTCCCCGATAAAGGCCAGGCCGGCAGCCAGCAGGGCATTGCTGAAGAAGCCGGTGATGAAAATGCGGTTGTCGTAATGTTCCTCCATGGCCGCCCTGATTCCGCCGAACACCGAGTCCATGGCCGCCAGCACCGCCACCGACATGTACTTGGCATACGCCTGGGGCACCGTAAAGGGCAGGTTAAGCCCCAGCGCTATACCCAGGGCCAGCCCCAAAGCCGCCAGCCAAACCCCTATCCACATGTTGATATCATCCTTTCACCGCTTTAGCGTAATCGTACCGCAAATCCTTGTTATAGCCCGGAATGGTTATACTGCTGTGGGTCTGGGTTTTTACCGCTATACCGAGCTCCTTGAAATAATCAACCAGCCCTCCGCTTATTTCCAGCGAACTCTTAAGCTTTTCCGGATTTCCAATGGCCAGTATTTGAAAGGGAGGCTCGGTCCTGTCAAGGTTGATGTTTATGAAGCTGCCGGCCAGCCTTATTTCCGATGTGGCTATCAGCCTCTGGCCGTTCACGGAAATGGCCTCGGCCCCGGCACCCTTGAGTTCGTTGGCTATTTTAAGCAGGTATTCATCCCTTATGAAAATACCCGGGGAAGAGTCCGGGTTGTCCAGTACCACCTCAATGCCCGGGCCGGTTACCGATGTGAGCCCGGCACTCATTTTAGCTTTTTTCAGCTCATCCAGTATGGCATCCCTGGCCTGGGTCTGCCCCTTCCGGGCCTGTTCCAGCTTGTATGTAAGGTCATCAATTTCCTTGTCAAACTTCCGGTTATCACTTTCCAGCCTGGAGAGCTCAGCCACCATTTCCTGCGCCCTGTCAGCCGTGACACCCTGCTCCAAATACCTGTTGGTGCGAAATTGGATGGCCAGCATTACACCAAGTATCATGGTGATTATAGCTATTGATATATTCATTGATTTTTTAGTCATTTTTGTTCCTCCGGAACCGGCCTGGCATAATCAAAGCTTATACTTCCCGGGAAGGGCGGTATTTCCACCCGGGAAACCTTCTTTATGCTTACCTGGATACCCCAGGGCTCCAGGGAATCAATCACCCCGTTCCTCATCTCCAGTGAATTGATAAGAGTATCCTGGTTGCCTATGGCGGCAATCACAAAGGGGGGCGCTATACGCTGGTTCCTGTTGATCAGTATGGTGGGGCCGGTGCAGCGCACCTCACTGGTGGACAGCACCCTCTGGTTGTTGATGGCCATGGCCTCGGCCCCGGCCGCCCTTAATTCGTTTAGCACCTTCAGTATATCCTCGTCATGCAGAACGTACCAGTTGGGGTTGCCTCCGTTTTTTACCTCTAAGTTGCTGTCATTTAGGGTAACCTCTATTCCGGGTCCTGAAACCCCTGTCAGCCCGGACTCAATCCTGGCGTCCACCAGTTCCTCTTTCAGAGCTCCCAGCGCAGCGCCGGCCGCCTCCTTGTCCAACTCCTCCCGCATCTTATTGATCTGTTCCTGCTTGGAGTCGCGCTCCGCCCGGGCATCATGTATTTTATCCGCCATGGTCTTAACCCTGTGCACCTGGGGGAATTTCATGGTATCCCTGGTAACCCTGAACTGTACTGACAGCAGAAGCCCTAAAACCAGGCCCACCAGTGCCAGGGCAAGATGAATAGGTTTTATGCGCATCAGGTACCACCCCCGCGAATATAATCAAAATTTACCTGTTTTTCTAATCACTCAGTATACTTTACCACAGGCGATCCGGCATAGGTAAGGTCTATGTACTCTATCTTTTTCCCCTTTTCCTTAAGCCCGTCCAGCACTTTCATCAAAACCTCCCCTTTTTGCTCCAGGTCCTGGGCCACCCCCAGGCGGCACCGGATGCCGTCAAGGGTATAGATGACCGCCTGGCCGCCCTCTGTGTTTATTTCGGAAAGCTGCGGCAGAAGCTGGGCCGGTACTCCCCTTACCACCGCCAGGGCCGAATCCAAGTTCTCGGACACTATCCGCCCCCCCGGCACGGGTGCGGGAAACTGGACCCCTGTTACCACGGGCAGCTGATCCTGCCCTATATCGCCTTTTTGTATGTAAACCCCTTCATCGTCAATCTGTATAAAGCCGGCTTCCACCGGCAGCAGGGCCACGGGCTTCCTTTCCTCCACCTTGATCTGAACAGTGGACGGCAGCCTCCTGGTCATATCCACATTTTTTATCATCGGTATGACCCTGAGCTTTTCAGCCGCTGCCTGCAAATTAATCCTGAATATATTTTCACCCGGGTTCAGCCCGGAAATAGACACAATCTGATCCCGGTTGAGGGAAGCATTACCCAGAACCTCTATTTCCCGCACTTCAAAAAGAGACGACCGGGCCAGTATATAGGCGGCCGCAAGAAATAGGGTTGCAAAAAGAATACTGTTTAAAAACAGGTAAATTTTGATTATATTCGCCCGTTTTAGGCTGGCCAAAACACCACTCCCGACCAAATTTTATTTTACCCCGGCCTAGGCAGACGTATTTAAAAAAGCCCGGCTGCGTCAAACAAAAGAAACGGCACTTTGCTTCCCGCTGCCGGAAAACCTTCCCGGGGAATGCGAACTAACTCACTATTAACATTATATATTATACCAGCAGTAAAAAACTTGTCCATCACAAAACCCGAAGAGTAAGCAGAAAGGATGATGTCCCAGGAAAATAAACATAGTCGGGTTACCGGTAGTTAAGCCATTCCCGAAAAAGCAGCCTGTCCTCTTTCTTGTCCTTTCTGTTGCGCTTTCCCCGAAGCAAATAAAAAAGGGGCTGCCGCCCCTATCTCTATCTGAAAAGGGGCTGCCGCCCCTCGGGACTATTGCGTCCCTCACCCTGCAACAAAGGGGGAACTCCCCCTTCTTAACCCCCCGGAAATTATCCACATGGCATAATTTCCTGGTGTATTAAAATTAAGTTGTGGATAAAAAAGTAGATTCCCCAGTGACTATGGAAATAGTGAAGTACCTTGCCGGGAACTTCAATAACCACCCTTTGAAAGGAGGTCCACGTCACATGGGGAAAT
>JAMCVT010000068.1 GCA_023475565.1 Actinomycetota bacterium
TGCTTCAATAATCCCTTCTATATTTTTGCCCATATCCCGGATCATCTCCGAACCGCTGTCAACGGTGCCTATTCCTTCCTCCATGGCTCCCGAGACTCCGTGTGCCTCTAATTGTACTTTTTTAATCAGGGCCGCTATCTCTCCCGCCGCTTTACCGCTGTTTTCCGCCAGCTTTCTAACCTCCTCGGCCACAACAGCAAACCCCCGGCCGTATTCACCCGCCCGGGCCGCCTCAATGGCTGCGTTTAAGGCCAAAAGGTTGGTCTGATCAGCAATCATGGAAATAACACCGATAACCTCACCAATTTTCTGCGAGCTTTCATTCAGCTCCCCAATCATGTCGGCCAGCTTTTGCACCAGATTCTTGATTAAATCCATCTGGCCGTACATCTCCTTGATGGACTGGCCGCCTTCGGTGGCTGCCCGCGCCACCTTGTTGGAGGACTCATTGATCTCATCCAGGTTGGCGCTGACCTCTTCCACCGTGCTGGATAATTCCAGGGCTACGGGGGCCATGCCCTGGATTGAAGCCTCACTGATGTTGGCAGCGTTTACCAGCTCTTTGCCGGACTGTGAAACCTGTTTGGAAATCTCTTCTGCCTTGGCAACTAGAGCCTCCATGCCTTTCATCAGCTTTCCCTGCTCTTCTTCCCGTTCACCGAGGTTTTGCAGCATTTTTTTGGCCTGCATTGCCGTTACTATCAAAACGGCTGCTACAAGGGAATAAATTGAAATATGATAAATAATGTAGAGAATTAATTGCTCCCCGGTATCACCCCGAACAAAGACCCCGACAAAAAATAGAATAAAGCTGGCCGCCGCCGAAATGACTGTAAGGTGGGGTAAGAAATATAAACAGCTGATGCCTACCGGCAATAACCATAAGGCGAATAACGGCATTACACCAAGATAGCTGTCAATAAGAATAACCACTATGGTCAGGCCGCATACGCAGGCATATTTAGCGAACCTCTTAAAACGTTCCATATAAACTAATGATGTTACTATTGCGCATATGATTACATCCACTATCCAGATATAAGCTACTTCCGAAAGTGACTTGGGATACAAACCCAGATAACTGGCTAAAAAACAAACTGAAAAACCTCCCATTGTACATGCCCATGTCAGCTTTATGGCCCAGGAATTTATTTTCTGCTCGTGTTCAAAAAATATATCCAGATTAGACATGCTTCTCCTCCTTTCTAGAGTGCGGAAAAATTATAGTGCACCCCGTTGACAAGACCATTTATAATAAGAACTAAAGCTGCGTTTCCTCCTTTCTGGAGCATTGGTGTTCGGTTAACCATATATTTACAATGAATAGAAAACAAATCAGCAAAGAAGAGCAGTATTAATTATTAGCCGGTTAAATATTTAGCATTATCACTCTATTCAATCAATGCAGCATATGGGAAAACGATAGTATGAAAACCTTTTTTTAGTGTTTTAGCTTAATATAAATACAATTTTATGGTTAACCGATCACGGGTGCTTTCTGGAGTTCCGTAAAAAACTTTCTTCCTAAATAAGTGAAATTTTTCTTTCAGAAGGAAATTCAATTAAATGTTGACAATATCCTCCAATAAATTTTAACTTCTTAATTTTTTTTTTGTTGGCTCCCCGAATTCCGGAAGAATCGTCTTCTTTGACTCTTTTCATTCACCTCCCTGCCTGGTGACGTCAGATCCTGGGAAACTCACCCCAGAAGGCCAGGTCCCGGCTGAAGGACTCCACGGACTGCACATTGACTCACTGAGCCCGTGGCCGTGGTAGCCCGCTGTATTGGCCAGGGCGGTGGAACCGCAGTGAAAATTGTGTCTGAATTTTTTGACAACCTTCACAATAAACCTCCTCTACTTTCAGGAGTTTAACGGTGAATCCCTTGTAGGAGCGGTATTTTACCATTCGGTTCCAGCAGAAGAAGGGCCTCCCGGATATGAACCCTGTCAACCCCCATTCCTGAGGCCGGCTCTTCCATAATAAGACGCTGGTCAGGCTCCAGTACTTCGCTCAGAATGGAGTCCCGCAGCTTTTCGGAGAATACATGACGTTGTTCTGCGCCGGCCTTTCAGGGGCTATAAGTGCCCGCTGTACTTTATAAGCATTTCTTTTAAGGGACAACCTCCTCCAATTATTCCCGGGAGTCTGAGACAGCCAGGCTCCGGCCGGCGGCCAGGGCTTTTTTGTTCAGCTCGGCTGTTCCGGCCGGGGCCCTGTCCAGTACGGCCTCTACCAGCGAGGGCCAGGACACCAGGCCGGTAACGCTGTTCAGCGCCCCCAGGGCCACAATGTTGGCCACCATTTCCCGGCCCACCTCCCTGGCGGTGGTAATTACCGGAAGCTTGCTGACGGCGGCGCTGGTTTTGGGCACGGCCGATACCAGGAGGGAGTCGGTTATGACCACGGAGTCCCTGGTGTTCTCCGCAATGTACTTGTCGCAGGCTTCCTGGGTGAGGGCCAGCAGTATGTCGGGCCTTTCCACATGGGGGTAGTCAATGGGCCGGGAGCCTATGATCACCTCGGCCCGGGAAGCCCCCCCGCGGGCCTCGGGCCCGTAAACCTGGGTCTGGGCCACGTGAAACCCGTCTTTTAAAGCAGCCTCGGCCAGAATAATTCCGGCCAGTATGAGTCCCTGGCCACCGGAACCGGTAAGCTGTATCTGCACCGGGTCCGGCCATTTCCGGGCCTTATTATTTCTCCCTGGCACGTTTTACCACCTCCAGGTATTCTGTCGTGAATTCCGGCGCGTCATGCCGGTGCAGCAGGCCCACCGGAAATTGGCCCTCCTGCAGTGAGGACTTGCCCTCTTTTATCCGGTCTATCAATACAGAGTTTTCTTTTTGCCAGCGAACCATGTCCGTGGGTGTAGCCATATTGTTGCGCTTTCCGTAGGAGGTAGGGCAGTGGGTAACCGCCTCGATGAGGGAAAAACCGCGGTTTTTGGCCCCCTCAACGATCAGCCTGGTGAGAAGCTGGTTGTGGTAGGTGGTGGCTCTGCCCACATAGGTTGCCCCGGCCGCCCCGGCCAGGCGGCACAGGTCGAAGGACCGCTCGATCATGCCGTAGGGGGCGGTGGTGGCCTTTTTGTCCTTGGGTGTCATGGGGGAAAACTGGCCCCCGGTCATGCCGTATATGTGATTATTGAATATAACGGCGGTAAGGTCAATATTCCTCCGGCAGGCGTGAATAAGGTGGTTGCCGCCTATGGAGGAGGCATCGCCGTCACCCATTATGACAAAAACCTTGAGCTCCGGGTTGGCGAATTTTATCCCGGTGGCGAAGGGCAGCGCCCTCCCGTGGGTGGTGTGCACGGTATCAAAATCCAGGTAGCCGGCCGCCCTTGAAGAGCAGCCTATGCCGGACACTATCACCACTTCCCGGCGGCTGTAATCAAGCTTTTCCAGGGCCGCGGCGAAGTCCCGCAGCACTATGCCGTTGCCGCAGCCGGGGCACCATATGTGAGGGAGCATCTCCCGGCGTAAATAGCTGGTAACATCGAAGGGCATATTAAAATCCCTCCTTCAGGGCTGATAAAATTTCCATGGGGGTGAACAGTTCCCCGTCAACCCGGGACAGCGGCCGGACCCTTATTCTCCCGGCAGCCACCCTCTGAACCTCGTGCACCACCTGGCCCAGGTTCATTTCGGGGACCAGCAGGGGAATTCCCCTGGCGGCGGCGGCGTCAACAGCCTTTTCCGGGAAGGGCCAGAGGGTGGTGGGCCTGATCAGGCCCACTTTCATGCCCTGGTCCCTGGCGGATTTTAGCGCGCTTACCGCCGACCGGGCCGAGCAGCCGTAGGCAAACATGGCTATTTCGGCATCTTCCAGCTCTATTTCTTCCCAGTGTATTATCTCGTCGCGGTTAAATTCAACCTTGCCCACCAGCCTTCTGACCAGCCGGTCGGTGACCGCCGGGCTGTTGGAGGGGTGCCCCACCTCGTCGTGCACCAGGCCGGTGAAATTGCACCTGAAGTCCTTGCCGAAGTCGGCTATGGGGGGCACTTCATGCACGGTCCCCCCGAAGGGGCGGTATTGGTCCCTGCCTCCCCGGGGCCTTGGCCTTTCCACCAGCTTCAGCTTGCGGGGGTCGGGTATTTCTACCCCCTCCCGGAGGTGGGCCACTACCTCGTCCAATAGCAGTATTACCGGTGTGCGGTATTTTTCCGAAAGGTTTACCGCCTTGACGGTCAGCGCATAGGTTTCCTGAACCGACCAGGGGCATAGGGTTATCGAGGGGTGGTCACCATGGGTTCCCCACCTGGCCTGCATAACATCCCCCTGGGAAGGAGAGGTGGGCCGGCCTGTGCTTGGCCCTCCCCGCTGCACATTGACGATCAGGCAGGGGACCTCGGTCATGCAGGCGTACCCGATATTCTCCTGCATCAGTGAGAAGCCTGGCCCGCTGGTGGCCGTCATCGACTTGACCCCGGTCAGGGAGGCCCCTATTATGGCGGCAATGCTGGCCATTTCATCTTCCATCTGGATAAACTTTCCCCCCCTGACCGGCATTTCCCTGGCCATCCACTCGGCTATTTCGGTGGAGGGGGTGATGGGGTAGCCTGCAAAAAAACGCACGCCTGCATCGACGGCCCCCTGGGCGCAGGCCTCGTTTCCCTGCATAAGTCTAATCTCAACGGGCTTACACATTTTTAATCACCCTTATCGCGTAATCGGGGCAGGTTTCCTCGCAAAGTCCGCACCCGATGCATTCTTCCGGTTTATCTACGTACACCTTCCCTAAACCGTCAAGGGACAGTATGCCTTTGGGGCAAACGGCGACACAGAGACTGCACCCTTTGCACCACTTTGTATTGACATCAAGACTGGCCTTTGGGGTGGGTTCTGTTTGAGACGGGGTCACTTTTCTACCTCCTTGTAGAGCACTGCTGTCTTATAATGAATGAATATTCAATAATGAGGTTGTAGAATACAATACTAGCTACAATATTAATATTATTACTTGTATAACTGTTTGGCAATTAACTTGATCAAACAAATCTAAAGACTAATGACTATAAATGCCATTTACCAGTAATATGGCTTTCAAAGACAAATACATATTTTTACAACATCTATGTATGGGGTGGTGACTAAAAGATTTTATCATATTTTAATCTCTTTTTCAGCTTATTTTAAGGAAATAGTTATTATATGCCTAACGGGTTCAAAGGTTAATCAACGGCCCCATAACCGGTCAGAACCGGCCGGAATGTACACCGACAAAAGTTATCCCGGATAAGATCAGCCTTAGGATTATTTGGAAAAGGATGCCGCTGAAAAAACAGGGCGGTTCCGGAGCAGCGACCCGGGGGTGGGCCGATAAGATAATAGTGTACTGTCTTCTTGTTCCCTTAAATCCTTTTTTCCGCAGGTTGGAGAGACCGGGTATTCATTTTGCCGTAGAGGTGCAGGCCAGTTCGCCTGCGCCTCTGAACATTCATGTCACCCCCGGGGGTTTCAGGTGTGATTAAGCTCACTGTTGACTTCCGTCATAGAGGGTTATAATTTAAAAAACGTGGGTGTTTAATGTGGACTGGGAGCCGGACGCCCTGGAGAGGCTGGAAAAGGTGCCTTTTTTTATAAGGGGCAAGGGGAAAACAATAGAGGAGTTCGCCCTGAAGAGGGGGGGATGGTCGCTGACCTCCGGTGACGTGGCCGAAGCCCGCCGGTGGTCCGCCGGCGGAAAAGTATCAGCAGTTAATTGAGGATCTGCTGGGGGGGCTAACATTATATATTTAATGCCGGTCCCTTTTACTCTTAAAGGGCCTAATTTTTTTATCCCCGCCTGGAAAATGGAGGCTGGAAGATGCAGGAAAGCTTTGCCGCCATCACGAAATTAGTAGTAAAAGAATCATTGAAAGGTGTGTGCAGTGCTGAAGGCGGTATTATTTGACCTGGACGGGACCCTCCTGCGGATAAACACCGGGGATTTTATGAATGAATACTTAAAAGAGGTGGGGGCCGCCGTGGCCGCGTCTGTTGATCCCGGCCGGTTTATTGTGGGCCTTTTGACCAGCACCTCCATAATGATGGCCAATAATAGCGCCTCGGCTACCAACTCCGAGGTATTCTGGAATGATTTCAGCCGGCGCATGGGGGACTTGACAGAAATAATAAAGCCCATTATGGATGATTTCTACGCCAACAGGTTCGGCAGCCTGTCCCGGGTGGTCCAGTTGGGTGACTGGTCCCGGAAGGCGGTGCAGGCCGCGCTGGACAGGGGCCTGCGCATTGCGGTGGCCACCCAGCCGGTTTTTCCCCTTTCGGCGGTGCGCCAGCGCATGTCCTGGGCCGGGGTAGACGACCTGCCCTGGGACTTTGTGGCCAGCTACGAGTATATGCACTTTTGCAAGCCCAACCCCGGTTATTTCAGAGAGATAGCCGACAGGCTGGGGCTCTCCCCGGAGGAGTGCCTGATGGTGGGGAACGACGTGGAGGAAGACCTTGCGGCGGCCTCCACCGGCATGCGCACCGGCCTGGTTACCGACTTTCTGGTGAATGCTAAAAATAAAGAATACAGTACGGACTGGTCCGGGCCCCTGGCCGACCTGGCCGGGTGGCTTTCCGGGGACAACGGCTTTTAGGTATTAGAGAAGGCATGCCTTTCATAATCCGACTTCCAACTTCCTGCCTCCAACCTCCAGGTTAAACCGGCAGGAATTTAAGCATTTTGAGTCCGGATTCCTGTTCAAACTCCTTTACCGCGCCGGTGCCGGTCAGCTCGGTAATTATTACTTCGGCTACCAGATAGACCTCGGACAGCTTCCTTATACAGCCCATGACCACCTGGTCGCCTCTGCCGAAGGCCCCGTGCAGATGGAGGACCGGCTCACCGCCGTTATTAAAAAGGGTGCCTATGCCCACTATTTCCCTGCCGTCACTAAATTCCCGCCATACCGGCACCGGGGGCAGCACGCACTCCTCGGGCCCCACCACTATGGCGGCGTCTTTTAAAGCCCCGATCACGTAAAAAATTCCGGCCTCCACTTTTTCCGTCACGGCCAGTTTTTTTATCTCTTCAATGAGGTTGTCCCCGTCTTCCACCCGGGCCACGAAGACCCGGCCCACTTTTCCCTGGCTGTACTTCACTGCTGTTTACCTCCGGAAAGCTTATTCTCACCTAAAAAGTATATCACGAAGGCAGCCCGGTGAACCACAAATTAAGGAATATTTCAGCTGCTGCGGCCTAAGCCGCTTGCATACATATTTGTCAAGCGATCCGGCGGCATAATATAATAAAAAATGGAAATAGTAAAAACGCTTAACATTCATAATAAAGGAGCTGCGGGCCGTGATAAAAATAAAGGACCAAATTTACTGGGTGGGTGTAAAAGACTGGGAGATAAAAAGATTTCACGGCGAGGAGTACTCCACCCACCGGGGGTCCACTTATAACTCGTACCTGGTCAGGGACCAAAAGATAGCCCTGGTGGATACGGTATGGACTCCCTTTCACGAGGGCTTCGTGGAGGAACTGGAGAGGGAGGTGGGCCTTAAAAATATAAGCCTGGTGGTGGTCAACCACACCGAGCAGGACCATGCCGGAAGCCTGGCCTACCTGATGGAAAGGATTCCTGATGTCCCCATATACTGCACCAAAAACGGGGCCATGATGATCAAAAAACACTTTCACAGGGACTGGAATTTTAACGTGGTAAAGACCGGGGACAGTGTTGAGCTGGGAGAAAGCAGGCTGGTATTTGTGGAGATGACCATGCTGCACTGGCCGGACAGTATGGCCACCTACGTGGCCGGTGCCAATGTGCTGCTGTCCAACGACGCCTTCGGGCAGCACTATGTCTCCCCGCACCTTTTCAATGACCAGGTGGACCAGGGGGAGCTTTATCAGGAGGCCGTAAAGTATTACGCCAATATTCTGACCCCCTTCAGCAGGCTGGTGAAGGCCAAGCTAAAGGAAATACTGGACTTAAACCTGAGCATTGAGATGATTGCCCCCAGCCACGGCATTATCTGGAGGGACAACCCCCTTCAGATTGTGCAGAAATACGATCAGTGGGCCGGGGACTTCAATGAGGGCACCGTGGCGGTAATCTATGACACCATGTGGGGAGCCACCAGGAAGATGGCCCTGGCTATTGCCAGGGGGCTGGAGAATAAGGGAGTAGGGGCCAAGCTCTTAAATGTGGGGAAGTCCGACAAAAACGATATAATCACCGAGGTCTTCAAGGCCAGGGGAGTCATAGTGGGAAGCTCCACCATCAACAAAGGGATCCTCAACTCTACTGCGGCATTACTGGAGATGATTAAAGGGCTGCAGTTCAAGAACAAGCTGGGGGCGTCCTTCGGGTCATACGGGTGGAGCGGCGAGTCGGTGAAGATAATACAGGAGAGCCTCAAGGAGTCGGGGATAGAGGTGGTCCAGGAGGGCATAAAAATGCAGTATGACCCCGAGCCTAAGGATCTTAAGGCCTGTGAGGCCTTTGGCGAGGCCTTCGCCGGCAGATTGTAATAGCTAATACTGAATAACTTGCTCCAGCGAGGAATAATGCTGTTGACAGCACACCCTGGCTGTGGTATCTTATTTTTAAATTGATAGCGTTTCAAAGCTGAAACAATAAGGCGAGGCAGCCTGCCGGTTCATATACCGGCAGGCTTATTAGTTGAATCTATAAAATTGGTATTGACAAGTGTATATGCCGAGTATATACTATCCTATATAATCAAATATATAACCAATGTTGGTTAATTGCGAAGGCGCTTTTTGAATGATCAAAAAGCGCCTTCTGTGTATAATTCGCTGTAGAATACCAGGCAAGGGCGCTTTTTCCGGGACATGAAATGTCTTGGGAAAGCGCCCTGATCACTTTTTAGGGTATGCTGCACCGACAGCGGGCCAGGCGCCGGTTCCGTAAGCGGTGATTAGGGCAGTAAAATTAAATAGGGGGGGACTAAAA
>JAMCVT010000108.1 GCA_023475565.1 Actinomycetota bacterium
CCGCCGCCACAACGAGGCGGTCCTTCAATATGAGGGCCAGGTTGCAAACCCCGGCCCAAATGAGAAGAACCAGCATACAGGCGGCGACGAATTCCAGCATCACCGACCCGCGCCGGTCCCCCTTGAAAAGCTTCATTAATATATCACCCCCAGCCGCAAAGACATTCCAGGGACAGCTATTTCTCCTTGCACGCGTCCGCCGGGGCCCTGTTCCGGCCGTATACTATCCCTTCCTTCAGCACCTGGTAAAAGCTCGTTGCCTGGCCGCAGTTATCCACCGGCAGGTCAGCAATGCCCACTATGTTTAAAAAGGCTGTCCGTATATTTCCCCTTATTCCGGCCATCACCGAGGGGTAATAGCGGTCACCCTCCCGGCTGTACACCTCCACTTCCCGGGCCACCGGCTCCCCGCCGCCTTCCGGCCTGAGCAGCCCGGGGTAGTTGATATCCATTATCTGCCGGGCGATGCGCCCGGTATCGGAAGGGTACTCAAGCCACCTGTGGCGTATGCCGAGAAAGGAGTCGCACCTGCTGCGACGCCAGCCCCCCTGCCCAATCATGTAACTCTCGGTGCCGGTACGGTCGGTAATGGGGTCGGAAACGCAGCAGCACCGGCATTTGCCGTTGTCGCTGCAGCATGTTTCACAATGCCCCGGGCTGACGCTCACGGTAACGTACCTCATGGCAGCACCCGCGCCGGCCAGGGCCGCAGCATCCACAGCAGTCTGGGCCTCCTCCCTGGCCACCCAGACCCTGGCCAGGTCGACGCCCACCCCGGCGAGGATCAGAATAACCGACAGCAGCATTACCGTGAGGAACAGTACTGTCCCCCTCTTATCAGCCAAAAGGCCACATCTGCCAACCATGTGCCCACCTCCCACGCTACCGGCACCCGTACCAGCCGCCACAGTGCGGCTCTATATTTTCGGGTTCCTGCAGGCGTTTGCCCACCCCGTAAATGATTGTTTTTTTAATTTCCAGGTGATCGTCCCAGGGCTTGCCCCCCAGGAGGGCTGCGAAACCCGGGGCCAGGACGGGAACCCTGTACACTGTCTCCGCCTTAACACTTTCAACACCCGGCCCCGGTTGGTCAACCCGGACCGTTGCGCTGCCGCCGGCCAGGCCGCCGATCTCCAGCGTCTTCAGTCCGGCCGCCCGGCCCGCCGAGGCACTACCAGTTCCCACAGTGACCCTCCCGGCGTCCCTGGCTGCAAGACCGGCAACCAGGTCGTTGTTGAACAGTACCGCAAGGTTGATCAGCCCGATAATGAGGGCCATGAAAACAGGGAAGACCAGGGTAAACTCAAGCACTGTGCTGCCTTTCTGGTTGGATAAAACTTTCATGGGCCACCCACCCCCCTACCACTGCCGGTATAAGCCCCCGCCGCCGGTTATGTCGGTCTCGATCCCGCTGTCGGCCGGCTCCGGCTGGTAAGGCTTGACGACATCAATGGTACAGCCTGCTGAATTGTTGCCGGGACTGCAGTCCTCCACTCCCGTGGGCATGGCCGTGACGGTATAGGCATAGGATCCCGGATCCCCGGACTCTACCGTAAACATCACCTGTTCCGTCCCCCCCTTGGCCAGGGCCATCTTTCTGGTATAACTTTCCCTGCCGTCAAACAGCCTGACAGTAATGTCCACCGGACCATCCGGGCCGTCATCGGCACGGCTGACCGCCGCCGCCAGGTTCACGGCATAGCCCGGATAAATATCACCGTAACCCTTCCTGGCCAGAGTTACCGAAACGTCGGTGCAGGCTTGCCCTGCCCGGTAAGGCACCTCCATCCTGTTGTCCCCGGGCCAGTCTCCTCTCAGGTAGTTTATTTCGTCGGGGGGGTTGTCGTGCCCGGGGTTGATCATGGCGGCAACAGCGTAGGTACCCTCCACATCAGGAGTAAAATCGAAGGGCAGCTGCTTGCTCTCTTCCGGCCCCAGGTCCGTGGTGGTGGTGCCCTCATCCAGAACGGTGCCGTCAGGGCGCCTTGCCTTCCAGACAGTTTTGGTGGCCCCAAAGGACCTGCCGGTATCGTTTCGGACAGTGACCAGCCCGCTGACCGGCCGGCCCGGCAGGCCGGAATCGGGGGTGAGAGCAATACCGGTCACCCTGAGATTGGGCAGGTCCGCCGGAACCTCCACAGCCTTGACGTTATCGGTGTTGGTAATTTCCGACCAGTCCATGTACCTCCAGACACCCTGCGGGAGCACTTTTACACTTTCGTTGACCCCGGCGGCCAGAGACACCTTGTCGCCGGCCAGGCCTTCCGGCAGACTCCACTGGAAGGTGAATTCCTGTTTGTTCTCCACCGTCCCGGCGGGAACGCTGTACTGAAATACATTGTCCAGCCCGGCCACGGGCCGGAAGTTTTGCAGCGGTATCAGCCTGCCGTTTACCGCCACCCCAAGGGGAACGGCATAGTCCTGGCTCAGCTCCATCTTTATGCCCATGGCATCGAACAGCCGGCCGGTCACCGGATCGGACATAAAGGATGCGTCCGGCCTGGCTTTTATAACCACCCGGCCGGTATATGTCTCCCCGGGCCTTGCCTTGTCGGTTCCCGGATCTATGCTTTCAACTGTGAAGTTGGGGAGGATGTCCCAGCGTACAAATATGGTGTCATACCAGACGCCGCCCAGGTCGGCCCGGTTGTGCCAGTGTCTGACTGCCCCGGCCATGCCGGGCCTGGGATCGGCCAGCACCTTGAAATAGTCCTTCACACTTTCGAAGTCCCCGTAAAAGGCAGGGTTATTGGTGAAGCTGTTTTCGTCACCCTCAAAGCCGATTCGCTTGTGGTACGTCTGCAAAGCCTTAATTATGACACCCCAGGAGTAGTTGGAAATCCCCTCGTTATACCCTTTGGCTAAACCTCTATCCCACGGCCATTCAATCATAGCCCTATGTGCCGGGGAAACTTGATTCGCAGCATCGTCAGGGAAATAGTCGCTGGCAAATAAATCTTCTCCGTTCCAGGTATAACCTAAATAGCGCGGTTCCTGGTTGCCGGGGTGACCCAGACTGATGCCATTGTCCCTCTCCCAGGACGTAGGGGCCGTTTTCCAGTCATTGTTCGGAACATCGCTGGGCAAACCATAGACCAGCATGTCCCGGTCAAGGCGTGCCCGTAAAGATACTTGACTTCCATTTACTACTCCACTAAGCTCGGAAGGAAGGCCTGTTATCTCAAGCAGATGCTGGAGTTTATCACCTTCTTCGGCTTGTGCAGGACAAAACGAAAACCCTGTCAGCAACAGGGTTAAGGTAAGAACAAAGTATACTTTTTTGAGCATGTCGGTCAGGATCCCTCCTTAGCTATTATTGCTTCAACGAAGCACCCTCCTACCGATCCGATAGACACCTTGTAACCATTTATGAAGTACTCTTTCCATGGTGCACGTTCAAACCTACCGCTAGATCTGGTCTTTTCGGCCACCTGCCCGGCATAGGCCATCATTTCCTTTACCTTTTCCGGCTGGTTTGGGAAGCGCCAGTTCAGAACCTTTTCGATGGGACTAAGGTCCAGTTCAACTCCACGTATGTCGGAGAGGTTTCTGATCCAGTTAATATCGACAACAATCACACCTGTCTCAGTGTTATAACGAAAGGTGAAATAGCTTTGTCCGTTATTCCGCTCAGCCTCCTGCCGTATGGCATCATCCCAGGTGGACTTCTCCCAGGCAGGAGCGTACGTCCAGGATGAACGGTAAGGTTCCGTCACTACCCCCAGCATACCTTCCAGTTCCCGGACGACTTCCGGCTTGCCGGCCAACTCCTTGACATACTGCTTTACCGCATCCACCTCCGACTTGACTTCACCCCTAGGCCAGCACAGTACGGTCTGGGTGGCCTCGTCCCACTCCACCTCAAACCCAAGCCCCTCGGCTATGTACCTTGCCGGGAGATACGTCCTCCCCTCGCTGTCGTTCAACACAGGGGATACGTCAATTTCCCTGGCCAGACCGTTAGCTGTGATTCTTGGCACGCCGACAACCATTTCCACGGAATTGCCCCCCAGCGTCAGTCTCACCTTTTGTTGCACCCCGTCCCAGGCAATGTTTTCATCCGTCACCCCCAGAGCATTTCCCAGGTAACGCACCGGCACGAAGGTCCTGCCGTCTTTGATGAAAGGCCTGGCATCCATTTTTATACCGGGAGTCTGGTTGTTGACATAATATTGGTTCAGGCCCATGACGAATACTACACTCTTAACCAGCTGCTTTTGCTGATCTAAAACGTCAACCCGGGTTTCGGCATGAGCCGAGGATATACACTGCAGGTTGATGGTAATCAGAGCCAGGACCATAATGAAGATAACGAACAAAGAAAAACGTCTGGGCATAAAGACCATCCTTTCCTAATAATTTTTTACTTTTTGTCTGCAAGCCTGGTTACCTGTATGTCTATACAGTCAGACAGCAAACATATATCATTGTCCGCAATTTTTACACCTCCATGGTAACATAAATTAGGAATCCTGGAAATATTCACTGAAAAATGTAAAAACCGGGCAGTAGCCCGGCATCAAAAACATATTTATTTTAAAGCATACCTTATAATATTGGGGAAGGACCCAGGATGGCAAAAATCCATTTTCCAGCAAATATTAACCGGAACGGCGGGTTTCCCTGACATCGTCCCTGGCCTTTCTGGCCGCTTCCTCTATTTCTTTAGGTGTCAAGCCTGAGTCGGCTACCTTTTGGGATAATTTTTCATGTAACGATCTCATCTTATCTTTTGATTCAGCATTACTCTGCTTTTTTACCACTTTCATCATTCAGAACACCTTATTCTTTTTATAAATTTTTATTTTTCTGCTCGGCAGCTATATTAATTTTGAACATCTCTGCAAACTCCCGGGAAGCAGTATCCTTAAGCGTAAGATGACAGCTGCATGACTCCGAAACGAGGAGAAAAAACAATTTTTTCAGTTCAGGCTGGTCAATTATTTCAAAAAGGAAAGCACACCCCAAAATCCCCAGTGTCCTAGGGTTGTCCATTTTGAGTTCAGCACATACCCTTGCCACAAGCTTATCATTCGAGGCGCATAGAAAACCTTTTTCATAGGCTGTGCATATCAGGTGTCTGTCATAAACAGAAAGTTGCTTCCTCGTCTGGCCCAGTTTTACAAACAGTTCATAAGCCTCAGCTGTTTCAATAAATATTTCTTTGTAATCAACTTGTCTTTTAATTTCATTCAGCTGTTTATCGCCTGTAATCTCAGCCATGAGTTCCAGGGGGATATACAGTTCAGAAAAAACCAGGTCTAAAATATGCAGGGAGTTTAGTTCGTAAAAATCAAACAGTACACTGGCATCCACCACTGCGGGCCGGTTATAAAATCGCTTCAGATTCATTTTCACTGTACCATTCCCCGGTCAGTATTCTTGCCTGGGATAAAGGTATCTCCAGCAATTCGGAAATCTTGCTTAAAGAAATCTCTTCACGGTTAAACAAATCTTTTATTACGGCCAGCCAGTAAGCACTTTTTTTGATTGCCTGCATGGGCCGGGGCTCTACCGTTGAATAGCCGTTTTTGTTGAGATACCCTATGTGGGTACCTTTCTGTTTTTCCGTTATATAACCGTAATACTCCAGGGCATATATCAGGCATTTGGCGCTGACCTTAGATACACTCTTAACCTCTAAAACTTCCCTCAACAAAAAGTCCCTGTTTTTAAACATGCTTCTGTATTTTTTTATTAAAGACCTGGATACCAGGAAACACATGGCAAAATGGTTGGCCACTTCCTCGTTGACGTTTCTCTTTTTGCCGTACGTGTGGCTGAAATAGTTGAAGCCCTGTAAATACTGTTCTTTGTGAAAAATCAGGTGGCCCAGCTCGTGTATAGCGCTGAATATCTTCCTTTCTTCCGGTATTCCTGCGTCATCGTTAATAATAATAAAGCTGCCGTACTCGGCGGAATATGCGGACACAGCGAAAATAGAGCTATTATCGAAGGGAAATGCCAGCACGTTGATTCCGTTTTCCTGCAATATCTGGTAATAGTTATCCGGGATTACGTCGGCCACTCCGAAATCTTCCCGCTTCTTGACTGCTATTTCTTCTATAAGCTCTTTTTCTTCCCTGTTCAGCCTGCTACCGGAAACCCGAAGCTTATAGGATTCCGGCACCAGCACCAGTTTTCTCCCGGAAATATCCAGTAAATCGCAAGTATTGTTGACTCGCCTCACAATTTTCTCGGCCAGTACGCTGTCAAAGTTTTCTTTGGGGTTATCCGCCCTGAACATGAAAGGAAACTCGTAGTGATCCTCAGCAAGGAAGTAATCAAAAGGCTTGTTAAAGTAACCTGCAATCCTGGCCAACTTGCCGCTGTCAATAACCTGCCTCCCCTTCAGGTAGCTGGTCATTGTCTGGCGGGTCACACCGACAATTTCGGCCAAATGTTCAACCGAGATATTTTGTTCTTCACGCATCTTTTCTATGTTATTACCAATTATAAAGGCCATATCCATGCAAATCCCCTCCGGTAAATATATTTTACACTATTTGATTAGTATATTCAACAAATGCAAAAAATATTTACCGGTTATCAGGACTTCTCCCTTACATGTTATCCTGATTTGCAGCTGTAGAGAGGGCAGACATTTTCAATACTTCGGCAGACAAGATTATGTTCCTACCCTCTTCCTTCGCTCTGTACAGGGCTCTGTCCGCCGCTTCCAGCAGTTCGCTTACGTCTTTCCCATCCCTGCCGAATTCGGCCACTCCTCCACTGAACGTGGACCGCACAATCTCCCCCGAGGGCAACCTACCTTCCCTGCCCTCCCACTCCCGGCGCAGATTGTCCGCCGCCGCCAAAGCTTCCTCCCGCCGACAGCGGGGAAACACCACCACAAACTCCTCCCCTCCATAGCGGATCACCTTGTCCGTCCTGCGAACCCCGGAGCAGAGAAAGAATCCGAACTCCTCCAGCACCTGATCACCTGCCTGGTGGCCGTGGGTGTCGTTAATTCCCTTAAAGTAATCAAGGTCACACATAAGTACTGAGAACGCCTCACCGCCAATGTTGTACCGCCGCACCTCCGCGCTAAGGCAGCTGTTGAGGGCCAGTCTCCGGTAGCAGCCGGTCAGCTCGTCCCGCTCCACAAGCTTTCTGGTGTGATTTTTCCTGCTTAACAGGTCCTGCATGTTTGAAACGGTCAGCCTGTCATAACAAGCATCAGCCCCGGCCTTATAGTAAGCATCCCCGGTATCCCCTATAATGGCCACCGGCAGGGAGTAATTGCTGTTTCTCAGCTCTTTTATGAACTCCTCTACACCGGAAGAAGGCGCAAAAGCTAGGGCATCCGGCTTCTCTCCGTTCTCCAGCTCCCTCCAGAGAGAAAAGGTACTCGTAAAAAACTTGAAATCCACACCCGAAACGGAAGGATAATTGGTAAGCCCGGCCACATACACGCACATTTTCAAAGTCCCGGGCCTCCCCGCCTCCTCTATCCCGGAAACCAGCCTGCCTATACCACCGCCTTTTTTTAGGCATACCTGCACACACCTCAGCCGGAACTGATCCTCTATCGCGCCCGGGTCACCCTCCCCAAGCAAGGCAATTAGGGCGGGCTTTTCAAGATGCAGCCCCTTCCGCCAGCGCGGAAGAGAGCGGGCCACCAGCAGGGGGTCGGCGCATACCGGTATGCAGATCGCGTCAGCCGCTTCAATGACCTCCCGGGCATACCAGGCCAGGGGATCCGATCCGGCGTCTATAATCACGCTTCCCTGGGCTTTGGCAACACGCAATATTTCTTTCAGGTCATCTCTCAATCCGGCATCCTGATCGTCAACATGGGGGTCCAGCACCCAGGCAGACCTTCCGCCGTCTAGTTTCACAGGGGGAGCCCCGCTACGCCAGTCGTACTCCCACAAATGGGCCGGGTCCATCCCCAGCCGCACTCCAAGGCCGCGCCCCTTCAAGTCCGCGTCTATAATTGATGCATTGAACATTTCCGAAATCCTTTTGGCCAAAAGAGTGGTTCCGATTTCACTCATCCAGGGGGAAACAAGCACTACCACCGGCAGTTTGGCCCCAGTTGCTTTCTTCTTTAACCCGGGGTGAAAAACTCCCCCTATGTTCCGGCGGACCTTCTTCATTACCCTTTCAGGATCCTTGCCGGATCCAGTTTCACTGGATCCGTCTCCTTCAGCATCTTTGCCTGCAGGGGGATTTTTCCCGTCAAACAAATCCCCGGCAATCTTCCGCAGCGAGGCGCTTGCTTTCCCCCTGCCGTACAGCACCAGCGGCAGCCGCTTTCTTATGGCCCCGTTTACCCCGGCCGGATCCTCCTGAATTTCCAGATGACCAGCCGCCCCCGTCAGGCGGGCTACATCTCTGGGGTGGTAAAATGACTGCCTGGAAATCCTGTTTACTGCCAGGAGAGTATTCGCGCTTTTCATCAGTTCACCCACCCCGCGGCTGGTGGCGGCCTGGACACACCTTTGCGTCGGCTCGGCTACCAGCAGGGTCACATCGGATATGGTCACGGCGGGCCTGACGTGCGGGAGGCATACCTCGCCCCCGACATCAATAACCAATGCTTCAAAAGAGGCAAAGTGATCCATTATCTCTCCCGGCTGCACGGGGGAAACTCCTTCAGACTTCCCTGCCCCCTGGGCCGGTCCGGGAAGAACAGCCAGATCTCCCCACGCCCTGAGCAAAGAGTCGGCTGTAAATTCCCGCCAGTTGGCCGTGGTGGGGAAAACCCCCGCAAGGGAGGATTCGTCCAAAAACAGTGAACTGATCACACCCCGGGGGCTTAAGTCAATTAAAAGGGTTTTGGCACCCAGTGCCGCAAGCCAGGCCGCTATGTTAGTGGCCGTGATGGTGGCCCCGGCTCCGGGAACTACTGCCAGTATAG
>JAMCVT010000163.1 GCA_023475565.1 Actinomycetota bacterium
CTACCACCATAAAAGCAACCTGCATATAATATACTACATAATAACGAATGCAAAATCATCCTCCCGCAGTATGAATAATTTCATCCCAATGATTATACAGGGGATTAGTTCCCGGTATAATGGAAATAGAATTAAACCCGGGGCACTTTTGTAGAGCCACCGGGTTATTTTTCAGTCCCCATTCTACGGAGTTTGACTACCCTTTTCCTTCATTAAGTTCCCTGACAGATACGGTAAGTGTCTCCGTGTCGGTAGACACACTGGCCGATTTACCCTCCGGGTCAAGGTTTTCAATCCACACAGGCCTGCCCCTGTACTGCACCTGTATAATATCAGGTGACTCCAAAATCTCTCTGGCCCTGTTATAATCCAATACCCTTCCTCCTTATTTTTGAATGTATTCTTCCACACGGAATGCCATTATAAACAAAAAGACGTCCAAGCTCATTTTAAACGCATCAGGCATAGTGTTTACCAAAGGGAGTGATTGGGACAACGGGGTCCTTACAGTCGCACCAAGTATATTTGAACCGCTTAAAGGAGGTAAAAAGTCTAATGTGCGGAATAACTGGCTGGATAGACTGGGAGAAGGACCTCACCCTGCAGCGCCCTGTGCTGGAAACAATGACCGGCACCTTGTCCTTCCGGGGGCCGGACGCGTCGGGCGCCTGGCTGTCGCCCAGGGCGGCCCTGGGCCACCGGCGTCTTGTAGTAGTGGACCCTGTTGGAGGAGCGCAGCCTATGACCAGGCAAAGGGGAAGCGGGATGTATACCATAACCTACAACGGGGAGCTGTACAACACCGCCGAACTGAGGAAGGAGCTGGAGGCCCGCGGACACACCTTTCATACCCGCAACTCCGATACAGAGGCGCTTCTCATAGCATATATGGAATGGGGCACTGAGTGCGTGCGCCGTTTTAACGGGATATTTGCCTTCGCCATCTGGGATGAGGCCGGGCAGTCACTGTTCATGGCCCGGGACAGGCTGGGGGTCAAACCTCTTTTTTATACACAGAGGGGAGAGTCCTTCATTTTTGGTTCGGAGTTAAAAGCGCTTTTGGCCCATCCCGCTGTTCCTCCCGAGGTAGATTTCCGGGGCTTGGCGGAAATATTCGTGATGGGCCCCTCCCGTACCCCGGGACAGGGTGTCTACCGGGGAATATATGAACTCAGGCCCGGACAGAGCCTTCTGTACAGCAGGAGCGGCATAAGGCTGAATTGGTACTGGAAATTGGAAAGCCGGCCCCATGAAGACAGCCTGGAAGTCACCACCGAAAAAATATACAGCCTGTTTCAGGATACTGTCGAAAGGCAGCTGGTGGCCGATGTTCCAGTCTGCTCCTTCCTTTCAGGGGGACTGGATTCCAGCGCCATCACCGCCGTGGCCTCGGGGGCCTGCCAAAGGGCAGGGATTGGCCCCCTGCATACCTATTCGGTTGATTATGCAGGAAATGAAAAGCACTTCCGGCCCAACGTGTTCCAGCCAAATTCTGACGCCCCGTGGGTAAAAAGAGTATCTGATCATTTTGGCACCGTTCACCACAATATAGTCATTGAGACCGGTGATCTGGCAGCAGCACTGGAGACAGCAGTCAGGGCCAATGACCTGCCGGGGATGGCAGACATCGACTCCTCGCTGTACCTTTTCTGCAGAGAAATAAAAAAAGAAGCCACGGTCGCTCTCTCGGGAGAATCGGCCGATGAGGTTTTCGGGGGTTATCCCTGGTTTTATAATGAAGAAGCCCTCTCGGGCAACTCCTTCCCCTGGATAAGAATGGTCAGGGAAAGGGTGGGCCTTCTTAATCCCGAGTTGGCCGGCGCCATCAGGGCGGAAGAATATGTGTCCGCCCGCTACCGGGAGGCCCTGGAGGAGGTTCCCCGCCTTCCGGGGGAAAACTTCCGGGAGGCCCGTATACGGGAATTGTTTTATCTGAACATCACCAGATTTATGCCCACTCTGCTTGACCGCAAGGACAGGATGAGTATGGCGGTGGGGCTGGAAGTAAGAGTGCCTTTTTGCGACCACCGGCTGGTGGAATACGTATGGAACATACCCTGGTGGATGAAAAGCTATGGCCTCAGGGAAAAAGGCATACTGAGGCGGGCCCTGGAAGGATCACTGCCCGGGGATGTGCTGGAAAGGCGTAAAAGCCCTTACCCCAAAACCCATAGCCCCCACTACCTGGAAGCAGTGCGGGACCGCCTGCTGGAAATACTGGATGACAGGTCCTCTCCCCTGCTGGACCTTATCGACACCAGGGTATTAAGAGAGGCCGCCCGGTCCCGGGCTTCATCCTTCAGCCCGGCCTGGTTCGGGCAGCTGATGGGTGGGGCGCAGCTTTTTGCCTACCTTATCCAGGTAGATACCTGGCTGAGGGAATACCATGTTTCAATACGTTAATAATTGCCCTAAACGAAAAAGGATCACACCGGCAAAACTGGTGTGATCCCTCATATTAGTTTTTCTATCCTTTTTTATGTTTTTTCCACCTGTCGGCAGTGATTGAAAAAAGGTGTTCGTTAAACATGCCCTCTAATCTGAAAACTTTAACCTCCACGACATCCTGGTCAAAAATAATCTCGGTTTTTATATTGCCTTCATTTATATAATAATCATCAAAAACCCTGGCAACCTCGAAATGAACAATACATTCCAGCTCACTTATTTTATTCGGCACAACCACTCCTGTTCCGGAAAGGATGCCCATCAGGGTTTTATCCAAAGTAGAGGCCACCACTGAAACTGATACGGAGTCAGGATGGAGATTATTAATTGCCATATTAACCACAAGCACACCTCTTCCACCATGACCAGACCTGATGTTTTTGTCACGGGTAATATTTTAACAAAGTGCATGCGTACAGAAAAAACCTTTTTTAGGGGTAACTATATTATTATACCATACATTAATCGACAAAATAAGCCTTATATAAATTGACTCCGCCTTCCTTTTAAGAAACAGTATTCAGTTTACACTCTCATTACGAACACTGTCAATTAATTTCATAAGTATCCCAATGATTTCACTGGCAGCGCCGGTAAGTCTCATAACCTCTATAAAGGCCGCCTCATCGTCACCATTTTCGCGATGCCCGATGGCTTCAAGCCCGTACTGGTGCACCAGCCTGTGAGGCTCCTCAAGCCTTTTAAATAGATCCTTTGCTTCCTTAGAGTAAGCCTTTATGGCCTCCCTGCCCTCACCATAATACCATTTGCCCAGGTGGCAGTTATGCTGGTCTGGAAGCTGAGCCCCCCTGGTCTCGCCGCGCAGTACGGCAACAACTTTATCCAGCCACCTGGCGTGGTCAATTATCCTATGCGTCAGAAAGGAAACCATTCCCGCTTTATCCCCGTGCTTTTCCAGTACCGGCCAGCTGCTGTTGAACACCTCCCGCATGGTGCGGCTGTGATCAAAGGCCTCCCTGCCTATTTCCGAGGCAAAATTAGAGGCGGCTGTAATTGCCGTAGCATTTGCTGCCACCTCCTCGGTAACGGCGGCCTGCTCCTCAGCGGTGGCCGTCATCTCTTCCAGAGCCCCCGTAAGTTCCGAAGTGTTAGAAGCTATCTCCTCAAAAGGTCCCACAGCCTCCTGCACGCTTTTTATCCCCGTCTGCACCGACTGCTGGGCATTTTGCATGTTTTCCAGGGTCTCGGACATACCTGTGCCCAGCTCAAGGGCATAATGTTTTATTTCCCTGGCGGAGGTGGCCGACATTTCCGCCAGCTTTCTTACCTCTTCCGCCACCACCGAGAAGCCCCGGCCCTGTTCACCGGCCCTGGCGGCCTCAATAGCGGCGTTTAAGGCCAGCAGGTTGGTCTGGTCGGCTATCCTGGTTATTATCTCAACAGCTGAATTAATCTGAGCCACTTTCTGGCTGAGGTTATTCACCACTTCTGAAAGATTGGCTATGTACCGTTCGGCCTCGGCCAGGGTAACCACCGCCTCACCAAGGGCCTGCCTGCCCCCCAATACCTGCTGCTCTATGCCCCGCTGGTTCCCGGTTACCGTGGTAAACCCGCTGGTAAGCTGCTGTATGGAGGCTGACATCTCTTCGGAGGCTGCGGCAAGATTTGATGACCCATTATTCACGGCCCCAACCCTGTTCTCAGTTTTAAATGCCATCAGCTCATTGTAAGTTGCCGTAAATAGGTTAAAGGAAAGAGCGGCCAGTGCAATCTGAAGGCAGGAACTATTATATGAATCGGATTTTCTTAAATTAAACATTTTATCACCCCTCTTTATCCAAAATCTTCAGCTTTTGCTATTTTACCAGTATAAAGAACATATTTCCATTAAGCATTCATTAACAATTCTTAATAAATCCTTAAATATTACACCTTAACGAAATGAATAACCCCCTGATGAACAGCGGGAGCCGGCAAATAAAGTTAGCTTCCATATTTACATATTTATGTCATTCTTTCAGGTAATGGTAGATTAAATACACAAATATTTCCTTTAGTAAATTTTTGATACTGGGAATAATAAGCCTGAGGTGGTTCTATGTTTGATATGCTGACAAGGATGAGATCCAAAAAGAAAGCAAAAAGCAGCTTCTCAATCGCAGGGGCGGTATCCCTGGCCGCAGTGTCCGGGGCTTTGATCACCTGGTATACCACCAGGAGGATGAGGAACCGCAGGGAAAATGAGTTTCTTTATAACAATGATGAAGAAAGCCAGCCCTGAGGCTGGCTTTCAGTCTTTTATGATTATTTTGGGGCCATGCGGATTGCTCCGTTCACCTCTTTAATGCTTACCTTCTATGTAGCTGATAAGGTCATCCCAGTTGCCCAGTATTCTGTCCGGATCATATTTGGCCAGCTCCCCGGCGGAACTAATCCCCCAGGAAATCCCCAACACCCTTACCCCTGCTGCCTTTCCGGCCTCCAAATCATAATGGCTGTCCCCGACGAACACAGTCCTTTCCGGCACAGATCCCAGCAGGTCCATGGCCTTATACACCGGGTCGGGCAGCGGCTTATGCCTTTCCACATCATTGGCTGTAATAATTACATCAAGGTACTCCACAATACCGGTGAATTCAACTGTCCTCATCGTCCCCGAACGCCCCTTTGAAGTCACCACTCCGGTTTTAATCACACTCTCCTTAAGCTCTCTAAGCATTTCCAGCGTTCCGGGATAGATGGAGGTGTACCGGTCATGGTCCCGGTGGTAGTGGTACTGGTACCTTTCAATAAAATAATCCGCCGGCCCCTCCCCTGCAAAATGAACTGCTATGTCCTTTAAAGGCCTGCCTATCCACCTCATCACATCACTATCGCCCCACGGGATGCCCATCTCACTGAAAACAGTAAAATAAGTGTGCCTTATCAGGGGCAGCGAGTCCGCCAGGGTGCCGTCCAGGTCAAAAAGAACAGTATCAATATCAAGGTGCTTCTTAATCATTTCTGTCTCCATCTTTAAACTGTTGAGGCAATCTGTACATTCTGTGAAGGCTCGGGTATTTTATTACCCTCCGCCATTGCCATATAAATCCAGGAAAGTTTTATTTCCTCCAATGTTTTCTCAGCTTCAGCAGGAGTTTTGCCATGAGCTTTGCACCCGGGAAGGTCCGGATGCTCGGCCAACCATTCACCATCCGGCAAGCCGGTAATTACCACGGGATACTTCACGTTCCGGTATTTTTCACTATTTCGCACAAGGTCATCATGGTTTTCCGGCACTTTAAGAAAACGGTCAATGCTTCCTTCTAAAGCAGCCTCATTAATTCTAAAATATTTATCTACCATGACCGACATATGCAATCACCTTAGAACAAGTTTTTCAAACTTACTCAATGTTCATACCCTCTCGCTTCTGGTATCATTATATCAAAAATGCTAAGTCTGGACACTCAAAATCTATGCCGTTTTAATTACAGCCTTCCTGGGCCGCTCTGTGATATTTACCGTTTAAGTCATAGTAAAAAGTACCCCCCTGGGCGCACCTTGACGCGCCCAATTCAGACATGTTTGAGTCGGGATACATCTTATCCATGAAGTTGAGCATGAGGGTTTTTAGTTTTCCCTCTGTTTTAACGACCGCAGAAGGATATAAGGGGCTATTACGGTCATTGTACAATGTAATTGAGCTTATTTCCGATTCTCCCCCGGCAGCAGCGCCCATTTCTTTAGGCTTATTCAAATTGAAAAACGTTTCCGCCGCCGCTCTGGCCTCCGCACCGTTATTTTCGTACACCACCCAGCGGTCAAGAAGTTTGACAGGCCCGCAGCCACAGCTGCAGCAGTATCTTTTATACCCTTGCTTCTCAATCAAATCGGACTCCAGGCCGGTTACTTCAAACGGATCACCGCAGTCCTTGCAGCAAGGGCTGCATTTCCCCTCTGAATCGCAACATATATCCGTATACTCACCCGGGTCGATTTCCATTTTTACATATCTTTTGGCGCTCCTGGCAGCGGCGACTGCGGCAGAATCCGCTGCTGTCTGGAGCTTTTCAGAAACCAGCACATATCTTGAAAAATCTATGGCTACCGCCATAATCGATATGAGAATTACTATCACCACGGCAAACATGGGGAGTATACTCCCTTCCTGGGATTTTAATAAAGAACGCCATTCAATCAATTAATCATCACCCCCCTAATATATTGTACCTGACCATTATCGACTATATATCGGCCCACCGTCCAGCAGTTCAACGTGCAGCCCACCATCTGATTCCAACTTTTGGTTACTTACCGTTACCGTAACCCTGTCCCGGTTGTCCGGAGGATAAATATCATCAGCACCCACCGGCCAGGCTTCAGCCTCCACCGTATAACTTCCTGGTGTTCCCGGAAATCCGTATGGCATTACTTCCGATTCTCCCGGCCCTAATGCCGTGTTAATAGAGTATGTCCCTGTTTTCCCCTTATACGACCCTGTGACGTGTATTTCCCCGGGTATGTTATCCTTTCTGGTTACGTAAATTTTAAACGCAACACCGGTTTTGTCCCCGTTAATGGCCGTAAATGTTTTTTTGTCGGGTTTTATCTTTACTGATATATCATAGGCCGGTATCTTAACTTCAGCTTCTGCCCGGTTATTGTCCCAGTTTTTATCCTCCTTTGTGTCAACCGGGTTAATCCGGGATAGAATTTTTGTCGGCGTGTCCTGGACAGTGAAGGTATAGCCATATACCTTCACATCCCCGGGCTGCAGTGTGATATATCCCTTCTCATCCGGCGCCGGCGCACCGTTGACAGGCTGCAGCTGAATAGAGTACTCCTGGCCGTTCACTATATGATGCAGCCGCAGCCAGGCCCGTTCCGGACGAGGATGATCCGGATTGAGTTTATATGCCACGGTAGAAGTTATCTTGTCCCCCGGCTTTACATTACTAAAAGAATTGGTTTCCAGGTTGGTTGATAAATCAGGGGCAACAGTGTCGGCCATCGGCGGTAAAGGTATTGTGATGTACCATATTCCTTTATTTTCACCTGAAGATACTTGGTGCCACATGCGGCCAAGGCCCCATGCCCACTTGGTAGGGGGTTGTAGTATGTGGAGATATTCATGCCAGTGGTTCCACATAGGGTTTGATGGACCTTGAATTGCATCAGCGTAAAATAACTCAAGGCCTCTTTGAATGCTGGGAAGGTATTCGGCTCTATTGTTAAATTTATTTGGGAATAAATTGTATTTTGTTTGTATAGAATCTATATCCCATGGTTCAGGTATCCATTTTCTGCTTTCTAATTTGCCACCAGCCCAAGCGTCGTGAGGGAAGTAGGGATTTGTAAAGTCCTCACCCATTATAGTTTCACCTATGTACCTGTAACGGTCATCCTTAACATCCCCAAATGGTTCTCCATATGCAAACAATACCCTATCCTTTTCCATCCACCGGGTCTTATTTATAGGCTTGCTCTTAATATTGAAATACTGAAAATAATCTGGAAAACCATAGATTGGCGCAACCTCTTTATTGGCAACCTTTATAGCCTCATCTAGTGTAGCAGGGTGTTGCTCCACAGCTAAGGCCACTGAAGAGAAAAGAAAAACTGCTATCAAAGCCGCTATTATCAATATATACTTTTTCATAGGTGCCTCTCCCTTATTCCCTAATACCGAGTTCCCATATCATTATAGAGACCCATGGGTTCATTGGACTGGAGCCGACATGTGTCGATTGATCATTTATAGTCCACTCTTTAAGCTCTAAGGGAAGGTGATAATCCTTCTTCTGTTTTGCGTAGTCTACAACCTCCCGAGCAACGCTATCACCAAACTTGCTGGCAATAATGTTGTATGCGTCCTGATATTGATGATTTATTTGTGGTTTCGACAGATCAATGATTATTTTAATATCAACATGGTGGGGGTTGCTTTTATTCTGATAGGTATCTACATTTAGGTTTGTTGTAATAGGAATTGTGTACCCTTTTTCCTGCCTGGAATTGTTTATCTGCTGGATATATTGCTTGACAGCCTCTATATCCGGCTTTGGCTGACCTTTGGGCCACACCAATACATATTTATCGTTCTGCCAATCTACTTCAAAGCCAAGGGCCTCACACACGAACCTGGCCGGCAGGAAGGTCCTCCCCGGGGGCTGCAGCTGCGGAGCCACATCAATGTCCTTGGCCTGGCCGTTGGTTATTATCTGTTTTACTCCTATGGTCAGTTCTGCCCTGGTGCTCCCTGCCTGTAGGGCAGCGCGGCCCTGGCTGTCGTCCCAGGTTATATTCTTGTCCTCAACGCCCAGGGCATTTCCCAAGAACCTGACCGGCACAAAGGTACGGTCACTGTCTATGTAGGGGGCTGCATCCATTGTTATGCCGGGGGTTTGTCCATTGATAAAATATTG
>JAMCVT010000164.1 GCA_023475565.1 Actinomycetota bacterium
TAAAAGCACGTTTATTGAGCTTGTGTATTTCTTGCGGAAGGGAACTATTGAAGCGGTTGAGCAGGATAGTAATCAGAGGCGGTAAAAAGCTTTCCGGAATGGTGAAAATAAGCCCCGCAAAAAATGCGGTGCTGCCCATTATAGCTGCTTCCCTACTGTCAAAGACACCCTGCCTTTTAGAGGAAGTGCCTGATTTGGCAGATGTGCGTACTATTTGTTCGGTTATTGAATTTCTTGGCGCCAGGGTGGAAAAAGAAGGAGCAGGGCTTAAAATTTCCACACCGTTAGTGGAGAATAATGAGGCCCCCTATGAATTTATAAGAAAGATGAGGGCATCATTTCTTATCATGGGACCCCTCTTGGCCAGAACCGGACGGGCCAGAATTTCCACCCCGGGGGGCTGTGCTATAGGAACCAGGCCTATTGATCTTCACCTGAAGGGATTTTGCCTTTTGGGGGCCGATATTAAACAGGGGCAGGGCTTTATTGAAGCCAGAGCTGACGGAATGGTGGGATCCAGAATATACCTTGACTACCCAAGTGTAGGAGCTACTGAAAACATAATGATGGCAGCCTCAATGGCCAGGGGCACCACCTTAATAGAAAATGCCGCCGAGGAGCCGGAGGTGGTGGATCTGGCCAACTACCTGAACACAATGGGCGCCAGAATAAAAGGAGCAGGCACAAAGATTATACGGGTAGAGGGTGTTGATGAACTCTACGGGTCTGAGTACAGTGTTATTCCGGACAGGATTGAGGCAGGCACCTTTCTGGCGGCAGCGGCGGCAGCCGGCGGCGATGTGCTGGTGGACAATGTTATTTGCGGGCATATAAACCCGGTTCTGGCAAAACTTCAGGAATCGGGGGTTTATGTTGAGGAAGGGGAGGGATATGTCCGCGTTTCCGGGGACGGAGGGCTATTGCCCACTGATATAAAAACAATGCCCTACCCGGGATTTCCTACAGACATGCAGCCCCAGTTCATGGCCATGCTGGTTTTGGCCGGGGGGACCAGCGTGATAACAGAAACAGTTTTTGAAAACAGGTTCATGCATGTCAACGAGCTTAAAAGAATGGGGGCCCGTATAAAGGTTTCGGGGAGGACAGTCATTGTGCAGGGGGTGGAAAAACTGACCGGAGCCAAGGTAAAGGCAACAGACCTCCGGGCGGGAGCGGCCCTGACCATTGCCGGGCTGGCGGCCGAAGGCACTACGGAGATTGGTAATGTGTACCATATTGACAGAGGCTATGAAAAATTCGTAGAAAAACTCAAAGGCCTGGGAGCGGAAATTACCAGGGAAGAATGAGCAAATGCAAGTCCTTTTTAGCCACAGAGCACACAGAGAATCTTATATTTTATATGTTTAAAGGCTTTACTGACTTATATAAATTTATACCAATACTGATATAAAATGGTAGCTGATTTTATATGAATATTATATATAGATATATTCTTTATTCTGACAGTAAGACAGTGCTTGTAAGTAATCTCTGTGATCTCTGTGTCCTCTGTGGCAAAAAAATTGGAACATGCATTTAGTCTGAATATAAGGTTCTTTGTGAGGTTGTAATTAATGAAAAGGCTTTTGGTATTATTTGCGGTTCTATCGATAACTGCCGTTCTGGGCATACCGGCGGCGGTAAACCGGCTGAGCCCGGCCAAAATAGAAAAAAACGGAACCATGGTGCACATGTATTCCCACTCCACCGGTCAAATTGTTAATCTGTCGGTTGATGATTATGTGATTGGAGTGGTGGCTGCCGAAATGCCCGCTGAATTTCCGGAGGAGGCGCTTAAGGCCCAGGCAGTGGCGGCAAGGACTTACATATTAAGAAGACTGACCGGAGGAGGGGTGTCAAATCCCATCCATCCCGGGGCCGATGTATGTGACGACCACCGGCACTATCAGGCCTGGATCTCCAGGGAGGAAATGAAAAAAAGGTGGGCCATCAGGTATTACCAGTATTATTTTAAGGTGGCCATGGCGGTGTATTCCACAGGGAACGAGGTTATTATATACGGGGGCCGGCTGATTGATCCTGTGTATCACTCGTCCTGTGGAGGGGCCGGCACCTTTAGCGCCGGAGAAGTCTGGAAAGTTGACGACCCTTATCTGAAGGGGGTGCCCTGCCCATACGACGCCGACCCTGATCCAACCAGAGTAGCAGCCTTTTCTATGTCTGATATAAAAAGGGCCACCGGGGAGGATATATCAGTTCTTCCGGTGGCCGGCCCCAGGGGCTTCTTTCAGGTATTGGAAAAAACTGCCGGGGGCCAGCCCAAAACAGTACGTATAGGCGGTAAAGTTTTCTCTTCAACAGCGGTAAGGGAAATGCTGGGCCTTCGCTCAGCCCGCTTCAGTATGGACATGGAAGACGGGGTGGTAAAGGTGACCACCCGGGGCTATGGGCACGGGGTGGGGATGTGTCAGTACGGCGCCAGGGGGATGGCCCTGAAAGGCAAAGACTACAGTGAGATACTGAAGTATTACTACACCGGGGTGGAGATTGCTGACGGGAATTGATTCTGATTTCTGTATGCTGGATTCCGACAGAGTAAGCAATCTCAGTATAGGCTCGTTATCAGGTATTAACTCCTCTCGGCAATCTTGTGTCTTTGCAGGTCAGTATCCAAATGCTCAACATATTTCAGAATAGCATCCGTCTTTTTATCAATGCGCTTAAGGTCGTATTTAACCTGTAAGAATTCGCTGTTCATATCCTCCTTTAGCTGCTGGACACTATTATCCAGGCCGTCTTGCCTGTTTATTAATTCATCTTGCTTGCTAGCCAGTTCATTTTGCTTGCCAACTAATTCCTTCAGAGTACCGACAACAAATTCCTTGAATTCCTTATCCTCCATCTTTACTAAAACCCCTCTTATTTATTCCCGTTTCATGCAATTAGATTAGAGTAAGCGTTAATTAGTTTGCCGAATTCTTCAAGGAACTCTGATAGTCTCCCGGAAAAATTTCAGATTGATCTACTACCTTATTCTAACAAATGCTCTAAATTTATTCAATATACTTTATTCTCTCCTGTATCCCTCGAAGGCATTTCCGTCAATCTTTATGGCTTAGCGGTCAGAGCACTTTGCTACTCCGTTTTTTGTCCCGCCTTTTTGAAAGCGAAATAGAATAAGCATCTAATAGTTTACTGACATTGTCAAGCATCAGCAAAAGCTGAGTAGAGTCACCGTTTCGGACCCCCGTCTCCCACCTTCGGGCAGTGCAAACAAAGTTCTCCGAATATATCCGGACTTCTCTGACTATAAGGAAATACCTCCCGTCCCCTCCGACCAATCGGAAATACACCAGAGCCCCTCCGCCCCCCATCCTTATCAGCCAAATAAGTTTAGCCTTCCCGTCAATTTATTCTTTCTCCCGGCATATATATCTTATAGAGCCTGTCGATAATTATCCTCCATACAGTATGAAAAAAAGTCTGATTATTACATTTCCCGTAACAGGTGCGTGTCTTTTTGTTTTTTCGAGGGCCTCTATATATTAGCCGACGGGAGGGCAGGGCCAATGCAGGAATATATTCAAAAACGGGTACTTGATATATGCTCTTATATACTAAAAACCAGGGCAACAGTGCGCCAGGCCGCACAGGTATTCGAAGTCAGCAAAAGCACTGTGCACAAGGACCTTACCGAAAGGCTTCCTTCACTTAATAAGGAAATGGCCGAAGAGGTAAAAAAAGTGCTTGAATTTAATAAGTCTGAGCGGCACCTGCGTGGAGGTGAGGCAACAAAAAGGAAGTATAAAGATCTGGCTTGACCCTAATAGGCAATTCCACGGGTCAGAATCCAGAAGCCAGGAGTCAGAATTCAGAATGTTTTGCATGCCTTTCTCTGTAGTTTGTAAAGAAGACAATAAAAACATCTAAGGAATACCTTTAATTCTGGCTTCTGGCTTCTGAATTCTGGATTCAGACAAAATATATTAGCATATAAGCCAAAATATAGAGGATTTCCCCTTATTCTGTAGAATATTACCACCACAACTGGTACAATTTCATGCCTTGGACTCTGTTTCTCGGGCAGGCAGCGGTGTTCGGAAAGGGGAATACTTTAAATGTTAGGTTTAAATATGGATATAGGGGTTGACCTGGGGACTGCCAATGTCCTCGTTTACGTAAAGGGAAGGGGAATAGTGCTGCAGGAGCCCTCGGTGGTTGCCATCAACAAGGATACCGGGAAGGTGATTGCGGTAGGGTCCGAAGCACGGCGCATGCTGGGCAGGACACCGGGAAATATAGTGGCCACCAGACCATTGAGAGACGGGGTTATTGCCGATTATGAAGTAACTGAAAAAATGCTCAGGTATTTTATAAACAAAGCAGATGCCAGGAGGCTTTTTTTCCGTCCCAGGGTAATGGTCTGCATACCCTCCGGTGTAACCGGAGTTGAGGAAAGGGCGGTCAGGCAGGCAACGCTGCAGGCCGGGGCACGCTCTGCATACGTAATAGAGGAGCCCCTGGCAGCTGCCCTGGGAGCCGGGCTTGATATATCCGAGCCCAGCGGAACAATGGTGGTGGATATTGGGGGAGGGACAACAGATGTGGCTGTTCTTTCCCTGGGAGGCATAGTTTGCAGCCAGTCCTTAAGGGTTGGGGGGGACAAGTTTGACGAGGCCATTGTCCGCTACGTTAGAAGGGAATTTAACCTGGCCATAGGGGAGCGTACCGGAGAAGAGATTAAAATTGAAGCCGGTACAGCCTATCCCAACGGAACCTCGGAAAAAGTATTTGAAATAAAGGGCAGGGATCTTGTCACAGGCCTGCCCAGGGCTGTAAAAATTACCAGCCTGCAGATCTATGAGGCCATAAAGGAAACACTGGAGGCCGTGGTGGGGGCCGTGAAGGAGGTTCTGGAAAACACTCCTCCAGAGCTTTCTGCTGATATAGTTAACAAGGGAATAGTAATGACAGGCGGCGGGGCCTGCCTGCACGGTATGGACAGGCTTATCAGCAAGGAGACCGGGCTTCCCGTCTATATCGCCGACGACCCCCTGTGCTGTGTGGCCAGAGGTACAGGCAGGGCCCTGGGCATGCTGAACGTCCTTTCCAGGGACTACAAGGTAAGAGGGCAACTGCCCGGTGGACAGTGAAAAATATAACCATTTCAGGCTGTTGATGATAAGTCGGCAGCTTTTTTATATCCCGACATTTGACAGTAACATTCTTTTGTTATAGTTTCAGCAAACATTCAGTTTCCTTTCAGGGGGGATTTACCTTTGTTCAGGTATGCTTAGGTGACGCCCCTAAAATTTAATTCTCAACTCTAATTGTACATGGCTTCAATAGGACAAGTTGCTGGTAAAACTTAACGACGTTTATTGTTTAAACGGCTAATATTTTTTAAAGGAAGAGATAAACAAACGTCGAATTTTATTAATGTATTTACAGTGCAAGGAATCAATGGAAATATTAGCTATGAGTAAAAAATATAAAAATGTTGTAACTTTTGAATCATTCGCTACGTCCATATCTATAGAGCAGTTGCATAACCGTAAGCAGTTTTGGAGGATTTGTATTTGAGATTGATGAGACTCAGAAACCTGCTGGTATTTATTCTCACCATTTTATTTTTTTCTACCGCCATAAGGTTTGACACGGCCAAAGGCGATACAGGCGAAACCCAACTGCTAAACGACAGAAGCAGTGAGATTATCGGGGCGGATTTGCTCAATGCCCCGGGCTTTATCACGCCTGCCGGGCTTACCGGAAAGGGCCAGCTGGTGGCAGTGGCCGACAGCGGGATAGATAAGGGATCAATTGAGGATATACACCCGGACCTTATCAGTGATTCCGGAAAAAAGCCAGGCATTATAATGCTCAAGTCATGGGCGGGCAGAGAAAAGGCGGATGACCCGGTTGGGCACGGCACTCATATGGTGGGAACCATAATAGGGAACGGAAAGTCCTCCGGTGGGAAATTCAAAGGACTGGCTCCGGATGCCAGCATTTACTTTCAGGGAATTTTGGATGAGAAGGGCAGGGTTACCCCACCCTCCGATATTGAAAAGCTGTTTATGCCGGCATATGAGGCCGGCGCCAGAATTCATGTGGATGCCTGGGGAAGCGGTCAGGACAGCTATTCAAACAACGCGGCCAGGGTAGACGCCTTTATTAGGAAATACCCGGACTTTCTGGTAATCTTCGGCGCGGGTAATTCAGGCCCGGCGGAGAAATCCCTTACCCGCGAGGCAAACAGTAAAAACGCCCTGGTGGTGGGGGCCTCGGTAAGCCCCCGTCCCGCTCTTGATTTTTCTCCTGACGGCACCCTTGACACAGCCGATTTTTCAAGCCGGGGCCCGGCGGGAGACGGGAGGATAAAGCCGGATCTGCTGGCTCCCGGAACATCCATAATATCAACCCGGTCAAGCCTTGTCACTGGCAACCTGCCGGGATTTCCGATGTATACCAGGATGCAGGGCACCAGCATGGCCTCGGCGGTGGCCGCAGGGTCGGCAGCGCTGCTGCGGCAATACCTGCAGCAGGAAGCAGGGATAAAAGACCCCATGGCATCCACCCTCAAGGCAGCCCTCATCAACGGGGCCAGAACCGGAGATAAAGGGCCTTCCCGGGAAGGCTTCGGGGTACTGGACCTGGCCGGGACAGTGCTGGCACTGAAAGAAAAAACCATGTCTATTGCCGAAGAAAAGCCCGGACTGGCCCAGGGTGATGTCAAAACATACCAAATGAATATAAATGACGCTGATGCACCCCTTAAAATAACGCTGGCGTGGACAGACCCGGCGGGGAATACTTCTGCGAATACCGATTTGGTAAATGACCTGGACCTCACTGTCATTGCCCCGGACGGCAAAAAATTCACCGGCAACGGCTTTCTGGGGCAGTCCCCGGATGCTGTAAACAATGTGGAGCAGGTATATATTAAAAACCCCCTGCCCGGAGATTACACGGTTGAAATAAAAGCCGCTTCCATTAATGCCCTGGCAGGTACCCCGTCTTTTGCCATACAGGACTATTCACTGGTGTACGGGCAGTTGCTATCCACAGGGATAATAAAGGAGACCGGCGCTAAAAGTACTGTGACCCTGTATGGCGGGGAGACTGTGAATCTATCAGACAGGGGCGCTCACTACATACTAAACGGGCATTCCTCCGGCAGCCTTAAGCCTGAATCAGGCTACAGAATATACTACAGCAAAGAGTCGGCTTATATAGTTGGACGCCGGTGGGATCCCGAAAGCGCCCGGTATAGAGAGTCGGCCAGCGGAAGGATATGGTTCGAGGCGGGGGGAGACAGCCGCGAGGGGGGCTATTATCAAAACCCGGAGTCTGGAAAAGGGGTAATTATAAATGGCAGCTACAGTGAAGATATTTCAGACATACCTCCCGGCGCCGGGCTAAATGCCAGCCTTGACGGGGTTACCCAGACTCTCTGGAAGGTTGTGACCGGCTACGGCACCATAAAGGGTAACGTTTCCGGAATAGTGAACGATCAAAAGGAGAATGTTTCTGCAGTAAGACTTTTTAATGACAGCAGGGAATTCCGGGTATCTAAGGAAGCCAGCTACATTTTCAGCGATACCTTCGAGGGGAATGACCCGCTGGAAGAGGTATTCGGGGCGGGAGGTCTGGATGGTCTGCACAAAATAATGCCCGGCCAGCAGGTGACACTGGTGCTGTCCCCGGTTTCGGGGCTGGTGAGCTCAGTTCTGGTAAACAGAAATATTGTGTCCGGCTATATTACAGGCATAGAGTCCCGGGATGACAAAATGGTTATTGGACAGAACCCTGGCTATCATATTCTTTCCGGGGCAGGGATACAAAAGGACCATTCCCCGTCGTCAATTAATAAGCTTGAGCCGGGAGATTACGCAATGGCCGTTATACTGCCGGGATCAAGGAAAATACTGGGGTTGGCCGCATACAGCAGTGTAATATACGGGCAGGTTTTGTTTACCAGTGACAGGGATAAAAGCGTGTATATAAATGATTTAGGAAACCGGTTCCGGATCCTAGCAGTAACACCGGATACCGAGGTCTGGCGGTGGGGCCTCGAGTCTGACATGACCACCCTTTCGTCAGGCACCTGGGTTAGAGCCACCCTGTCTCCGGACGGCAAGGGGCTGTGGCGGATGGATGTGGCAGAGCTGCTGGAGGATGAGCAGAAGGCTGTAGAATCAGTAAGCAGCGGGCAGCTTGTGACCGCTGACGGGATGAAATACCAGGTTAGCCCCACCACTACAGTGACAAAGGAAGGATTCCCCGTAACCCTGCAAGACTTGAAGCCCCGGGAGGCAGTGATCATGGAACTGCTCCTGGCCCCGGAATCCAATGGGAAGGTGCCGGTAGCAATCCGCGCCAGGGAGCTTGAAGGGGTCAAAAAACCTTTATTTATGGCGGCAGTGCTGGAGGAAAAAGGGCGGCTGATGCTGTCCGGATACACCTCTGGAGATCGTCTCTATGTATGGCATGAGGATGGTGTCAGGGAGGACGTGCCGGTGGCGGAAGGACCGGGATCCTTTTCCTGGCAGCTAAAATTCCATGATAACGATAGTATCGTAAAAGTTATAACGCTGGACAGCCAAAGCGGCGCAGTGACCGGAAAATCCTTTAACCGGTCGGAGATTACCGGAAAGAAGTTTGTTGACATTGCCGGCCACTGGGCTGAAAATATGGTTTTGTCCACTGCCGGGAGCGGAATAATGGCCGGCTACGGAGACGGGACCTTCAGGCCGGATAATCCTGTTACCATTGGAGAGCTGGCCCTTATATGGGCAGAAATAAGCGGGAATAAGAATTCAGATACCCCTAAA
>JAMCVT010000097.1:0-34708 GCA_023475565.1 Actinomycetota bacterium
CTGGCGGGAGTGTGTGAGAATCGAACTCACCAGGGACGGGGTTACCGCCCCACGACTGGTTTTGAAGACCAGGAGCACCACCAGGCGCCATCCACCCCCATAAGAAGGCGTATAGAATGCAAAATTTATTATAGCAGATAGAATATTGTTAGACAAGTGAGTATCCGATTTCGGGGTTGGCAGCGGGCAGGAATATAATTACTTTGAAACCGGGAAAATTTGTTTTATAATAAAAAAGTGTGTAAACCATCACCTGCCATTGATTTATGGCAAGAAATATAATAATCTAATATAAGGCTTAAAAAAGCTATATTATAAAAAAACCTCTTCTTACGAGCGGCAGGGCGAATAACGTATCGGGAAGAGGATTTTCATGTGGCGGGGGATCAGGAAAATACCCACAATTATGTTAGCGGGTGATTAATTGCTTGACATTTTTAGGGAAATAAAAGAAGAAATTAACCATGTTGAAAAAGGGCTGCGCATGGTTGTAGAGGACTCCGACCCCCTGATTAAGGACACTTCCGTTCACCTGATCAGTGCCGGGGGGAAAAGACTCAGGCCGGCCTTTAGCTTTTTGGGCGGCAAGTTTTACAATTACGACTATAAAAAGATACTGCCCCTGGCCGTGTCCCTGGAGCTTATACACATGGCCTCGCTGGTGCATGACGATGTGGTGGACTCTTCCCTGACCAGGAGGAACATACCTACGGTCAAGGCCATGTGGGGGAATAAGATATCAACCCACCTGGGGGATTATCTTTTCGGAAAGTCGCTAAAACTAATAGCCGGGTATGAAAATTTCTTTATTGCCAGGGTGCTGGCCGACACCAGTGTCAGGATGAGCGAGGGAGAAGTACACCAGCTTTTCTCAGCCAATCGGCCGGACCAGGGCATAAGGGACTATTTTTACAGAATAAAGAGAAAAACCGCGCTGCTGATAGCGGCCAGCTGCCAGCTGGGGGCGGTGGCCTGCGGCGCTCCGGAATCAATCCACCTGCCCCTGCGGAGATACGGGCACAGCATAGGCATGGCCTTCCAGATTACTGACGATATACTGGACCTGGTGGCCGATGCGGATCAGCTTGGGAAGCCCATAGGGAGCGACCTGAGGCAGGGCATTGTAACACTGCCCCTTATTCACGCGCTGAGGCACAGCCCGCAAAGGGACAGGCTGAATGAAATTCTGGCGGCCGGGGAAAAAAGCCCGGGAGAAATTGAAGAGGCCTGCGGGATAATTGTTTCCGGCGGCGGAATTGAGTACTCCAACAGGATAGTCGAAAGATATATTGATAATGCCAAAAGGCAGCTGGACAGGCTGCCGGATGTACCGGCCAGGCAGACGCTTTCCACAGTTGCGGAGTTTATAAGTATAAGAAAATTCTAGACGGAGTGAAAAATTATTTTGTCAAAATGTTACCCTGTGTCGCTGAATATAGAAAACAGGCTGTGCCTGGTGGTGGGTGGGGGTAAAGTGGCCGAGAGAAAGGTTCTCACCCTGCTGGAGCACGGGGCCAGGGTGCGGCTGGTGGCCCCGGCAGTTACCGGAAAACTGGCCGATATCGCCCGTTCCGGGAAGGTTATCCTCATTGAGGACTGCTATAAAGCCCATTACCTGGAGGGTGTTTTTCTGGTTATCGGGGCCACCGATGATGATGCAGTCAACGCCAGTGTCTCTTCAGACTGCATGGAGAGAGGAATACTGGTTAACGTGGTGGATGACCCTCCCAGGGGCAATTTTTACGTACCGGCGGTAGTCCGCCGGGGATCACTGCAGATAGCGGTGTCCACTGACGGGAAAAGCCCTATGCTGGCCAGAAAAATAAAAGAAAGGCTGGCCGGTGATTTCCCCCCGGGATATGGTGACATTGTTGACATTATAGGAAAACTGCGGGAAAAAATTATACGGGAAACAGTAGAGCCGGGAGAGAGAGAAAAAAGGCTTTCCGGTATGCTCGATGCAGATACCATGGAGCTTTTGAGACAGGGAAAATTCGACCTGGCAAAGGAGCGCATTATAAATGCTTATACTGGCGGTGGGAGTGAACCACAGGACCGCTCCCGTTGAAATACGAGAAAAACTGTCTTTTTCCGAGGGAACGCTGGAAAAATGGCTGAAAAAGCTTAATTCGTACCCCGCCATAGAGGGGTGCGTGATTATATCCACCTGCAACCGGACAGAAATATATGCCTCTACCAGAGAGCTGGATGAAGGCCTGGGGGCTGTGTGGAAATTTCTTTCCGCCAAGTCCGGGGTGGATATTTCGGAGATTAAAAACTGCACGTACGTGCATAATCTATACGACGCCATAAGACACCTGTTCAGGGTGGCCTCGGGGCTGGACTCAATGGTGCTGGGAGAAACACAGATACTGGGGCAGGTTAAAAACGCCTACCAGGCCGCCTTTAATTACGGGTCAACCGGCAAGGTGCTGAACACACTATTCCAGCAGGCCATTACAGTTGGCAAGAGAGTGCGCTCGGAGACCGGTATTGACAGGAATCCGGTATCCATATGCTACACCGCGGTGGAATTGGCCAGACAGGTGTTCGGCGCACTGGAAGGGCGGTCAGTGCTTATTATAGGAGCGGGTAAGATGAGTGAGCTGACCGCCAGGCACCTGGTGGCCAACGGGGTTTCAGGCATAATAGTATCCAACCGGTCCTTCGACAAGGCCGAAGGCCTGGCCGCCAAATTCGGCGGCCGGGCGGTGCGCTTCAATCAGCTTTTCAGCTATATGGACCAGTCTGATATAGTGATCAGCTGCACAGCCGCCTCCCATTACGTGGTCAGGCGCAGGGACCTTGAGGTAATGATGGCCAAAAGGGGCGGCCGGAGGATAATGCTTATAGATATTGCCGTTCCCAGAGACATAGAGCCCACGTCGGGGGAGATTGAAGGAGTAACTCTTTACGATGTGGATGACCTGCAAAACGTGGTGGACCAGAACCTCGACGAAAGAAAAAGAGCCGCGGTGGCCGCCGAGGGTATAATAGAAGAAGAGCTGGACGGGTTCATGAAATGGCTGGGAACGCAGTTCGTGGTGCCCACCATAGCATCATTCAAAAAGCTTGGTGAAGAGATTAAGCAAAAGGAGCTTAAAAAGGCTCTGAACAGGCTGGGAGATATATCCGACCATGACCTGAAGGTAATCAGTTCCCTGGCCAATTCCATCGTCAATCAACTGCTCCACATACCGGTAACCAAGATAAAGGAATACGCCCTGTCACCGGAGGGGCACCTGTACACCGAGGTGCTCCAGAACCTGTTCGACCTGGATGTTCCGGAGCAGACAGCCAGGTCTGATAAAAAAATAAATAGCGATATTAAGCTGGTCAGGGGGCGCTGAGTGAAGCGGGTACCGGCGGCAGAGAGACCGGGGCGGGGCTTCTTTTGGCCCCGCCTGAATTTTAGCCCTCTGACAGACTGGTTTTATATATAATAAGCTCTGTTTTTGATGAAAATAAACTGTATGCCGGTTTTCGGGAGGTTATGGATGCGCGAGATAAGGATAGGCACCAGGGAAAGCAGGCTGGCCATGTGGCAGGCAGGCTGGGTGGCCGACAGAATAAAGGAAATAAGCCCCGGGTGTGCCGTGCGCCTGGTGGGCATAAAGACCAAGGGAGACAATATACTGGACGCCGCCCTTTCCAAAATAGGGGATAAGGGACTGTTCACCAGGGAACTGGAGCACGCCATGATCAGGGGAGAAATTGATCTGGCCGTCCACAGCATGAAGGATTTGCCCACCCAGATTCCGGAGGGCCTGGTTATTGGGGCTGTGTGCCGCCGGGAGTATCCGGGGGATGCGCTGGTCTCCGGAAAAGGAGCTAAGCTTAAGGATTTGCGGCCCGGCGCTGTTATCGGGACCAGCAGCCTGCGCAGGATAGCGCAGTTAAAAAGGCTAAGGCCTGATTTTGAGTTTATAAACGTCAGGGGCAATCTGAACACCAGGCTGCGCAAGCTGGAAGAACAGGATATGGATGCGCTGGTGCTGGCCTATGCCGGCCTGGTGAGGCTGGGCTTCAGAGACAGGATAAGTGAAAAGGTGCCCTTTGATGTTTTGCTCCCGGCTGTGGGCCAGGGGGCCATCGGGGTGGAGTCCCGGGAAGGGGACCGCTGCGCGCTGGACCTACTGAAAGAAATAGATCACGGCCCCACCAGGCTGGCGGTCTCCGCCGAGAGGGCCCTTATGAAAAGGCTTGAAGGCGGGTGCCAGATACCCGTTGGCGCCCTGGCCATAAAGGACGATGAGGAATTGCTGCTGGAGGCCATGGTGGCCAGCCTTGACGGAAGCGCCATGGTAAGGCTCTCCCGGACCGGCTCGGTGAAAGACCCGGAGAGCCTGGGAATAAGTCTTGCCGAGGCCATGATTGCGGAAGGGGCCGGGGAAATACTTAGAACGGTCAGACAGGAGTTTGATATTAAATGAAAAGTAAAGGGATGGTCTACCTGGTGGGCGCAGGCCCGGGGGACCCCGGTCTCATAACGGTAAAGGGCAGGGAATGCGTGCAGAAGGCCGAAGTGATTGTCTATGACCGGCTGGCCGGCGGCGGCATACTGGCCCATGCCAGAAAAGACGCAGAGCTTATTTATGTCGGCAAGGGCCCCGAAAGGCACACTCTGCGGCAGGAAGAAATAAATTCCCTATTAGTGGAAAAGGCCTCCTCGGGTAAAACAGTCACCCGGCTGAAAGGGGGAGACCCTTTTGTTTTCGGGAGGGGTGGAGAAGAGGCCGAGGCCCTGCACAGGGCGGGCCTAATATTTGAGATTGTGCCCGGCATAACCTCGGCGGTGGCCGTTCCGGCCTATGCCGGCATACCGGTGACCCACCGGGGAATTGCCTCAGGCTTTTCAGTCATTACAGGGAACGAGGACCCGGAAAAGGAGGGTTCCGACATAGACTGGCCGGGACTGGCCAGGGTGAAGGGGACCCTTGTGTTCCTTATGGGCATGAGCAACCTGCCGTCAATCGCAGCACAGCTTATAAAAAACGGCAAGCCGGGGGAAACGCCGGTGGCCGTTATAATGTGGGGAACCAGGACCAGCCAGAGAACACTGGTGGCCAACCTTGATAATGTGGCCCGCAGGGCTGAGGAAGAAGGTTTTATGAACCCTTCGGTAATTCTGGTGGGCGGGGTTGTGGCATTAAGGGAAACCCTTAACTGGTTTGAAAAAAAGCCTCTTTTCGGGTGCCGGGTACTGGTAACCAGGTCCAGGGAGCAGGCCAGCATGCTGAGTGGGGCCATAGAAGAGCTGGGCGGCGAGGCCGTTGAGTTTCCCACCATAAAGATAGAGGAGCCGGAGGATTACGGGCCTCTCGACAGGGCTATCGGGGCCGCTGATTACCGCTGGATAATATTCACCAGCGCCAACGGGGTAGTTTATTTCTTTAACAGAATGTTTAGACTGGGGAAGGATATAAGGGAATTAAAGGGAGTCAGTATATGCGCCATCGGCCCCAAAACCAGGGAAGCCCTGGAGGGGTTCGGCATCAGGGTGGAATATGTTCCCTCGGAATACCGTGCCGAGGAAATAGCAGCGGGACTTAAGGGTAAAATAGCCCCCGGAGAAAGAGTTCTACTGCCCAGGGCCGACATAGCCAGGAAAGCGCTGGCCGAGATGCTTGTCAAGGAAGGGGCGCATGTGGACGAGGTGGTGGCCTACCGCACGGTTGCCGGCGGGGGCGGCAGGGAAATGGTCAGGAGCAGTCTGGAAAAAAAGGAGATAGATTATATAACCTTCACCAGCTCATCCACTGTAAAAAATTTTGTCGGCCTGCTGGGAGAAAAGGATCCGGCCGGCCTTATCGATGGCGCCAGGGTGGCCTGTATCGGGCCGGTCACTGCCGAAACCGCAAGAAATACCGGTATCGGCGTGGACATTGAGGCCCGGAGCTATACCATTGACGGCCTGGTGGAAGCCATACTGGAGGATCGCAGCCGGGGTATGGTATAATAATAGACAGGAGTTGGACTATGATCAGCGTGAGCAGGCTTCTTTACGGAATGGAAAATTTCGGGGATTCACTGAGGTACAATCACGGTGTAAGCGGTCAGACAGCCGGCGCCGTCAGCGGCTTCGGGCCGGTGGTGGTCTGGAATGTAACCAGTGCCTGCAACCTTAAGTGCAGGCACTGCTATGCCAACTCGGGGGGGAGTGCCGCTGAGGGTGAGCTGTCTACAGGTGAGGCCCTTAAATTTATAGACGACCTGGCCGATTACCGGGTGCCGGTGATACTTTTTTCCGGTGGCGAGCCGCTGGTGCGGGAAGATTTTTTTGATCTGGCCGGACATGCCGTAAAAAGGGGCATAAGGGTTACCATATCCACCAACGGGACACTGATCGACCGGAAGACCGCCCGAAGGATCAAGGACCTGGGGGTGGGGTACGTGGGTATCAGCCTTGACGGGATAGGCGCCGGCAATGACCGCTTCCGGGGGAAGAAAGGCGCCTTCGAAGAAGCCCTGGAAGGCATAAGAAACTGCCGCCGGGCCGGGCAGAAGGTAGGTTTGAGATTCACTATAAACCGTCACAACTACAATGATATAGATGATATTTTCCGCCTCGTTGATGAAGAGGACATACCAAGGGTGTGTTTTTATCACCTGGTGTACTCCGGCAGGGGCAGTAAAATGGTGGAGGAGGACATCTCCAACCAGGAGTCCAGGGACGCCCTGGACCTTATTATGGACAGGACCGGTGATTTCTTCAAAAAAGGCAGGGCGGTGGAAGTGCTCACGGTGGACAATCACTGTGATGCTGTGTATATTTACTTAAAGCTCCTAAGAGAGAGGTCGCCCCAGGCAGATGAGGTGTTAAGGCTTTTGGAGAGAAACGGGGGCAACCGGTCCGGAATTGCCATAGGAGAAGTTGACTGGCTGGGTGATGTGCACCCCGACCAGTTCACCCGCAACCATACCTTTGGCAATGTAAGGCAGAGGAAATTCGGCGATATTTGGAATGATACATCAAACCAGGTAATGGCAGGCCTTAAGAAGAGGGCCGGGCTTATTGGGGGAAGATGCTCGTCCTGCCGGTGGCTCAGTCTGTGCAACGGCAACTTCAGGGCCAGGGCCGAGGCAGTATACGGAGACTTCTGGGCCCAGGATCCGGCCTGCTATTTGACCGAGGAAGAGATTTCTAATTTCTAATTCTGACGAAAAATACTGTCGGAATACAGAATCCAGAAGCCAGAAGCCAGAATGGTTTATGCATTCCTTTTGTGCGGCCCGGATGTCTGGATTCTTAAATCAGGGAGGACTGACAATGAGATATCCTGACTACCGGCCGCGCAGGTTGAGACAGAATGAGGGTTTTAGGCGGATGGTGAGGGAGACCGTACTCTCGGTTGACGACCTGGTGTACCCTCTTTTCGCGGCTGCCGGAAAGGGAATAAAAAAGCCGGTGGAATCAATGCCGGGAGTATACAACCTGTCGGTGGACCTTGTTGTTGAAGAGGCGCAAAGGGCCAGGGAAATAGGCATACCGGCGGTGCTTCTTTTTGGGGTGCCGGATAAAAAGGACCCGGAGGGCACCGGGGCTTACGCTGAGGACGGTGTGGTGCAGCAGGCGGTCAGGGAGATTAAGAGGCTGGTTCCCGATCTGCTGGTTATTACCGATGTATGCCTTTGTGAGTACACCGACCACGGGCACTGCGGAATTATTGAGGACGGGCGGGTGCTGAACGACCCCACCCTGGAGCTGCTGGCCCAGACCGCTGTATCACACGTGAAGTCAGGGGCCGACATGGTGGCTCCCAGCGACATGATGGACGGCCGGGTGGCTGCCATAAGGAAGGCTCTGGACAGGGAGGGCTGCAGGGAAACTCCAGTAATGGCCTACTCGGTGAAATACGCCTCTGCCTATTACGGGCCTTTCCGGGAGGCTGCCGGGTCGGCCCCGTGCTTCGGGGACCGCAGGGCTTACCAGATGGACCCGCCCAATGCTGTGGAGGCGCTGAGGGAAGCAGCCCTGGACATTGATGAGGGGGCCGACATTATTATGGTAAAGCCAGCTTTGGCCTACCTGGATATAGTAAAGATGATCAAAGAAAATTTTGACTACCCCCTGGCGGTTTACAATGTAAGCGGTGAGTATGCCATGGTAAAGGCGGCCGCCAAAATGGGCTGGGTGGACGAAAGAAGGATTGTTACCGAGACCCTTACCGGAATGAAAAGAGCCGGGGCTGATATTATCATAACCTACCATGCCCTTGACGTGGCCGGGTGGCTTAAGGAGGGGCTCTAATTGATAGTTTCCTGGAATACCACCAACGCCTGCAATCTTAAATGCAGGCACTGCTACAGGGATGCAGGGGCAAAGGCGGAGGAAGAACTGAGCACCGCAGAGGGGCTGGCACTGATTGACGGAATAGCCGGGGCCGGCTTTAAAATAATGATCTTCAGCGGCGGTGAGCCGCTGCTGAGGCCGGACATACACACACTGGTAAGGCATGCGGCCCAAAGGGGCCTGAGGCCCGTATTCGGCACCAACGGGACCCTGATAGACGTTAAAGAAGCAGCCAGGCTTAAGGAATCCGGGGCCATGGCCATGGGCATAAGCCTGGACAGCGTCAGTCCGGAAAAGCATGACGGCTTCAGGGGAGTGCCGGGGGCGTGGCAGAGGGCCGTTGAGGGCATGGAAGCCTGCCGTAAGGCCGGGCTGCCTTTTCAGTTGCACACCACGGTGGTGGACTGGAATGCCGATGAAATTGAAGATATAACAGACCTGGCCATAAAGGCCGGGGCCGCTGCGCATCACTTTTTTTTCCTGGTTCCCACCGGGCGGGGGGCCAATATCGAAGGTCAGTCACTAAGGGAAGACAGGTATGAAGAGATACTGGAAAGAATTATGCGCAAGCAGGGCCGGGTCGATATAGAGCTGAAGCCCACCTGCGCCCCGCAGTTCATGAGAATAGCCAGGCAGCTGGGAGTGCCTACCCGCTTCAGCAGGGGATGCCTGGCCGGCACCGCCTATTGCATAGTAAGCCCGGTGGGCAACGTGCAGCCCTGCGCCTACCTGGACATAAAGGCAGGAAATGTCAGGGAAAGGTCCTTTGGCGATATATGGCGTGACAATCCCGTATTCAACAGGCTTCGCACCATGGAGTACGGGGGCGGGTGCGGCCTCTGTCAGTATAAAAAGATTTGCGGGGGATGCCGGGCAAGGGCGCTGTACTATCACGGGGACTACATGGCCGAGGAGCCCTGGTGCCTTTTTCGTTCGTCAGTAGTAAGCCGTCAGTAGTAGAAAAAAAATTTATGTAATTTCTGCCGTCAGCAGTGGTTTTATTTACTGCCTGCATTTTGACGGCCATTATATGGGGGAGAAATAATGGAATTGGGCAACCTGGACCGGGAGCTACTGAATATAATTCAGTCCGACTTTCCGTTAACCGCTGAGCCCTATAAAAATCTGGCCGAATCACTGGGTACCAGCGAAGAGGAGGTTCTGGCCAGTCTGAAGAGGCTTATAGAGGCCGGGACCATAAGAAGGCTGGGAGGAATTTTTGACTCCCGGAGACTGGGCTACACCGGAACTCTGTGTGCCATGAACGTTCCGCAGGAAAAGGTGGCACTTGCCGCCTCTGTGGTCAACAGCTTTCCGGGAGTTACCCATAATTACCTTCGGGATCATGATTACAACATGTGGTTTACCCTGCTGGTGCAGGATAAAGGAGAAATATCCAGGGTCACCAAAGAAATCAGTAACAGGACCGGTATTGATGAAATAATCAGTCTTCCGGCGGTTAAGCTCTTTAAAATAAGGGTAAATTTTGACTTGACGGAGGGTTAGCATGTCATGATTACCGATTTGGAAAAGCAAATTGTCAGGGCTTTGCAGGAAGGACTGCCTCTGGTAAGCAGGCCTTACAGGGCCATCGCCGGGAAAATAGGAATTTCCGAGGAAAAGCTTATCGATACAATAAAAGATATGCGGTCAAGGGGCCTGATCAGGAGGTTCGGCGCAGCGGTGCGCCACCAGGACTTGGGCTTTACCGCCAACGCCATGATAGCCTGGAAGGTGCCCGCCGGCGAGGTGGACAGGGCCGGGGGGCTTTTTTCTGAAAACCCTGCGGTCAGCCACTGCTATGAAAGAAGCACCGCCGGTTCCTGGCAGTATAACCTGTTTACCATGGTGCACGGCAAAAATCCCGGGGAGTGTCAGGCTATTGCCGGGGAAATGTCCAGGATCTCCGGCCTGTCCGAATACCTGGTGCTGTTCAGCACCGGGGAGCTTAAAAAGGAGAGTATGAGGTATTTTACTGAATAGCCTCACGGGATGGTTTTTACGGTCGGGAGACAGGAGACAGGAGACAGGAGTTTTCATGCCTGACTTCTGTGTCAGAATGGTGTAAAAGTAGGAAGGATGAAGGCGGTTGAAAAACAGTGTCTCGGTGAAGATGTTCGAAGAGGCCGGGAAATATATTCCGGGAGGAGTAAACAGCCCGGTGAGGGCCTTTAAGTCAGTGGGCTTAAACCCTGTTTTTATAAAAAGCGGGCAAGGGGCACTTATAAAAGATGTGGACGGCAATGAGTACATAGACTACGTGGGTTCCTGGGGCCCGCTTCTGCTGGGGCACCTCCACCCGGAGGTGGTGGAGGCCGTAAAGGAATGCCTGGAAGTTGGGACCAGCTTTGGCGCCCCTACCGAAAGGGAAACTATACTGGCGCAGATGATCGTGGAGGCCGTGCCCTCGGTGGAAATGGTCCGGCTGGTAAGCTCGGGGACCGAGGCCGCCATGAGCGCCGCCAGGCTGGCCAGGGCCTATACGGGGAGAAATAAAATAGTCAAATTTGAGGGCTGCTACCACGGACACGCGGACATGTTCCTTATTAAGGCGGGATCAGGCGCGCTTACCCATGGAGTCCCCACCAGCCCGGGTGTGCCCGAAGTGACAGCGGGCAATACCATCAACGCCGGGTTTAATGACCTGGCAGGGCTTGAAAGAATTTTCAGCACTGCCGGGGAGGAGATAGCGGCGGTATTCGTGGAGCCGGTGCCCGGCAATATGGGGGTGGTTCCCCCGAAGCCGGGATTTTTGCAGGGACTCCGTGAATTAACCTCCCGGTACGGATCCCTGCTGATATTTGACGAGGTCATCACCGGTTTCAGGCTTTCCTACGGCGGCGCCCAGTCTTTATTCGGTGTGCGGCCGGATTTAACCTGTATGGGCAAAATAATAGGAGGCGGCCTCCCGGTGGGGGCATACGGGGGTAAAAAGGAAATAATGTCCCTCATATCCCCTGACGGACCGGTATACCAGGCCGGAACACTATCCGGAAATCCTCTGGCCGTCAGTGCAGGCATTGCCACACTGAAGGTGCTGGGAAGAAAAGATTTTTACGTTGAGCTGGAAAGAAAGTCGGCCAGGCTTGCCCGGGGGCTGGCCGGAGCCGCCGGGGAAGCGGGCCGGGAAATGTTTTTTACCAGGGTTGGCTCAATGATGTGCGGGTTCTTTACCGGAACAGAGGTGGTGGACTATGAAACCGCCTGCACAGCGAACACCGGAAAATACGCTTCATTTTTCAGAAGAATGCTGGAGCAGGGAATATATCTGGCGCCCTCGCAGTTCGAGGCAGCCTTTGTTGCCCAGGCCCATACCGATGAAATGATTGACAGGACTGTTGAAGCAGCGGTCAAGTCGTTCAAAGCACTGGAGGAATAAGATAACCTCCCGGCGGTGATATTGTATACTTAATAGAAAACCGCCTTGCTGCGGTTTTTTTATCTTTCAAGAAAGGAATGTTTTCCATTCTGAATTCCGAATTCCGCCGTCTATGCATCGGGGACATTCCTCCGACCCCGACAACCAGGCTCCCAATAGAGGTGGTCCCCTTTATACCGATCGGGGACATTCCTGTCCTAAGAGGAATACGTATACTTCAGCAGGTGTGTCCCCTTTATACCGATCGGGGACATTCCTGTCCTAAGAGGAATACGTATACTTCAGCAGGTGTGTCCCCTTTCCTTTTTAGTAATATAATCTACGCCGGTAAAGTAATTTATAAAGTTAAAGGTGCTAATGAGGGGTGACAGTTTTGGAAACTGCACAGAATTTTGCAATTCCTTTATTATCAGGGCTGGCTACAATGCTGGGCGGATTATCCGCTGCTGTCTCCGGAAGGCTGGGTGCAGGCGCTGTTCCGGTATTGTTGGGGTTGTCGTCCGGGATCGGCTTCGTAGTGGTTTTTTTTGATATACTGCCTGAGGCGGTGAGAATTGGAAGCTGGATTATGACAGCGGCAGGATTTACCGGCGGGATTGTCTTTGGCAGTATAACCGAAAAGGTTTTCCCGCAGGTGTTGGACGGCGGGCTCAGTTCCCGGCCGGGCTGGGAGAGGGGCCGGAGGAGAATTGATTTACTGAGGACCGGTTACCTTTTTGCCATTGGGGTGGCTGCCCACAACCTTCCCGAGGGAATGGCGGTGGGGGCGGGGCTGGAGGCCCGGGCGGAACTGGGAATTTTGCTGGCCACCGCCATAGGGCTGCATAATATACCGGAAGGTATGGCACTTTCCGGCGTTTTTATGGCCGGCGGGAAAAAACCTTTTTTTTCTGTGGCCTTGGCAGCCGGGGCAGGCCTTATCCTTCCTGCCGGGGCACTTATAACACAAACATGGTTTTCCGCAGGCCCCCAAATGATAGCGTTTCTATTGGCCATGGGGGCGGGTGCGCTGCTATATATCATTATTAATGAATTATTGCCCAGCTCACTAAGCATGCACTCGCGCCGGGCCAGGTTTGGAATAGCCGCCGGGGTGGCAGTCTCACTGGCTTTTTCCATAGCATAGGTAAATAAGGACGGCATTAAAATCCTGTCCTTATAAAAATGGCATACACCGACATAGCAAACTCGAATGACGCCAGAAAAAAAACTCCCGCTCCGCCGCCCCGGTTACCGTCCCGCCAGGCCCACAGCCCGAAGGTGAAGCTGTAGTAAGTGATCACGGCAGGTATTATAATGAGCAGCACTTTCAGAATTAATGACCTCCTTCAATTAAACATTAGGGGCTGTTTTAAGCATCAGCCCGGTTCTTCTTATTCTTACATTAACTTTTATTTCAACCTCTGCCCCGGGATATTTCCCCAACCAGTCATAACCTCTCCACTGCTGAACGGTGAGAAAATTTTTCCTGGCGTATCTGCCGAAGCCGAATATATCAGACCGGAACTCCTCCTGGGAGCGGGCCACCACCTGCCTGCAGCCCTCGCTTAGAGCCCTGGAAATCTCTTTCTCAATAACACCCATATGTACATTATTTTCATAGCTTGTACCGCTGGGCGTACCTACAAGCGCAGGCTCAACGAATAATTCAATATTAATGATGGGGCGCTCCCCTTCAGTGCTTACTTTTATAACTGGCTTCCTGGCCTGCAGTAAGCTAACTCCCACAACTGAGTTTTCTTTTAAGTGGTGGGGCAGCACCAGGAAGCTGAAATGCATTTCACCTGTGAGCATGTTAAGATACCTTGTCTCATTGCCGGTAAGAGTACCCACCATTTTATCCATCCTGAATACGGCAGTCCCTAAAAATTGGGATTCACCCTTGTTGGAGGGCATATCGCCGGCCAGGTAATCTCCCAGGGCGCCTGGCGTAGAGGCGCCTCTTTCAAGTCCCTTATTATTTATGTCCACCAGGGGCGCCACGGGCTGCCTGTCCCTCGATTTTGTCCCGGCGTAAAACTTGTGAAATTGAACCACCGATGTCAGCGCATGAAGCCTGAAGGACCTGGAAATAAGCTCGTACTGCTTGGCCGGGGTGGCTTCCAGCTCGGGCCTGTTCTTCTCCATAAAGTCACTGGCCTTGCCCCGGGAGATGTACACAAAAGCTGTCCCCCTTGTTTCCCGGAACCGGTTTAGAGGGTTTAAATAAGGCGCCAGACCTTCCCTGGCCAGATCTTCGGAAATAATGAAGGCATTGGTGTGCAAAAGGGATATCTGGCGGCTTCGCTCAACATTCATAATATTAAATGCGGCGATGGGCAGAGGCGCTATGGTGCTGACGGTTATGAGGGGTTTTTCACGCCCTGCTCCGCCGCCACCCCCTCCGGGCGGGCCGGCAATAACCTTTGGATTGGCAATCTGGAAGGTGACTGTTATATTTCCGTCAGGGCCCTTGTCAAGTCCCATGGCCAGCACGTAGGCCATTTCATCGGTCTCCCTGCTGCCCCAGCAGCCCTGAAGAGAGAGTATTATAATAAGCACTGATAAAATCTTAACCGCTTTCATCCGGGCCACTCCTTTTTCTTACACGGCTTACAATGAGAATAATAAGCGGCAGGGCTACGGCAGGCAGCCAGGACACCCCCCGGATAAGCACCGACTCCAGCCTTACTGCGGTAGGCATGTCATGGGGAAGGATACTGCAGGTATAGATTATGACAGCCAGCGGCCAGAGAAGGGGGCGGTGGTCCGGCAGGCGTAATGTCCCGGCCAGTGTCAGGGCGGCGGCGTAAAGGGTGAGGGCTACTTTTATCATGCCGATAAATCCCCATATTATGATAAAGACGGACTCCACCCTCTGAAAAAAACGCCCCAGGTATATAAGTGTGGCCAGCCTGTAAAAGGGAAGGGTATTCTCCTGGGCGGTGTTCCAGCCGAAGGTTATCACCATTACAAATAAGAGTACTGTCAGGAAGGCGAATCCCATCAGCAGTGCCCGGGAAGTTATTTTAAAAAACATTTCCGGGCCGTGAAAGGACTTTACTATAACAGCCGCCAGAAGTATCTCCGTGACCGCGCCGGCTAAATGGCCCCCCTTTATAAATACATTGACAGGCCCGTTACCAAGTATGGGAAATACCTGCTGAAAATCCCACTTGGGAATAAGCCCCAAAAGCAGCAGGGCAATGCCAAAAAGCACGAAGGGATAGGTGACCCTGGCCGACCTGGCCAGGGCCTCAAGCCCAATGTAAGCTCCCAGTATGGCCATCGTAATATAGCCCGTCATAAGGACGCTGATAGGGGTGGAGGGCAGGGCTGAAATTATAAGCGCCTCACTGAATGTCCTGGTAAAAAGAGCGGCCTCTGCTATGAAGAAGGAGGCGAATATAATATTAACTGCCGTTCCGGCGATATTACCCAGTTTTTCATTGGCCATGTCCACAATGTTCCGGCCCGGGTTGGGCTTAAGAATTAAATAAAAAAGGTAAACCTGCAGAATAGCAAGCGCCATGCCGGTAATGGAAGAAAGCCATGCCGCCGGGCCGCTGATCTCCACCAGCGCCCTGGGAAAGGTAAGAAAGATCCTGGCCATGCTGGACATGGTGAGAAGCACCACAGCCTCGGCCAGTCCTAATTTACTGCTGCTTTCCATCTCCTCCCCCCTCTCCCTTATCCCTTACCCACCCCCGCGGATTTCCGGGAGCCCTGGTGTTATCCTGCGGGTTAATATAATCCGGTCTTCTTCTCTGCATAAAAATGGGCAGCCGGCTGACCACATCCCCCCCGGCATAGGTCCTGGGACCGGTGGGAGAAAGGTAGGGGACACCGAAGGATTTAAGGCTGGTAGTAAATATTATCTGAATAAAAAGCACTATGGTTATGCCGTAAAACCCCAGAATAGATCCCATTATTATGTAGAAAAACCGGTAGGTCCTGACTGCAAAGGCCAGGGAATAGCTGGGAATGGAAAAGGAGGCCAGCCCGGTCACCGCCACCAGTATAATCACCACCGGGCTGGCCAGGTTGGCCTGGACAGCCGCCTGCCCCAGTAACAGGGCTCCCACTATGCCTATGGTGGACCCTATTATGCCGGGTATGCGCAGCCCGGCCTCCCGGACCAGCTCAAAGGAAAACTCCATCAACAGTATTTCCACCACGGTGGGAAAGGGAACCCTTTCCCGGTTGCCGGCTATGGCCAGAAGCAGGTCGGTGGGTAGCATCTCCTGGTGGTAGAGGACGGCGGCCAGGTATAACCCTGGGAGAAGTAGGGCCAGATAAAATGAAATGGTCCGTATATACCTTAGAAAGGTCCCGTACTGCCAGCGCAGGTAGGTCTCCTCACCGGTGTGCAGCTGCGCGTACATGGTGGTGGGCACTACCAGCGCAAAGGGGCTTCCGCTTAATAATATGGCCACTTTTCCCTCGGCCAGAAAGGCGGCCACCCGGTCGGGCCTTTCAGTGTAATGGGTCTGGGGGTTGAGGTTGTAGGGGCTGTCCTCAATAAACTGCTCCAGCATGCCGGTGTCTGTTACATAGTCAACATTTATACTGGAAATCCTGCGCTTTACTTCCTTTACCAGCTCAGGATTGGCCAGGTCGCTCATATACATTACGGCCACATCTGAATAGTACCTCTTTCCAACACTGAGCATCTCTGTGTACAGTTTTTCGGAGCGGATAATCTTGCGCACCAGGGCGGTATTGGCCCGCAGGTTTTCAATAAAGGCCTCCTGGGGGCCGTAGATGGTTTGCTCGCTGTTGGGCCTTTCCACCGGGCGGTGTTCCCAGCCCTTTGTTTCTATTACCAGCGCCTGTGGTGACCCCTGTATAAAAAGGGCTGTGTCCCCGTAGTTGACAAATTCTACTATCTTCTCAAAGGAATCCAGCATTCTGGCCTGGCTTCCCGGCAGAAGCCTGTGCAGTATTGACGGGGCCGAGGCAATATGACGGGAAATCTCCCCGGCTTCCAGCATCAGGTTCTGCAGCAGGAAATTTAAGTCGGTCCTGCTTATCATGCCGTCAATGTAGACCAGGAAGGACTTAACCGGGGGATCCGTGCCTATGGTAAAATCCCGTACTATAATATCCTTGTTGACAGGCAGTCCGTAAAGCTTTTCTATAGTTTCACGGTTCCGGTCAAGAATTGTGCTTACTTTTCCGGTGTCAGCGTCACCGGTCTCCCTGGAGCCCTCACTTCTTGCTTTACGCAGGGGGCGGGCGCGCCTCCGGCCGGGCTCAGCTGATTTTTCTTTTCCATCCTTTCCCTGTGATTGAGACTCCTTGCCGGAGGCAGCGGCCTCTCTATTGTCAAAAGCATTCTCTTCGAGAATAAAACCTTCCCGGAAGGGCGTTCCCTGGTAGGTCAGGATCTGCTTTACCTGTTTGAAAAGATTTTTCAAAATATATCTCCCGGTGGTATTTTTTTTTATTCTTGCCAAAGGAAATGTATTTATGTAGGCCGGAAGGTTAGTTTAAAGGCTAATAATTGGCAGGGTGGAAATAATAAACCGGTAAGAGGGAGGAGGTATTCCAGTAATCTATTTCAAGAGGTGATAAGAATACTCTGGCTCATCGTTTTTATATACAGCTGGATAATATTTTTTCTTTTTGTGGATGTGTCGAGGCTCAACAAAACAGTTTACGGAGGTATCCTGGCAACTGTCCTTGGCTCAGCCGTGGACTGGGCAGGACACCGGCTGCAGCTTTACCAGTTTCATGACAATGTCATTGTTTGGGCGGGAAACTCAATTTTATACGTAGCAGGTCCACTTTTTACCATGGGAACTCTTTTTTTTCAGTATATCCGCCTGGACCGCAGGCTGCAGGCCGGCAATATTGCAGCCTTTACCGCGGCATATTTTGCAGTTGAGCTTCTGCTGGTAAGCGCCGGGGGAGCCTCGTACCTGCACTGGCACTACCTTGCCAGCCTGGCGGTGGATATTCTGGTGTTCACCTCTTTTAGCTACGTGGGGGAAATTATTGTATATGAAAGGAAAAAATATGGCAGGTAGGGGATTGACATATTGCCAGTTATAAGTTATTTGGCTTTCGTTATTATGCTGACCATAGTCAGCTCCGCCTTCGGGCTGTGGCTTTACCGGGCGGGGCGCATGGAAAGGAAAAAGAGATAACTATTTTTTTTCCTTTCCGCGCAGAATGGTCTTAAATATCATTGGCCTTGACTCCAGGGATAAAAGAAGCTTCCTGATACTGACTACATCTCTTTCATCTTCATCCCGGAATGTTTTTAAGAGGTCCCGGGCCATGGGATTTACCATGCGCACCATCACATTATTGTAAAAAACCTGGCTTTCAATTTTGTATAGCAGCAAATCATAAAAAATTTCCCTGGACTCCATGTCATCACTCCTGTCTTATGTAGAGGTTGCTTAGATCTCTATTTATAATGTTGATGCGGCTTTCACAGTTAATGGCCAGATCGGAGCACAGCCTTTTAATATTGCGGTCACTGGAATTGCGGTGGTAATCCTTGAGCTTCAAGGCCAAGTGTTTTTCCCTGGCCAGGACCTCCCTCATGGCATAAGTCATAAGGTCCCTGTCGTTTATCGATGACAATGTCGTTTCTCCCTGTGTTTTTTTCAATATTTTGCCTGCAGTTCACATCATCTATACCGTGAAACAAGAATAATTTACGGGAGGAAGCTTTGTTGAAAGTAGCCATCATTGGAGCAGGTCCTGCGGGTTTGTCCTGTGCCCTTGAGCTGGAGAGGCACGGAATATCGCCTGTGGTATTTGAGCAAAGGCACAGGCCGGGAGAGCTTTTTGATCACTGCGCAGCTGTTCTGGAGCTGTTTACAAGGCCCATCGACCCCCTTAAAGATCTAAGAAAAAATTATTTTATTGATCTGCACCCCATATATACCATTAAGTTGTTGGATATGAAATCTCCTGCCGAGAAAGTAACCGTAAGGGGAAACCTGGGGTACTTTTTTTTGAGGGGGGGTGACCCCAATTCTGTGGAGTCGCAGCTGTACAGTAAATTGCAAGGCGGAGTGGTAACCAATAAAAAGGTTAATTACACCGATATATACCAGGAATATGACTATGTGGTGGTGGCTTCCGGAGGATTCGATATGTCCAGGACTGAGGGAATATGGTCTACAGTATACGCCACCAAATTAATAGGGGGCACCGTTATAGGAGAATTCAACCCTGCGAAACTGTTCATGTGGCTGGATACGCGGTACAGCAAAACAGCCTACGCCTACCTGGTGCCCATGGAGAAAAAAAGGGCCTTCCTGGGACTGGTGGTCCCGGACAGCACGCTGGAGGAGGCCAGGGAAAGGTGGAAAAAATTCTGGGAAATGGAGCACCACCCCTACGAGCAGGTGAACGAGGTGATTGTTGAGCACAATGCCGGATTTGTTTATCCCCACCAGGTGGGCAACCTTTTATTTGCGGGTGTCGCGGGAGGGTTCCAGGAGCCGTTTCTTGGCTTCGGGATGCTCTCAGCTATTAAAAGCGGTGTCCTGGCGGGAAGGGCCATAGCTACCGGGAAGAGGTATGAGGACTTACTGGTGCAGCTTAAAGAGGATATGAAGCACTCGCTTATTTTGAGGGAAATGTTCAACAGTGTTGATAACAAGGCCCTCGACAATATCATGAAGGTGCTGGGGTTGCCTGGAGTAAAGCAGTTTATATACAACACAAATATAGATTTCATACGTATCGGGACGGCAGCAGTAGCCCAAGTAAAGAATGCCTTAACAAAAATAAGAAACAGGTAATTACAGCTGGCGCCCTAATTTAGCGCATTTAGAGAAATTATATTGACTATGCGCCAATTTAGATGTATACATATTATTGGTATCAAACCACCGCAGTTGGGGAAATAAAATGATTTATGAAGTCACTCAGCCCCTCTACCCGGGGATGACTATTTATCCTGGAGATCCGGAAGTTAATTTTAAAAGGGTGCTGGGTATTGACAGTGACGGGGTGGAGTTGCACAGTGTTTCCCTGGGAACTCACACCGGAACACATATAGACGCCCCGCGGCATTTTTTTAAAGAAGGAAAAACAGTTGACCGTATTGATCCCTCAGTGCTGGTAGGGAGTGTGCGCTTGCACGGAATAGAAGGGATAGGGAGAATAGGCAGTGCTGATATATCTTCGCTGAAACCGGGCAAGCGTGTAATTATAAAGACCGGGTTTAATATAAATAACGGTGAGATGACTGATTACCCCCATATTCTACCTGACGCCGCCCGTTTTTTGGCATCCTGCCGCGTATCCCTGCTGGGTATTGACACACCCTCGGTTGACCCTCCGGGAAGCGATGAGTGTCATAGGATACTGCTGAAGGCGGGGATTGTGATAGTGGAGAATTTGAAGCTGGACGGAGTGCCGCCGGGGAAATATGAATTGCTGTGCCTGCCTCTGCCGCTTGTCGGGCTGGATGGTTCTCCGGCCAGGGTGCTGTTGAGAAAAAGAGGCTGATATAATGTAGAAAATTCTAGCAGTAGTAAAGAGCAAATAAAAGATAAATAAACTAAAATTTTAAAGAATTGAATTTGACAGTTTGACCGGACAAATGGTATAAAATTTATATCATGTGAAGTAAATAACATTAACTGAAAGATAAATATAGCAAGGAGGCGGGGCTTGGTGAAAACACTGAGAGTCCCTGAAGCAACTGTAACCAGGTTGTCAATATACTCAAGATATCTGGAGAGGCTTGACCGTAATGGAGTCACTTCGGTATCATCAGGCGAGATAGCTGATGGGGTGGGGGTTTCGCCTGCTCAGGTAAGAAAGGATCTCGCCTATTTTGGTGAGTTTGGAACCAGGGGCGTAGGCTATAATGTAAAGGATCTGATGAGGTATACTCTAAAAATACTTGGACTTGACAGGCATTGGAACCTTGTTATGGTGGGCGCCGGCAATCTCGGTTATGCCCTGTGTACGTACAAGGGCTTTAATATGAGGGGATTCAGCATTGTGGGAGTATTCGATAATGACCTTACCAAGATAGGCAAGAGAATAAACGACCTGGAAGTGCTGCCCATGGAGTCCATGCCGGATATAATAAAAGATCATAATGTAAGGATAGGTATAATTGCCACTCCCACCAGGGCTGCCCAGGAAGTGGCGGATTACATGATAAAATGCGGGATGCAGGCCATTCTGAATTTTGCCCCGCTGCCCCTGACCCTGCCTGATTACATTGAAGTGAGAAATGTTGATCTTTCTGTTAAACTGGAGATACTCACCTTCAACCTGGGTTTCAAATCTGCACAGAATGTTTAGAGGAATGGGGACACACCTGCTGAAGCAAACGTATTCCTTTGGGGACAGGAATGTCCCAGATTGGGAGAAAGGGGACACACCGATCAATGAAAGGGGACACACCTCTCTAATGCGACTGCTTTGGGGGTCGGAGGAATGTCCCCGATTGGAAATGCCTTTGGGGGTCAGAGGAATGTCCCCGATGCATATGGTTTAAATCCGGCGTAAGGCCGGTTATTTTTTCCCGGGAAGGGGATTAATTTGCCTCATTTTTTTATTTTGGATGTTAAAAGTGATCAAAGGGTTAAGTTTATTGATATAACCGCCTGGGTAAGGGAGTGTTCGGCCGGGTCCGGGGTAAGTGAAGGCACGGCCGTTATTTTTGTCCCGCACACCACGGCGGGGATTACTATAAACGAGAATGCCGACCCCAGTGTGCCCCGGGATATTATTGCCGGACTGGCAGGGATGGTTCCTGATTGGGGTGATTACCTGCATGCCGAGGGGAATTCGGATGCCCATTTAAAGGCATCCCTTTTGGGAAGTTCGGTAACCGTTATAATAAAGGATGGCCGGCCTCTCCTGGGAACCTGGCAGGGGATATTCTTCTGCGAGTTTGACGGCCCCAGGAACCGGAAGGTATGGCTTAATATAGCGGGAGTTTAAAAGTCAAACCTGGCCAGGGCATCTTCCTCACCGGGTAATGCTTCCCTTTTGGCAGCCCTGTTGGAATAGGCGTCAATATCCGGGATAAGCTCTTCAATCCTTGATTCCAGGGCCGAGACATCCTCCTCGTATTTTAACAGGGCATTTATGGTGCACTGCACCGTTTCGCGGTCCAGCTCAGATGCATTTAAAGCCAAAATAGATCTTGCCCAGTCGATGGTTTCGGAAATTCCCGGAAGCTTCCTCAGGGCCATTTTTCTAACCCTGTCCAGGAATTCCGCCACCTGACCGGACAGTACCGGGCTTATGCCGCGAAGGTGCATTCTGATAATGGCCTCTTCTCTTTCCCGGCCGGGAAAGGGGATGTGCAGGTGCAGGCAGCGCCTTTTTAGGGCATCGCTGAAATCCCTGGAGTTGTTGCTGGTTATTATAACCAGGGGAACATTCCGGGATTTGACCGTTCCCAGTTCGGGGATGGATATCTGAAATTCCGAAAGCGCTTCCAGCAGGAAGCTTTCCAGCTCTTCATCACTTTTATCCAGCTCATCTATAAGTAAGACCACCGGTTCCGGTGACATAAATGCCTTCAGTACCGGTCGGGCCAGAAGGAATTCTTCGGTGTAGATGTTTTTTTGGGCCTCAGCCCAGGATCTACCCTCCCGGGCAGTCTGAAGGCATAAAAGCTGTTTCTGGTAGTTCCATTCATAAAGGGCCTTGCTCTCATCAAGGCCGGGATAGCACTGGAGACGCACCAGTACTGCCTTTAAAGCCCCTGCCAGAGCCCTGGCCAGGTATGTTTTTCCGACACCGGCGGGCCCCTCCACCAGAAGGGGCTTGTTCATTTTTGCAGCCAGAAATACTGTCATGGCCAATTTCCTGTCCGCCAGGTAATCGTGCCTTAACAGCAGCCGGCTGACCTTTTCTGCGCTGTCCAGATAATTAAACATTTTACCGACCACCAAAGTAATGATAACATATTTAAGTACAGTTTTTTAATATTTTTACCGGGGTGACGGGATGAAGATAGAAATACTGACCAGAGGCACTGATAAAAAACCTGAGGTAATGACTTATTTAAAGAGCCTGGCAGGGTTTGTCTCGGACGGTGAGAAAGCATCCGCCAGCGGCGTGGAGGCTGAAATAACCGGCAGCTTCATACTTTTAACGGTAAAGAAACCCTGGCTCGCCGATGAACTGATCAGGAAATTGTTTAAAGTAAGGCCGGTCCCTTTTTCTACAGCCTTTTATGAGATAACGGCCGACCACAGGATAATAGTTACCTGCCGGGCCAGGCCGGTAAAGGAAGTGCTGTCACTGGTAGAAGTGCTGGAACACCTTGATCTGGAAGCCGGAGAGCTGGCGGGAAGGCTTGAGACAAGGTGGAGCTCAAGGGACGTGGGCATATACGCGCAGTACGAGATAGTTATCCAGGGCGGGGTGGCGGTGGCCCGGATAAAAGTGGGGACCCACTTCAGGGAAAGCGATCATCACTGCCGGGAGGCAATATCCATGGTCAGCCTGAGGGCCGGACTGTCGGCCTTTAGCGCCGAGGCCGGTGAATTGGCGCGGCCGCCCCGGGCCTCCGCCGTGCAGGTAAGAGCCGGTGCCGAAGTGGGTGGTGAAGAATTTGCTTCTTTCATAAATAACTGCCCGGGGATAATCAATTACCTCGAGGGGCTGAAAGAGTACCAGGTGGACCTGAAGGGCAGTGGGAACTCCCTAAAAGTGATTAATAAAAAGGAAAACAGCGCCGGTATCAAAATATGCCTGGAGGAGCCCTGGGTGCTGGACAGTGATCTATTGTCCGCCCTGGGCTCTCTGACCGGGATAAACGAGGTGGAGGCCGGCAGGGTGATTGAGGGCCTTGTGGTAAGCCCGGATGATTTGATTAAAAGACTTGGCTTTGCAAAAGAAAGACAGTTTACTGTTTTCAGCGCTAAAATTGATGAAATAGCGGCAAGGTATGATATCGGCAGTAAACGCATGGAAATAAAGGCTTTAATACCGTGGGAAGAAATAGGGGGATCCCGGGAGGTATTCTCCCGGATAGACAATTTTACCGGCAGGGTGATGTCATTTGGTATTTAATGTTATGGAATTTGTCAGCCTGCTTAAAAAAGCGGGCATAGTGGTTTCTTACAGCGAAATTATGGATTTCATGTCCGCCCTTACCCTTGCCGGGGTTGGCCGGGATGGCTTTTTATGGGCGATGGAGGCTGCCCTGGTAAAGGATGGCAACAGGGAGGCTGCCTGTAGAATACTTGATCTGTTCCTGCAGGATGCCCAAAAAAGTACTGCTTCCCCCAAAGCTGCCGCCACGGCTAAAGATGCCCCCAGGCTGGACCGGGAGAATTTTCAGGGAAAGCTTGACCATCTCAAGAACTTTATAAGGAATGAGAAAATGCGGCTGGCCGGTGACCCTGCGGGGAGGGAGGCGGCTTCCTGCGGCAGCGGCATAAAGGGAGCCGGTCTTTATGCGGAAAACAGCGTCGTAAAAATATCATCCGGTGAAAGCTTTGTTTCCATGCTGACCGGTGGAGACAGCGAAAAGATGAGGCTTGCCGCCAGGGAGGCCGCAGACAGGCTGGTCCGGGAAGAGTTTGACCAAAAGGATTTTATAAAAAGGCTTAAGGTAGTTTCCGGGTGGGCTGAGGGAGAAGAGATACTGGGTAGGATGGCTGAAAGGGGAGCCGGCCCTGACAGGTGGGCGCTGGAGAGCCTTCTGCAAAAATTTACGGGCATGGCGGCCGGCGAATGGGACCGGGCTTCATGGGAAAAGGACCCGGAAATAATGCTGGGCAGGTATGACACAAGCGGTGTCTCCTTTAACAGGCTTGATTACGACGAGGCCATGGATATTAAAAGAAAGCTGGTAATGCTGGGAAGGAGTCTGGCCGCCAGAAGGGGCTACCGTTACAGGGCATCCCCAAAGGGGACGGTTGACTTAAGGAGAACCGCCGCACTGGCCGGAATATACGGGGGCATCCCGGTCAAACTTTTACTGAGGAACAGAATTCCCACCAGCCCGGAAATTGTTATACTTTGCGATCTTTCAGGGTCGGTGTCATCCTTCAGCAGATTTATGATGCTGATGGTCAGCGCCATGCATGACCGGTTCAGGTCGGTAAGGTCCTTTGCCTTCGTGGACGGCGTGGAAGAGATAACCGGAATGATCAGGGGGTGGGACGCCCAGAAAAAAATTTCCCGGATATTAAGGGAGACCCGCATCTGGCAAACCGGTTTTTCTGATTACGGGGCGGTATGGAAGCTTTTTGGCGAGAATTTTGCCCGCGTGATAAACAGAAAAACCACCCTGCTTATACTGGGCGATGCCAGGAATAACTACAGGCCCGACGGACTGGACCATTTCATCGGCTTAGCGGGAAGGGCCAGGCGTGTAATATGGCTAAATCCCGCTCCGGTACAGGAGTGGGACAGGGAAGACAGCATTATTTCCAGGTACTCCCCGCACTGCCACATGGTCATCGAGTGCCGGAACCTGAAACAGCTGGAGAAGGCCGCCAGGTATGTCTTTATTTAACCGGAAATGTCTGTTGACATGAATATGGCCTTGTGCTATTATAATACTTGCGCATGGGCGCGGGTGTTATAACAGAATAGGCGGCAGTGGCGGAATTGGCAGACGCGTAAGATTCAGGTTCTTATGCCCGTAAGGGTGTGGGGGTTCAAGTCCCTTCTGCCGCACCAAAAAGGCTGTAGTGAAAACTACAGCCTTTTTTTGATCGCCCGGCATATTGAGTATTTTTACGGCAAAGACTAAGCCAAAGACAGCTAGGGGAGATCCGGATGACATTCGTAATACTGTCTATTATGGCAGCTGCCCTTTATGTGCCGGCTGCCGGAAAGAATTTTAAACACTTTTGGAAAACAGGACTTATCGGGGTAGCCATAATGTTGATAGCAGACTATCTGGGCGCAAGATTTAACCTCTACATATACAGGGAGGGCGTTATTTTCCTGGGGATATACCCGCTGTTTCACATAGTCCAAATTTACTTTTTTTCACTGTTTTTTCTGAACTGGCTGCCTGAGCGGTGGACTCAGAAAATAATGTATACCGTGTGCGCCTCTGTTTTATTCCTGGCCGTGGAGTCGGCCATGAACAGCCTGGGGGCAATAGAATATATAAACTGGAAATTATGGTACAGCTTTTTTTTGGATATGGCAGGTCTACTGCTGCTGGCCTTTTTTTCGGAACTAGCCATTAAAAGCGCAGGACAGCGGCCTGTCAAATAGATATCAATTATAGGCGCTGCCGGCAAAGGCCGCCACCCGGTCCCTGACGGCAGGCCCCAGGGCCCCGAAGGCGCCTGCGCAGGCGAGGGCAACAAAGGCCATTATGAGAGCATATTCGGCTATACCCTGCCCGTCTTCATTCACGATTATGCTGTATAAAGAGGATAACATTTTTTCACACCTCCTTTTTTAAATCCTATCATTAATCAAAAGAACCCAAAACGGACTGGAGTCTCATAATAGGTAAGAATAAATGGGAAAAAGGTCATAAAAAATAAAGAGCGGGCTGCACAGCCCGCTCTTTATTGCCTCTGTTTAGTATTAAAGGTGGTTTATATCTTCGAGCATAGTTTCGTCATAAGATTGGCGATCACTTTCTTTTCCTGCTGATCGGATACACTCCAGAGCTCCTTTAATACACGCTGCTCGGCATTTGCCGGCTGAACGCTGTCGGCCAGTATTTCTCCGGCCTGGCCGGCCAGTAAAGAGATTTTTTCCCTGGAAACCCCCAGCTCCCCGGCAAATTCCATCGCCTCGGAAAGGAACCTTTTCCAGTTGTCCCAATCCTTGTTTACACTGCTGCCTGCAAGTTCCATTTTATATCCCTCCTGTTATATTGCTTAACATATTGTTTTCATAAACTGTAAAAATATACAAAAATATTGTTTCCCGGCAGTGCCAAAGTCAGGTGCGGAGCCCTGCCGATAACAATGAACAGTATTTACATACACAACTGCACTGACACAGGCATATGCTAAATAAGAAGATTAAACGCCCGTCAATATAGGGAGTTATTATTTTTTTGTTAAGGAGGGACCCGCAAGGGCGGATCCCCCGGACAGCAGCTTGCTAACTTGGGGGGTATTTAAATGAAAATTGGTGACATAGTCACCCGGAAAGTATATGGTGAGGATATGCAGTTCTGTATTTTGGGGTTTTACACAAACCAGGAGACGGGAGAAAGGGTTGCCATACTGGCACTGTTGGACCCCAGCCTGATAATGGAGGCGGCGGTGCAGGAACTGGCGCCGGTTTCTGCGAGACACCTCTTCGCGCTGACCACCACAGTGGCAAGCGCCCAGGTACATTAGCAAGGGTTATCTAAAAACTGCCTGACAGGCAGTTTTTTCTTTTACCCCGAAGGAATAGGTATGCAAATATGGAATAATACTTATGATAATTAAAAGGAGTGCTCAATATACTATGCGCTTATAGCACTGCGGAGGTGATTTTAATAAATAACATAGACATGACCTCGCTGGGCGGGCGGGCCATTGAGTCAGGAAAGAGTAAGGGAGCGGACATGGTTGAGGTCTATCTGAGCAGCGGCAGGGAACTTCAGATAGAAGTCCGCGATACAAAAGTGGAAACAATGAAGCTGGCTGAGGAAAGAGGCCTGGGCCTGAGGATTATGAAGGGCGGGCGGGCAGGCTTTGCCTTTACATCGGACCTGAAGTGGGAAAGTATTGAGGAGATAGTGGACCAGGCCATGGCCAATGCCTCCAGGGTGGCCGGGGACCGCTACAGGACCATGCCGGCGCCGGCTCCCCGCTACCCGGAAGTTGATCTTTACGACCGTAAAATTATTGACACCCCGGTAACGGAAAAAATTAAGATGGCCGTAAATATGGAAGATGTCTCAAAAAAACATGATCCCAGGGTAAAAATAATAGAGGGCGCCACCTATACCGATACCGAAACAGAAATAACCCTGATGAACAGCCTGGGGGTCAATTTATGCTTTAAAGGCGCCTATTGCGGCATTTACATAGCACTGGTGGCTGTTGAGGGAGATGACCACCAGACTGGCTTCGCCATGAAATTCGGCATCAAATATGATGACCTTGACGCTGTGGAAACAGGCAGAGAGGCCGCCACAAGGGCGGTAAGAATGCTGGGAGCCAGGAAGGCGCCCTCCCAGTCCATACCGGTGGTTTTTGAACCTTATGTGGCTACGGGCTTTCTCGGTCTTCTCGGACCGGCGCTTACCGCTGAGGCGGTGCAAAAGGGAAGGTCACTTTTTGCCGGGAAGGTGGGACAAAAGGTAGCCTCTGAAAGTGTGACCATAGTTGATGACGGATCCAGGCCCGGTGGTATCGCTTCCAGCCCCTTTGACGGCGAGGGGGTGCCCACCTCCAGAACGGCGCTGATAAGCGGCGGTATGCTGGAAGGTTTTTTGCACAATACCTATACTGCGGCGAAGGATGGGGTAAAGTCCACCGGAAACGGAGTCCGGGGCTCCTATAAAGCCACCCCGGAGGTTGGCACAACCAACTTCTTTATTGAAAATGGCAGCCGGCAGCCGTCTGAAATAATTGCCTCCCTGAAAAAGGGTTTTTACGTCACGGAAGTTATGGGAATGCATACGGCAAACCCCATATCCGGGGACTTCTCCCTGGGGGTGTCCGGGCTTATGATAGAGGGAGGGCGCCTGACTTATCCTGTCAGGGGTGTTGCCCTGGCCGGCAACATAATAGATTTGATGAAAAAGGTTGAGAGTGTCGGCAGTGATCTGACATTTTTCGGCGGAACCGGGTCGCCTACGCTGGCAGTGGGCGAAATGACCCTCAGCGGGCATTAGATAAAAGACCAATAGCCGTATTTTAAACCAACAATTCTTTACAATGAATTCGCAACAATGGTAAAATATCCCCAGTGTGTGCCAGTGGTTAGTTATCAGGCTATCAGGCCGGGAGATGTCAAATATGAAAATTCTTGTATTAAACGGGCCCAATCTTAACCTGCTGGGCAAAAGGCAGCCGGAGCTTTACGGCAGTGTCACTCTCCAGGAAATAAATGAAAGGCTGGCGGCCCATGCGGAAGAGCTGGGGGTAGTGCTGGAGTTTTTTCAATCAAATCACGAAGGTGAATTAATTGAAAAAATACACGGCGCCGAGGGAAAGCATGCGGCAGTGGTTTTCAACCCCGGGGCATACACCCATTACAGCCTGGCGCTCAGAGATGCGGTGGCCTCGGTAACCGTTCCCGTGGTGGAAATACATCTGTCCAATATTTATGCCCGGGAAGAATTCAGGGCAAAATCTGTTATCGCCCCGGTGGCGGCGGGGCAGATATCCGGACTTGGGGCAGACAGCTACCTGCTGGGCCTTAGTGCCGCCACTGCCATAGCTAAAAGAAAAAAGCAGGATAGGTAAAAGCAGGGGGAGTGTATTTGCAGGAGCGGGTAGATAAGCTCAGGGGGTTATTCCCGGGCGAGGGTATTGACTCATTTCTGGTTACAAGTCCTGAAAACAGATTTTATCTGACCGGTTTTACCGGTTCAAGCGGGTCTGTGCTTATTTCAGAAAAGGAAATATTTCTTGTCACCGATTTCAGGTATGCTGAACAGGCCAAAAAACAGTGCCCCCACTGCAGCATTGTTATGGCCCGGGACGGGATTCCGGAAGCGCTGCAGGATCTGGCCGGAAAGATCAATATCAGAAAGCTTGGCTGCGAGGGAGAAATAATAACCTATCATCAGTATGCCTCCCTGGAAGTAAAGCTGGCAGACTGTGAAATAAAGCCTTTGTACGGATTTATGGACAATCTGCGGGCGGTGAAGGACCCGGGAGAAATAGAATGCATTGCCCGGGCGGTGGACCTTGCCGACAGGGCCTTCAGTCACATACTTCCCCTGATAAAAGAGGGGGTAACGGAAAATTACCTGTCCCTGGAGCTGGAATTTTTCATGAGGAAGAACGGGGCTGAGGGGGTTGCCTTCCCCCTTATAGTTGCCTCCGGCCAGAGGTCTTCATTACCCCACGGCACAGCCACAGAAAAAATTATCTCCCATGGGGATCTGGTGACCATGGATTTTGGGGCCTCACTGGCCGGTTATAACTCAGATATGACCAGAACAGTGGTGGTGGGAAAGGCAGATGAAAAGCAGAAAGAAATATATGGTATTGTCCTGGAGGCGCAGCTGGCCGGGATCAGGGCGGTAAAGCCCGGGGTGGCGGCGTCGGATGTGGACAGGGCGGCCAGGGATGTTATTGTGGGCTATGGCTATGGGGAGTGCTTCGGGCACAGCACCGGTCACGGGCTGGGGCTGCAGATACATGAAAACCCCAGACTTTCGGCAAAGGACAACACCGGGCTGAGGCCCGGTATGGTGGTCACGGTTGAGCCGGGTATATACCTGCCGGGCTGGGGAGGAGTAAGGATCGAGGATTCGGTGCTGGTGGACAGCCACGGAGCCCGTGTTCTCAGCGCTTCAGAGAAGGACAGGCTTATTGTTTGCGGGAGATAAAATATATTTATACATATAAAAACGCCAGCATTGGAAAGGGGAGAAAAAAATGATCTCAACCAATGATTTCAGGACCGGCCTGACTATTGAGATCGACGGTGACGTATTCCAGGTGGTTGATTTTCAGCACGTAAAACCTGGTAAGGGCGCTGCCTTCGTAAGGACTAAAATTAGAAATGTGCGCACCGGATCGGTGGTGGAAAGAACCTTCAACGCCGGAGAGAAACTCCCCCGGGCCAGGGTGGAAAAGAAAGAGTACCAGTACCTTTATAACGACGGGACAGTATACAATTTTATGGATATGGAAACCTACGATCAGGTCGGACTTTCAGCTGAGGAACTGGGTGATGCCGTAAAATACCTCAAAGAAAACATGACTATAAATATTCTGACCTTCCAGGGCAAGTCAATAGGTGTTGACATGCCCAACTACGTTGAGCTTGAGGTGGCGGAAACTTCTCCCGGCATTAAGGGCGACACCGCCAGCGGCGGATCCAAGCCGGCCACCCTGGAAACCGGATACGTTGTGCAGGTGCCCTTCTTTATTAATATTGGTGACGTTTTGCAGATAGACACCAGGACCGGACAGTACATTAAAAGAGCTTAAGGGTAATACCTGTCTCCCGACCATTAATTCCGGCCCCCTGGGGTCCTATAGGTTTAAAAACCCCCTTTTAGAGAAATAATAAGCAGTGAAATAACCAAGCCTTAATTATAAAAGGGGGTTAAAGTCGTTGAGGGACCTTAAGTCGAGGGTGGCATATCTCCAGGGACTGTCGGCCGGGATGAACATCGAGTCAGATTCGAAAGAGGGCCGGATATTAAATGGCATCATTGAAGTGCTGGACGAGTTTGCTCAGTCGTTAAAGGAGATGGAAGCGGCCCAGGACCAGCTGGAGGACTACCTGGAATCTATAGACGAAGACCTTTTTCACCTTGAGGAAGGAATCTATAATGAAGCTGAGGATTCCGGCGAAGATGAGGATTATCTTGAGGTTGACTGCCCGAGGTGCGGAGAGGTTGTATGCTTCGATTCAGACATACTGGAAGATGACGACACAGTGGAGGTGACCTGCCCCAATTGTGATGAAGTGGTATTTATTAACGATGACACCTACCAGGCGGCAGATGAGCCGGAGCACATAAGGGGGAGGCTTCCGCAGGAGGAAGATGACATTTAATCTGACCACTAAAAACAGTACCTCATCAGGGTACTGTTTTAACTTTACGTATTGACTTATTTACTCTGCGGTTTTAAAATATCCCCAGTGTTTTAAACTATCCGGATTGTCAGCCTTTGCGCTCAGGCTAACTTTAGCGCAAGTCAGCCGGACAGTATATATAAAAGCAGGGGGGAATAAAAAATGAGCGAACCCAGAATAGTGATTATCGGTGGGGTGGCCGCAGGCCCCAAAACAGCAGCCAGAGCGCGCCGCCTCGCCCCCAACGCAGACATAACCATCATCGAAAAAGACAGGTACATATCCTATGCCGGCTGCGGGATGCCCTTTTATCTGGCCGGGTCGGTCAGAGGCTTTGAACACCTTTTCACCACCTCTTACGGGGTTGCCCGGGATGAGACCTACTTCATGAGGGAAAAGGGCGTCAAAGTATTGACCGGAAACGAGGCCGTGGAAATTGACCGGGCCGGAAAAGAAGTGGTTTCAAAAAATATCTCCACCGGTGAAGTGTCCAGAATTCCTTATGACAGGCTGGTTATCGCCACCGGGTCCACACCCTTCACTCCCCCGCTGAAAGGGATTGATTTAAAAGGAGTCTTCCGGCTTAACAACCCCGCAGACGCAAAAATGATTAAAGAGCGGATTGATGATGTCAGCGAGGCCGTGGTAATTGGGGCGGGCCTTATCGGCATGGAGGCCGCCGATGCCCTGCGGGAGAAAAATATATTTGTCACCGTGGTGGAGCTTAAAGACCAGATACTCCCCGGCCTGCTGGACAGGGACATGGCGGCTGTAATGGGCTTAAGGCTGGAAGAACAGGGGATTGAATTCCGCCTGGGCCAGAAGGTTATGAAAATAGAGGGTGATGGCGAGGGGAAGGTTTCCGCAGTTGTCACCGGTGAGGAAACTCTGGACGCCCAGATGGTTATTCTCGCCGTAGGGGTGAAGCCCAATATTGATATCGCCCAAAAGGCCGGCCTAAAAATAGGTCAGACAGGCGCCATAGAGGTAAACCAGCAACTGCAGACCAGCGATCCGGACATATTCGCGGTGGGAGACTGTGTGGAAAACCTGCACCTTGTTTCAGGCCGGAAGGTATACATACCCATGGCCACGTACGCCAACCGCCATGGCCGGGTGGCCGGGGATAACGCAACCGGGAGAAAAAGCATTTTCAAGGGTGTGCTGGGCACCTCGGTGATGAAGGTGCTTAACTGGACCGCCGGAAAAACCGGACTTGGGGAGCAGCAGGCCCGGGAACTGGGCTTCAAGGTGGTTGCCGTGGTAAACTCAGCCCTGGACCGCACTCACTACCACCCTTCCCACGGACTGGTAATAATGAAAATGATTGTGGATCAGGAGACCAGAAAGATACTGGGCGCCCAGGGCATTGGGCCGGGCGAGGTAAGCAAAAGGATTGATGTGGTCGCCACCGCCATTCACTTCGGCGCCACGGTGGACGACCTGGCAGATGTAGACCTGGGCTACGCGCCACCTTTCTCATCGCCCATAGACCTGGCCCACCACACAGCCAATATAGTGCGCAATAAGATTGAGGGCCTGGCCCCATCTTTAACTGCAGAGGAAATGAAAGCCAAGCTGGACAGCGGGGAAGATTTTGTGATAGTTGATGTGAGGACTCCCCAGCAGTTTGCCCCCAAGCATATTGAGGATGACCGGGTTATGCAGGTGACCCTGGGAGACATAAGGGAACGCCTGGACGAAATACCCAAAGACAAGGAGATAGTGCTTCTCTGCGCCATGGGGGTGCGCAGCTATGAGGCCTTGAGGATTCTGCACGGAGCCGGGTTTAAAGACCTGAAGTATATGGAAGGCGGGCTGCAGGCCTGGCCGTATGACCTTGATTAATTTGAATAAGGTACATTAAAAAACAGCCGAATGGCTGTTTTTTTTCGCCGCTGCTCCACTTGGCCAAACAAAATTTTGAAAGCTCACGATTTGCGGGAATCGAAATTTGACTACTAAAATTGTCGGAATATTTTACCAAAAAATTGACAGGAATATGGCAATAAATGTTGAAAAACAATTATTGTCATTGACTGGGATCAATTGGTCCGAAAGGAGAAAAATATGCCGGCTTCCCATAAGCTTAAACTATTGAAAATTTGCCTATACATATTACTTATATTTTCATTAATTGGCTCCCCGGGAGTATTATTCGCAAATGTAGTAACAAACAATCTACCGGACAAGGCTTCACCTGCACAAGACACTATTGAATTAACGCCCCCCGCCGGCATCTTGCCGGAGCCCAGGGAATCCGCTGCGGAATTAAATGCAGGACAAGGGGGACAGGTACCTTGTCCCTGTTTTTATCATTTGTTATAATTGTGTTGAGGTGATGGATTTGCCAAGAGATGCAAGAAACAGCAGCAGTACCGGAATATATCACATAATGCTTCGAGGAATAAACAGACAAGATATTTTTGGGGATGAAGAGGATATCGAAAGATTACTGGAAACAATCAAGAAATACAAAGAAGTAAGTCAATATCAAATATATGCTTACTGTGTAATGAGCAATCACATTCATATGCTTATTAAGGAGACGGAAGATTCCATATCAAATATAATTAAGAGAATAAGCAGCAGCTATGTTTTCTGGTATAATAAGAGGTATGAACGATGCGGTCATTTGTTTCAAGAGAGATTCAAGAGTGAAGCGGTAGAAAATGATGAGTACTTTTTGACAGTGGTAAGGTATATTCATCAAAATCCTATAAAAGCAGGAGTAGTAAAGGGAATTTCTGATTATAAGTGGAGCAGCTATAATGAGTATATGGATAGAGCAGTTATCGTAGATTCAGATTTCGTCTTAGATATGCTTTCACCCGATAGGAAAAGCGCAATTGAACTATTTCGGAGCTTTAACATTCAAAAGAACAATGATGCTTGTCTGGAAATTGATGAAAAAGTCAGGGTATCAGACAGTAAATTGAGGGAATGTCTCTTGAATCTGGGTATTGTGAACCCAAGAGAAATGAGGCAGCTAGATAAGAGCAAAAGAGATGATATTATTAAAAAACTGAAATCAATTAATGGAATTACAATAAGACAATTATCAAGAATGACCGGAATATCAAAGAGCGTGCTAGACAGAGTTTAGGGACAAGGTACCTGTCCCCATATCCTGGAAACAGGCAAGGGGCGACAAGTACTGAAAGAAGTAACTGCACTGTTAGATGCATAACTGAAAGCCTGACCCCACATGTTCCCCAGTTAACCGGCCTGGACGACGACTTCCCGCACCGGGTCGTATTACCGCATCAACTATAACCATTGGTCTTTACCTTGGAGGAAATACATCATCGTGATCTCCTATGATAAAGAATGTATTGATCTGGTTATGGCCATCGGAAGTTACTTCTATGATAAATCGTACTGACATATTGACGCTTATCTCATAGAAACTA
>JAMCVT010000097.1:34718-35484 GCA_023475565.1 Actinomycetota bacterium
TATTAAAAAACTGAAATCAATTAATGGAATTACAATAAGACAATTATCAAGAATGACCGGAATATCAAAGAGCGTGCTAGACAGAGTTTAGGGACAAGGTACCTGTCCCCATATCCTGTAATGATCATGGTGGTACTGGTCATGTGTTTCCCCACAAACATATATGGAAGGGACCACGGGATAGAGGTCCAGCTCAACCACTTACGGAGGGGGGAGATGAGCCGTATATACCATATATTTTGCAACCATTTGGAGGTGTTCCAAATGCCCCTGTAAGAATGCCTCTGCCTGCCTTTTAGCTGAAGACGAGATGAAGGAGTTGTATGATAATATGAAAAAAGAATTGAAGTGGCATATACAAGTACTGGACAGCACTTGGAATGTAGGGAAATTTTCATCTTTTGTTTCTAGATAATAAGGGTAACATGTTTCCTATTAGATTTAGAGAACAATAATATAAAATATGCGTATTGTCACAATAAGAAAGGTCTAAAACCAATAAATACTGTTGGTTTGGCAGGAGCTACTCCTTTGCCTTTGGATGTTATTCTCTGCGTAAGGGTAAAGGAGAATATACCTAATCAGACATATAAATTGAGGCAAAATCTTTTATGGAAGGGGTACTGCAAAATGATTGGTTTAGACATTAAACTCAAAAATGGCTATAATAATTATTTATATAAAATCTTTTGTGGAATTGATTTGTCAAGTTGTTTATGGGAAATAATTACTGATGAAATTTATATGTCTGATTAGGTATATTCTC
>JAMCVT010000062.1 GCA_023475565.1 Actinomycetota bacterium
TTCAGCGGCCTCTCAAAAGCGCCCCTTTTATACGTGTGACAACCTGGCACCATTATCTTCTTGACATAAAACATATGTTCGCTTAATATAGTATAAAACATATGTTCTAAGGGGGCCGCTGAAAAAGTACCATTGATAATTTGCTTTTAAAAAGAGCTGGAATTACCGAAAAAGAGGTAACTCCAGCTCTTTTTTGATATAATTAAGGTAGTAAATTGAGCAGGTGACTAGATGATAAAAAAGCAAATGAGCCTAACCTTGAGCCCGTATATGGAGCTGTACGATTTGGTCGTACCAAAATATAACCTTTTGCGCCAAATGAATGAAGTGGTAGATTTTACTTTTATCTATGACGAGTTGGTTAGTGTCTATTGTCTTAAGGGCCCGGCACCTTTTGTCTTTGTTCATAACTCAATTTCATTGAAATCAAAGGCAAGGATTCTATGCGGAAAAAGAGGACAAAGGTTAAGCTGATTGATGGTTAGTAATGCTCTGTCGGGGCTCTGCTCCTGACGGAGCATTTTTGGGCTCCCGGTTCCCGTAAGCATGGATCAACTTAAATCGGAATCATGGCTCTCACCTATCGGGAATGCTGGCTCATTTTTACCGGAATACGCACAGTGACGGGGGATTTAACAATGTTTTCGCAGTGCTTCGCCATTTATAGCCAATAATGGAGCAACTGTTCACAATTGTACGTCTCTACTATCCTGCCAGTGTTTTAGAGTCAGAAAATTATTCAGAGCCGCTCTATTATGAGCGGTTTTTTCGTACTCTGCTCGCTTGTAAAGGTCCTATTGGGACGTCTCTTGACTTGCACGTTTAGATGCATAACTGAAAGCCTGACCCCATTATGTCCCCTTGTCGCAAGGACGGGGGAATTGACATAATTTTTCGCAGTGTCATGGGCCTGGGGATCTGATATTCTTGGGGACCAAACTTTTAAAAGGAGATCCCTAAGGGGACTAAATTGAGTAAAATTACTTAAATTTTCAGGGTGAAAAACCAATAAACAAACCAAAAAAACCTTACTTGACAAGGTATTCAGGATTATGCTAAACTAAACAAGCGGCGGTAAACCAGACTAAAAATCCGGCGTCCCAACTTATTATTTTATAAAATAGCATAAAAAAATGTGCGGAAGTAGCTCAGTGGTAGAGCATCGCCTTGCCAAGGCGAGGGTCGCGAGTTCGAATCTCGTCTTCCGCTCCATTTTATGTGGCGACATAGCCAAGTGGTAAGGCAGAGGACTGCAAATCCTCCACTCCCCAGTTCAAATCTGGGTGTCGCCTCCAATCAGTAATATCAAGGATAGAGGCCTGAAGAGATAACTTCAGGCCTCTATCCTTGTCACAGGGACCCATTCTCAGAAGATTTACCAGGGACAGCCTTAATGTGGCCATACAAATCAGGGATTTCAAAACAACCGTCACCCAGCTTATTGCTGCTTGTGAACTGCTCAGCGTCATACCGGAACTGCTGGCTGACCAGTAAGAAGAGAGGCTCAAAGATTTGTAGATACCATGGAGAGAAGACTGAGCGAGCTGGCCCAGGAAAAAGCCTAAAACAAACGTTACAGGGGCGGCTGACTGTGTGTGCTTTTCCTGTAAAATCCGAACATTAGTATTGCAGCGGTTAACGCCATTGCCGAGCCGAAGTAAAAAGGAGCTCTATTGTCAACCTTGTCATATAATACACCGGCAATAACACTTGCCGGCAGCAACGTGATACCGATAAGCGAATTGTATATACCAAGTCCCGTACCACTCTTGCCTTTATCTATAAGATCCGAGACCAGTGCCTTCTGCACACCATCTGTTGCTGCACTGTAAAGTCCATATAATGCAAAAAGCAGAATTACTACCCCCTTATCATTTGTCCTTCCAAAACTGAAGTATATGATGGAATAAAGTAAATACCCGAAGATAATAAGTCTTTCCCGGCCAATTCTATCGGAAAGCATACCGGCAGGAACAGCAAAGATTACCGAGACTGAGTTGAATATCAGGTATACAAGAGGGATGAACAAGGCTTGTATACCTATGTCATTAGCTTTTACCAACAGCAGGGCATCAGTTGAGTTGCCCAGGGTAAATATGAAAGCAATCCCCAGGAACATATAATATCTGATTGGAAAGTCTTTGAAGGCAATTTTCCCTGGAAGTTGGGCTTTTATCTTCTTAGCCTCCCTGACAAAGAGAATTATAACAAGTACTCCCAGTATGCCCGGTACTGCTGAAAGCAGGAATACCTTGCGATAATCGCCCGGAAACACTGCCAAAACTGCAAAAGCCAGTAGCGGCCCCACTATTGCTCCGCTGTTGTCCATAGCTTTATGAAAGCCAAAACTTCTACCTTTTTTACTATCACTGGATGATCCTACTATAAGGCTGTCCCTGGGTGCAGTTCTTATTCCCTTGCCTACCCTTTCGGCAAATCTGATGGTTAGAACCTGCAAGGGCGAATTTACTATTGAAAATAATGGAGACAAAACAGCTGTAATTGCATAGCCTACAACCATAAAAGGTTTGTTTTTGCCGATCTTGTCACTCCACCAGCCCGACAAAGCCTTGAGAACCGACGCTGTACTCTCGGCAACTCCTTCAATAAGAGACAGCTCTGTCTTTGATGCCCCTATAGATAGTAAAAAAAGCGGCATAATAGCATATATCATTTTTGTAGTGGTATCGGTTAAAAAACTGGTTATACCTGCAAAAAAAATATTCCATTCAAGTCCTAAAATCTTTTTTTGCTTTTCGTTATGGATACTCACAACTATTACCCCTATCTGCCCTTTCCATGTTATTTATTGTTATACTTAAAAACCATATCACTATAGTTTGCGAAAGCTTTTTTAGCCTGATCCAGTTTTTCCTTGGCGCAATCTCTTTGAGAAGAATAAAACATGTCCCTTGTCTCAATCTTCGCATACCACGACAAAAGCTTATTAAGTTCTTCCTCTTCCTCTTCGAGCTCTGCAAAAGTAAACTTTTCTATAGCGATTTCTTTTTCAAGTTCCTTGAAATAATCCTCACACTTATCTATTAATTCTTTGTATTCCTCATCTCTCACGTTATTGAAATAAGAAATAACTTTTTGTTCATGCTTTTGATCAAAAAAAACACATTGCATCAAAAGAGCTTCACCATTGTTAGACTCAATCTCCTGAGAAATTGTATGCAATGCAGAGTAATTATGATCGTTATGGGGCAAGACCCACATGGATTGTTGTATGTTAACGGCACCTAGTTTTTTTAGACGTCTCCATGCCGCCACTCTCAATCTTGACGGTTCTGTAGGCAGGTTATAGTTTATTACCAACCATTTTCTTTTTTCCACTTTTTCCACCCCCATGTAACGTCCGTTACATATTATATCATTCTGTAACATCCGTTACAAGGGATAATTTAGGAGAAGGGAGGTTGAATATTGGCAGCACATTCGGATCATGCAAAAATAGGGTTGACCCAGTCTCATATAAAAACGGGGACGGTTATGCTGACATTCCGAAGAAGTTTTGGAGATGATTTCGAGGAAGGATAAACGACATGCCGATAAGCCAGGGAGACTGTCCCCCTGGCTTTATTGATGTGTCTGTTGTTGAAAATACAGAATTAAAGGGAGGGGACCTGCACCGGGATACGGGTTCAGTTTTTACTCTGAGGAAGTTCTAAAACACCGGTGCTGTTCTTTCTGCGGGCACAGAGGGTCAGTAAGCATTAATAAGCCACTCTGCCTTACTCTGCTTTTTCTTCTTTCTGCACTGACTTTCTATATAGGCAGCGTTCTTCCCTTTTCTTTTCTTCCAGGCCGCACCCCCAGTAGGTATTACCTGCGACAAAGAGGCGGTAATCACACCAAGAGCAAAAGGTATGGGCAATCTGCTCCTGTGTCATATCCTTTGTGTTTATCATCTTCTACTCCTCCTTTACTAGATACCCGGATTCTATTCAAAAAACGGCACAAACTAACTTATATTTTCTACTTCCCGGTGTGTATTCCTGCTCTAGAAAAAATTATCTCCGGACTTAGCGGTACCCGGGAACAGACCTCTTATGACTGTTGTACCTGCCTATTCCTCTATAATATCCTCAATTTTAATTTCTTTCATGCCGGCCAGGCAACGGGGTGGCAGTGCTATGTAGAACTCTGTGCCGAGATCCATTAGCTTGCGCTCAGAGTATGATATATCACCTTTAACCTTGGCCGGTGAACCCAGCACCAGCTTGTTGGGGGGGATTATCATTTTCCCGGTAACCAGTGCCCCGGCTGCTATATAGCACTCGTTACCAATTTCCGCCCAGTCCATTATTATTGCCCCCATACCTACCAGCACGTGCTCACCCAGTCTGGGAGTGTGCAAAATAGCCCCGTGACCAATGTGGCTCCGGGGTCCCAGTCTGGCGACTTCACCGGGATAAACGTGAATTATACAGTTCTCCTGTATATTAGACTCCGGACCGATCTCCACGGCGCCCCAGTCACCCCTTATACGTGCCCCTGCTCCTACGAAGCAGCCCTCTCCTATTATTACATCCCCAATTATTGTGGCATCGGGGTGAATATAGCTTCCCTTGCCAATGGAAGGCCTTTTCCCCTCAAATTCATAAATTGCCAATTTATACACCCCATTTGAAAATTGAAATGATCAGCGCTAACGGCGTAAAGCATGACAGGATCACCTACTATATCTCTCTATTATAAAGGGTTTCGCGGCATAATACCATTTTATTTATGAGATAACTCAATAATACTCAGGTGCCCTATATCGTATTATGGTGTCAAAGCAAGAAAATTACATGGCTGTTTATATCAACATATGTTATATTATGTTAAAGATATACATATCTATTTTGAGATATGCATATCTTTATGGCGGGGATAGATAGATGTATGAGAAATAGGTGAAAACAGTGGATTTAATGACTTGTTTTATTAATTCAGCTCAAGCAATAAAAAAAGCCCAGTCTATTATTATCACGGCCGGCGCTGGAATGGGCGTTGATTCCGGCTTACCTGACTTTCGTGGTGATAGGGGCTTTTGGAGAGCATACCCAATGTACGAAAGACTGGGTATTAATTTTATTGATGCCGCCAATCCAAGACATTTTGCCCGTGACCCTGCCTTTGCCTGGGGCTTTTATGGTCATCGCACAAATCTTTACCTGGAAACCGTACCGCATGATGGTTTTAAAATATTATTAAATTTGATAGACCACTTTAATCTAAGGTATTTTGTAATGACTTCGAATGTCGATGGCCAGTTCCAAAAAGCCGGTTTCAAGGAAGAGGATATCTGCGAGATTCACGGCTCACTCCGCCATCTGCAATGTATCCGGCCTTGCAGCCCGAATATTTGGGATAATAAAGAAAATATTTCTGTGAACTATGAGACCATGCGGGCTGAATATATCCCTAAATGCTCATACTGCGGAAGCATAGCCCGGCCAAACATATTGATGTTTAGTGATTTTTCCTGGATTAGCTCAAAAACAGATAACCAGGAGGAGAGATTCGACAGATTTTTAAACCGGTGCAAGAATGAAAAAATGGTAGTTGTTGAAATGGGCGCCGGTACTGGTATTCCTGCCATTAGAAACTTGAGTGAGCGAATTGGAAGGATACGGGGCAACAGTTATTCGTATTAATCCACGGGAATATCAAATTCCAAAGCCTCATATATCCATTCCTTATGGCGCTTTAGAGGGGCTACGGGGGATTGAAGATGCTTTAGGTTCCTGACAATGTGAACTTCTGGTATAATTATGATACTCAGTAAGCGTTGAAATAAAGAGCCGGAGGACAGACCTCCTTTAAGCACTCAGTGGGAGAGTAAACTATGACTTACAAGCCTGCAGATTTGCTTTTGCACAATGCCAGAGTAATCACACTTGATGAGAACAATCCCCTGGCAGAATTTGTTGCGGTCAAAGGCAATAAAATCATCACCGCGGGCAGAAAATCCGACATCGAATCGCTTACAGGTCCGGACACAAAACTTATCGATTGCCAGGGCAGGGCAGTCATCCCTGGTTTTAACGACGCGCATTGTCACCCGATTGGCCAGGCGATAACTCTTCTGCACATTGACTGCTCCGCTTTCTCTGTAAAAAGCATTGCGGACATAAAAGCAGGCATTCGTAAGCGGGCGCAGCAGACTCCGGGCGGTCAATGGCTCAGGGCCGCTCAGTATGACGAATTCCATTTAACTGAAAAGAGGCATCCCACCCGCTGGGAACTGGATGAAGCAGCCCCGGGGCATCCGGTAATACTAGTCCATTACTCTGCGGGCATATGCGTTTTAAATAGTATGGCGCTCAGGCTGGTTGGAATCACCCGGGAAACACCCGATTCCGCCGGGGGCAGAATCAGCCGGGACCGGTTAAGCGGTGAACCTGACGGAATCATCTTCGGCAGGAACGAAAAAGTGCAAAAGGGGATCCCGCCGGTGAGCGGCCAGGAACTGGAACAAGGAATCAAACTAGCCAGCCGGCAGTATCTCTCATGCGGGATTACTTCACTGCAGGACACCGGCTGGACCAACAGTCTCCGGCACTGGCAAACCTACAGGAGATTAAAAATACAAGAAGGGCTGCTGCCCAACCGTATTTCCATGCTAATTGGCCATGATGCTCTGAAAGACATCCTGGATAATGGCCTGTCAATGGGCAGCGGGGACAACCAGCTCCGCATCGGAGGGGTAAAATTAGCTCTTGATGAGAGATCGGGCAACTCCCGTCCGCCGCAGGAAGATATAAACCGCTGCGCTCTTATGGCACACCAGAAAGGTTTTCAAATCGCCTTTCACGTGCATGACCAGTATAATTTACAGGCATCCCTTACAGCCATTGAGTTTATCCTCCGCCGGATCCCCAACCCCTATCACCGCCACCGCCTGGAGCATTGTATGGTCTGCACTCCCGATCTACTGGAATTAATGAAAAGAATCCGGCCGGTCGTGGTCACCCAACCTTCATTTCTGCACTTTGGCGGCGAGAATTTTATGGAGACCGTCCCACCGGACAAATTTAACTGCCTCTTTCCTTTCCGTTCATTTTACGCTGCCGGTTTGCAGGTAGCCTTTAGCTCCGACTCACCCATGAACCCCGGTAATCCCCTGATAGGGATCTATACCGCTTCAACCAGGCGGGAGGCAAATGGCCGGGCGCTTGCTCCGGAGGAGGGCATTCCCCCAATGGCTGCGCTGAGGATGTATACTCTTGGGGGGGCTTACGTCTCATACGAAGAGGACATAAAAGGCTCTATTGCACCCGGAAAACTGGCGGATCTGGCTGTATTGGATAAAGACCCCAACCAGGTTGATACGCAAGAGATAAAGCAAATAACAGCCATGATGACCATAATTGACGGCAAAGTTGTTTGGGAAAAGTAATAAAGGGGGGTTGACCTGGATGAAGAAAAACATTCTGGTTATCGGTGGGAGTTATTTTATCGGGCGGATTTTTGTGACAGCCTTAGCAAAAAAAAGCGAATATTCTATTCACCTGATGAACAGAGGGAGAAGTCCTTTGAGGTTAGCGGGTGTGGAGGAACACGTGTGTGACCGTAAAGATATTGCGGGAATAAAAGCAAAAATACCTGCTCTGGACTACCATGCAGTAGTTGACCTCTGTGCAGACTTCCCAAATGAAATTGAAAGCATAATTGAGAACCTGCCGGGAACAATCGGCCAATACATTTACATCAGTACCTGCACCGTTTTCGAACCGTCTAATGACCTGCCGAAGTTTGAGGATTCGCCGAAACGTTCCTCTCTGCCATCCGGACCCATGGAAGAGTATGGTTGCAACAAATGGCAGTTGGAGCTGGAAACGCACAATGTTTGCGGCAGGCACAGCATTCCATACACCATTGTGCGCCCGGCCTTTGTCTATGGCCCGTTTAACTATGCACCCAGAGAATCTTTCTTTTTTGACCTGATCCTGTCCGGAAAGAGGATTCCATTTCCGAAAGACTCCATGGCGCTATTTCAGTTTGTTTATGTCAAAGATATTGCCAGGATACTGTTTGCCTGCCTTGGCAACGAAAAGGTTTACAATAGCACGTTTAACCTGGCAGCGGAAGAACTAATCTCTTATGCCAAACTGATTGAAGTATTTGAACAGGTGAGCGACCGGCGCATCACCACAGAAAGTTTGAGCATAGATGCAATAAACCGCAATAATATTCCGCTCCCGTTCCCGTTGGATCAACACGAAATTTATTCGGGTTCCCTGCTGTCCCGCACTCTGGACTTTAAATATACCCCTTTTATCAAGGGGATGAAAGAAACCTTTGAGTTTTACAAGAAGTATGGTTACAAAGCGCCTTAGATAGTTAGGGGCCAGACCCTCAGGGAGGTGTGTTTAGGGGCCGGGAACAACTGGGTCCCGGAGTACAAGGCTCTCTTCGCTCTGCTCAATCTTATTTTCCTTTAAAAGCCTGCCCACCGCCCTTTTGAAGGCCGACTTGCTCATGTTTAGCTGCATTTTAATGTCGGTGGGGCTGCTTCTGTCGTTTAAGGGAAGGGAGCCTCCCTTTTCTTTAATCTTTTCCAGTATCAGGCCGGCGTCTCCTTCCATCTGCTCATGGGACAGCTTCCTGGGGGAAAGATCCAGTTTGCCGTCCTCTCTGACTCTGGTAATCCTGACCTCCACTTTCTCGCCGGGCTTTATGTCCCGGTATTGCTCGCTTTCCGGTATCAGGCCGTAGAATTGATTATCCACGGCCACAAGTACACCTATGTCTCTTCTGATGGCGTAAACCGTCCCCGTGACCTGATCATTTTTCTTATAGCTGTCTGTGGGCTGAAGGTACTTATATATATCGGTGGTGGCTATCAGCCTGCCGCTCCTGCCCAGGGCAACCGCCACCAGGTAGCTCTTCCCGGCCTGCACCCTGTATTTTTGCTCACTGAGCGGCAGAAAAAGGTCGAAGTCCAGCCCCCAGTCCAGGTAGGCTCCCGCCCCGGTGGTCTCCGCAACCTTTAAGCAGGCCAGTTCACCCAGCAGGGCCGCAGGTTTCTTCACAGTGGCCGCCAGGTGGTCCTGGGAGTCCCTGTAGATGAACACCTCCAGATCATCTCCCTCTTTTGCGCCCTCCGGCAGCTGGCCCGCGGGAAGCAGTACATTATTCCCCGCACTACCCTCTCCAGCCTCCAAATAAACTCCGGAAGGCCTTATTTTGGCTATTTTCATTTTCTGGTATTTCCCTACCATTTTTTAAACACCCTGCTTCCTGCCGCTTTTTCAAAACAATGCTTACCGGGCGGCTTATCTTTTTTATAATATTTTTACCATGATGACCATAATAACACATAAAAATAAATGGGGCTGCAGCCGATATTATTATAATACCGGATGGAACAAATGAGTATTGCCGTTGGCTATCCCGACTGGGAATTCCCGGCCAACTGCCTGGAAAGCGGCAGGTATCCGCTGGATAGTATTACCTCCTGGCATGGTTTTTCTGATTAATCTGTGGAATGCCTGACAGGATGCCGGTCCAGCCTTTTTTGCGGCGGTGTAAAAACTATTGACAATATTCTGTTATCATACTAATATATCCATTAGCTGTATATTTTTTAAAAGCCATGACGGGGAAAAGTAGGTTGGAAACCTTCCTCCAGGGAGAAGGCGCCATTGACTGGGAGCGCTTTTAAGGGTTAGGGCCGGCTGAAGTTCACCCCTGAGCTTTGAGGCTGAAACCCGGCTGGTTGGCGGGAAAGTAGGCCGAAACGGATTTCCCCCGTTACAGGGAAAGGGTATAAGCAGTTAATTTCTGTACCCAAGGAGCCGGGCACCTCGGGGCCAAATATGGTGGTACCGCGAGCCGTTCGTCCCTATATAGGTGGAGCGGCTTTTATTATTTGGGGGACACCCCGGTGCAGGGATGCAGGAGGTTACATGTGCTGTACCCGCTTGAGTGAGTTTCTTTAATGAAACTAATCCGGGTGGTACCGCGGTGGAAATCCGTCCCATACAGGGGGCGGTTTTTTATTTATAGAGTATTTTTAACAGTGCGGAGGTGGTTATATGAAGGGTTAAACGAAAGTGAATGATTGAGCGGGGCATGTCATGGACTTATAACCACGGGGAATTTTTTAGCGGTATCAGGAAGTGCGGTAGGACGGATATATAGGATTAATATTTTATTTCCGGATTAACAGGCATCTTAATAGAACAACTGCATCGAAAACAATCTGGAAGACTGTGGGATTCAATAAGTGAATTCCGGCGGCCTTGTATATATAGCTGCAGGTATATCCTTTTCCGTACTGTTTTTAGGAAATTTGACGTATACCCGGGAGTTCATGCGGCAAGAAAAATCTGGGATTTTTAAAGGAGTGATTATAATGCTGGGAATGGCTGACGGCTGGACGGCCGCTGTCTGGATACTGAATGTGGCCTCCATGCTTTTGTGTGTTGTTTACGGAGTGGTTAACTGGAATAAGGGTGGTGATGACTGGTGAGTATTTCCATACTGGCTGTAGTACTGGTAGGCTATATCGCCGTGGTGACCTACCTGAGCTACATCGGCTACAGGCAAACCCAGAGCGCCGATGACTACATGGTGGCCGGAAGGCAGATGAGCGGCTGGGTAATGGCCCTTTCCTACGCCGCTACTTTTATAAGCACCTCTGCCATAGTGGGTTTCGGCGGGGCTGCCGGGGTATTCGGCTTCACCCTTATGTGGCTTTCATTTTGCAATATAATTCTGGGGATATTTGTGGCCTTTATATTCCTGGGGGAGCCCATCCGGAGAATGACCAACAACCTGGGCGCCAGCACCCTGGCCTCCATGCTGGGCGAGAGGTTCCAGTCAAAGTTCATAACCTGGTTTATAGGCCTCATGATCTTCCTGCTGATGCCGGCGTACACCGGCGTGGTACTCATCGGGGGAGCCCGTTTTGTAGAGGAGTCTCTTAAAATTGATTTCAACCTGGCCCTTTTGATTCTGGCCCTCATCATAGCCCTGTATGTGGGCTGGGGCGGGCTTAAGGGGATAATGTACGCCGACGCCTTCATGTGCGGCACGATGATACTGGGTATGGTGGTGCTGCTTTATAAGACCTACGCGGTGGTGGGCGGGGTCACCGCCGGACACCAGGCGCTGACTTCCATAGCCAATCTGGTTCCGGAAAGCCTGGCCAAGGGAGGACATCTGGGCTGGACGGCCATGCCCAAGCCCGGCTCTCCCATCTGGTGGACCGTTATAAGCACCATAGTGATGGGTGTGGGCATAGGAGTGCTGGCCCAGCCCCAGCTGATACTGCGCTTTCTTACCGTGCCCAACAAGCGTGCCCTCAACCGGGCGGTGCTGACCGGAGGTGTGTGTATTTTCCTTTTCACCGGCACCGCCTTTATGGTGGGCCCCCTTACCAACGTTTATTTCCATGAAACACTGGGCAAAATCTCCATCGTGGTGGCCAAGGGCAATACCGACCTGATTATTCCCACCTTCATCAATGCCGTGATGCCACCGGCCTATATTTATCTCTTCATGGTGACCCTCCTTTCAGCGTGCATCACCACGGTGAACGGGCTCATTCACGTGCAGAGCGTGGCCTTTTCCCGGGACCTGATGGCCACCTGGAATGTTAAGGCCAGCCCCCTGACCCTTTCACGCATCGGTGTGGCCTTAGGTACAATAGGAGCGGTGACGCTGGCCTATACCCTGCCGCCCAGTATTATCGCCAGGGCTACCGCCTTCTGGTTCGGCATATGCGCCGCCGGAATACTGCCCGTCCTTATAGGGGCTATATTCTGGAAGAGAGTTACCAGGCCGGCGGCGGTTTGGAGCGTGGCCCTGGGATATGGGGTTTCCATATTCGGCTTTGTCTTCCTGCACGCTTCCGAGGCTGCTCCCTTCGGCATATGCCAGGCTATTTTCGGAAGGCCCACCCTCTTGGGCTACCCATGGACCCATGTGGACCCACTTTTCTACAGCATAGTGGTGTCCACCCTGGCGCTGGTTGTAATCACCCTTTTAACCAGCCCCCTTCCCAAAGAGCATGTGGAAAGGTGCTTCCGTAAGGCAGGCACAGGGGCCGACCTCCGCACGGGCGGGCAGGTCGGGGCTTAATACAGGGTAAAGCTGATAAAAGGGGCGTCGGAAAACGGCGCCCCTTTTATGCAAAAAAGTCATTGCGCTATCTGCGGCCCCTGTGGTTAAATGATACAGAAGATGGCGGCTCCAGTGGCGCGCTGGTCTTGACAAATATTATCGATGTGCTAATATATAGTATTGTAGGCTACAAATGACCACCGCACGGGGCAGGTTAAAAACGGCTTGGCCGTACCTGATCCGGCGAGTCCTGAAATTTAAAAGGGGGAGGTAGAAAATGTACGCACTTATTGAGACCGGTGGGAAGCAGTTCAAGGTACAGGAAGGGGACACCCTTTATGTGGAGCTGCTTAAGAATGAGCCCGGCGAAATTGTGGAAATTGGCAGCGTTCTGGCCGTGGAAAAAGAGGGCCGGCTGATCGTAGGTTCACCCACGGTGAGCGGGGCCAAAGTTTCTCTGAAGGTAGTACGCCACGGAAAAGGACAGAAAATTATCATTTTCAAGTATAAGGCCAAGAAGAATTACCGGCGCAAAACCGGCCACCGCCAGCCCTTTACCCAGGTTACGGTGGAAAAGATAGAGGCATAGCCGATAAGTTTTTGGTATTAACGGAGGTGAGATTTCAATGGCTCATAAGAAGGGTGTTGGCAGTTCGAGGAACGGCCGCGACTCCAAGCCGAAGATGCTGGGGGTAAAGAGCGCTGACGGCCAGTTCGTCTCTGCTGGATCGATTATAGTACGCCAGCGGGGCACCAGGATTCATCCGGGCCGCAATGTGGGCAAGGGAAGGGACGATACCCTGTTTGCCAAGATAGACGGTGTGGTTGAGTTTATAACCAGAGGCAATGATAAGAAAGAAGTGAATATAGTTCCGCCTCAGGTTGAGGTTGTTTAACTTAAAGCAGAGGGCCTGCCCGAAAAGGGCAGGCTTTATTCTTTTACACAGCAAATTTTTACCATAGATATTGTTACTAATTACCATTTAAGAAAAACAAAAAGGTCTACGAAAATAATAGCAGGGGATTTTATAACTTTTTCGGGGGGGGGGGCAACATGGCGCAGGATTTATTTGGGTACAGGATAAGAAAACAGTTTTCCTCAATTGACAGCCTGATTACCGAGCTGGTGATCACCAGGAAGTATATCTGCTCGGCCAAGGCAGGTCTTAGCCACTGCCGGGAGCACCTTTCAATGGCCTCTGAGGCCGGCGGCCAAACGGGGAGTGAGCAGGATTTTATGAAGAGCCAGGAGCAGCTGCTGAACAGGCTTAATCTGGTGGAAAAAAAGATAAAGAAACAGTTGAGAGAATCTGCCAGGGAACTGGGCCACATCTGCAGCCAGGACAGGGCCGCCAGGCACTCTTCAAAAAGAAAGGCGTAAAGGGAAACCCTCCTTGGGGAGGGTTTAAGCTTAATTCCATTAAAAAGGCGGATATCCGGACTTCAGGCCTTGCCGCCTGTGGGGCGGCTTTATAATTTCAGCTTATGGAGCCGCACTTCAGAGGGTCCTCGGTCCGGGAGCGGGCCCCGGCTACTTTTCGCCACTCCTCCTCGCTCAGGGGAAGGTCGAAGCTGCGCAGCTGCGCCAGGTCAAAACCGTGCTTGGAGGCCAGCTGCCTTAAGTAGATCATGTTGTCCAGGGAGAGGTATGCCCCCAGGCTCATGTCTGTATAGTGGTGCTCCAGGGCCAGCATCATGGTTTCCGCCATGCAGGCGTAAGCCAGGCCGGGCTCAAAGCCGAAGTCCCAGCCCAGGGAAGGGCGGCCCGGAACAGCCACCACCCCACCGTCGATAACCAGAACATCAGGCCTTATTTGCTTCAGGGAAGGGCGGACATTTGAGGGCTTGGATATGTCGCATATAATAGCCCCCGGAGCCACCCACAGGGGGTTTATCAGGTCATCCACGCTGCTGGTGGCCGTTACTATCACCTGGGCCTCGGGCAGAGCCTGGCTCAGCTCGGTGGTGATCAGCAGATAGTCCTCTTTTTCAAGCTCCTCTTCCACAGGCAGCCAGTCCTCGGTGGCGGCGCCGGTAGGAGGGAGGTTCATTTGCATAAGCCGGGCTCCCAGGCTGGAGGGAGATGGCGTCCAGCCTCCGGCGGCCTGTTTGGCCAGGTGCAGGCAGATATCGGCTCCCACCCGCCGGAGCCGGCGGGTGCTGGCCTGGGGATGGCGGGAATTGCCCACCAGTATAATGCGCTGCATCTCTTCAGACAGCATTATGGCCAGGGTTCGCCCGATGGAGCCGGTGGCCCCGATAATGGCAGCGGAGCACTGTCCCAGGTTCATGGAGAATCTATTTGCAGCCAGCTTGACGGCCTCCACCCCGGATACCACGGTGTAGCTGTTTCCGGTGGTGAGAGGCAGGAATTTCCCCTGGAGAAGGGTGCCGCTGCGGGAAACCACCGACGTGTAGGCCCCCAGGCCCACCAGACGGGCTCCCCGGCGGAGGGCAAGCTCCAGGGCTTTTTCCAGTTCACCTATGATAACCTTGGTATCAAGCTCCATCATCTCCCTGGCGGTGTGGGGCAGGGTGATGAATTCCCCGTATGCCCGGTGGCCTGTCTTTGATACAACAGTGGTTCTCCCTATTACAAAGGGCTCCAGTATGAGACTGCCGATATCTGCCAGCTTCTGCAGCTTATCTTCCGGCAGTGCCTTGAGGCTGGGATCGAACTGGTGAAAATTATAAAGGTCCAGCGGGTGGATAAGGAAGGCGAAGCGCCCCTCCTTCGGGTCCTCCGAGGGCTGGTAGCGTTCCCAGGGGTGTACCTCAACAGCGGTCTTCCCGGAATCTGCCTCTCCGTCCAGCTCCAGCAGGGGCCTCATTATTTCAATGGTGTTGCCGGCATCCAGTATGGCTAAAACCTTTTCCAGTGACTTTAACGCTGAGCTGCACTCCTCCCAGGTTACGGTAAGCGGCGGCTCTATGCGGATGACCTTGTTCCCATTGAGGGTGGGGGCCACCCTAAGCCCTTCCTCGTTCAGAAGGTAGCTTGAAATAAGTGGGGTCAGGTTGCCCTGCTCGGAAAGCACGCTCAGAAAGCAGCCGGGAAAGTCCGATCTGCTCATTTCAAACTCCATACCCAGCATATAGCCCCGTCCCCGGACTGCCTTCAGCACCCGGGGGAAGCGTTTCTGCAGCGCTTCCAGGGACTCCCGCAGGAGGCGGCCGTTTTCCCTTACCTGTCTGACCAGAGCCTGGCTGTCCCCGGTCAATAGGTCCATCACTTTAAGGCCCACACGGCAGCCGGGGGTATTGGCGGCAAAGGTGGAGGAGTGCCGCTCCCCGAATTCCCTGGTGTAGGCCGAGGAAGTGGAAAGGCAGGCCCCTATGGGGTAAAGTCCTCCCCCCAGCGCCTTGGCCAGGAGAAGCAGGTCGGGGGTTATGTTTTCCTCCTCGCAGGCAAAAAGCCTGCCCGTGCGGCCCAGGCCGGTCTGAATCTCATCAAGTATAAAAAGCACCCCGTGCCGGCGGCAAAGATCCGCCGCCCCGGCAAGGTAGCCGGGCTGAGGCACCACTATGCCGCCCTCTCCCTGGATGGGCTCCAGTATTAAGGCCGCGTAATCGCAGCCGCTGTTTTCAAGCTCCTCCCGGAGGGCCTGCAGATCGTTATACGGAATGGACTTGAATCCTTCCACCGGGGCCCCGAAGGGGGACTGGTAATACGCCCTTCCGGTAGCTGAAAGGGCGCCCAGCGTCTTGCCGTGGAAGCTGTTGTCCGCGCTCATTATGCCCATTCTTCCGGTGGCCGAGCGGGCCATTTTGATGGCGGCCTCCACTGCCTCGGCGCCGCTGTTGGTAAAGGTAACATACTCCAGGCCGGCCGGGGCCGCCTCAACCAGCCGCCGGGCCAGCTCACCGGCGGCCTCCAGTGCCGAGGGCTGTATAAAGCTGGGCTCCCCGGTGAGACGCACCTGCTCCAGGGCCTCCCATATCTCGGGGGGGTTGTAGCCAAAGGGGAGCGCCCCGTAGGCGGCAATAAAGTCAAGGTACCGGCCGCCCCCGGAGTCGTAAAGGTAGTGGCCCTCCCCCCGGGTAAATACCTTGTCCATACGCATCTGTTCCAGCAGTTCCCCCAGGTGTGGGTTGACATACCGTGTAAATTTATGCATTATAAAGACCTCTTTTTTTATTATGCCTTGGTGAATAGTGGCAGTGACTGTTCAGTATATACTGCAGCACATCGCAGGACCCACTGTGACGTATATTCATCCGGTCAGCCGGCGTTTTTCAGCTGGACGACCAGCTGCCTGAGCTGGTCGGGGTTGACCCAGCGGTCTTCTTTAAGCGGTGATATGCCTATCTCCCAGCTTATCACCTTGGGGCCCAGTATGGCCTCCACCAGCTTGATGCGCATGTCGGAGCCTATAAAAATAACGGTGTCATAGCCCTTTACCTGGGAAATAAGGGCCATGAAGTGGTTTATCAGATCGGCTCCGTTTTTTTCCTCCACAAAGCGCCAGCGCTCCTTTTCATTCATAAGCAAAATAAAATCCACCCCGCCGGCCCGGGCCACATCGGTAAGCTCTCTGGCGTTGGCCACGGGGAAGCCGATGAGGGCCACCTGGGGCCCTTTCCGTATCTCTCCCAGACTTTCCAGGCGCGATACCAGGGTCCTGTCTACTCCGAGGCGGTCGGCCACCTCCTGCTGCGACATGCCTTCCTGCCTCAGCTTTATTATATGGTCCACCGTGCGATGAATGCGCTCGGCGCTAAGCACCTTGTCACCTATGCGGATGAAATTCATAACACTCTCCTTTGTGCACAAATTTGTGCTCATGGATATTTTACCATAACCGGCTGCAAATACAAGGACCGGACGTAATGGAGGCAGGAGGCCATAGGTTGGAGGTATGAAATAATTCTTTAGCCGGCCGCAATGAGCCCATGTTCTGCAAAAATGGCAGTAACCTTTCTGGAATCCACCGCCCGCAGAGCGGCTATTCTATTGATATTCATATTATTAACAGAATCGGCCAAAAAAATATTTTTCTTTCACCCGGCGGCCAGGCATTTTTAAAATAACCGGCATCATTCCAAGGCAGTACAGCAATTCAGTGCAGGACCGCCATCCGAACCGTTTAAAAGATGAGCAGAAATGAATAAAGCAACCCTTTTAGGGTTGCTTTTAAAATTTTCAGTGAAAGCATACCAGGTAAATGTTGCGGCTTAAGGTCCGGTAGGATTTCCCAGAAGGCTACCCGTCGTTGCCGCACGGGCGGTTTCCCTTTAAAACCTCTCCGGGCGCTAAGCCCGGGACCGGATTGCCACTGAGTCCGCACTGCAATCCCCGGTCTGCCCCATCCTGATGATGGACAGCCTAGAAGTTTTCCTTGACGGCGGCCCCTCTTGCTAGCCTCTATTGCAGTCTACGGTTTCAGGATATTATCCATCCCCCGCAGCCACTTCAAGGCGGGCTACACTGCACGCAGCGTCTACCACATGCAGGTTCACACCCCGGGCGTAAGCTTTTGTTGTTCACCTGCGCTCCGGGTCTCCACGGAAACAGGGACATCATACATGCCTTTGTATTTAGCCCTGGATCCTTAACTCCCAGCACCAGCCCCCGATGGCGTCGAAAGCCAGCACCAGGAACTTCATCGATGTGCCCTTGGCGGATTTTTAGCCCCGCCTTCGTAAGAGGTTATCCGACTAGGATACTGCTTCACTGATTGTTTAATTATTTAGTAAAGTAATTTTATCATGGTTCATTATGGTTGTAAAAGCCGGTTTATTATCAATTCAGGCCGAATTTCGGGACATCAGGGGCGCTGCGAGGTAATCCGCATAGAATTGGCCTATTTCTTGCAATGACATGGGACCTTCTTCGGAATACCAGCGCCCTATCCTATAAGTATGCTTATACTGGAATTCTATGCCGTCGGAATTCAGAATTCAGAATCCAGGAGACAGAATGGTTTGGGTATTTCTTATATGTTGTATAAGGGTAGAGAATCCCCATCTGAAGCCCCGATGTTCAGCTAAAGCTGAACAAGTCTCCCGTCTCCCGTCTCCCGTCTCCCGTCTCCCGTCTCCCGACCAGAGGTACTACCCTTGAGCTTTTTTACTCACCTACAGCCGGGGCCGGGGACCTTTTACGCCAGTTGTACAGGGCCAGGGATACGGTGCCCATGGCCAGGGCAATCACGGCTATGCTTATGATGGTCCCCACAATAGGGATGTTGGCCAGCAGTATCAGCCCCGCCAGGCCTATCATGAAGGGTACTATGCCGGGCACCTTGTTTTCCCAGCCGAAGCGCCTGGACAGAAATCTTCCGGCGGCGTCGCCGGCAATTATCTTCCCGGCGTAAAGCAGTGCGGCGTAAGCAAACATAAGGGCCAGTGAGACCGGGATGCCCACAACGGTTATCAGCAGCAGCAGCGCGGCCAGGGGAGTTGTCAGCAGTGCCAGCACACCCCAGCCCAGACTGGCCCAGGGAGATCCGGCTATGGTCTGACTGAGAGTGCTCCACACGGGCGGGAATAGAAGGGTGAAAATTCCCCATACCAGTACCCCGGAGGCAAACCAGGCCAACTGGGCCAGCCAGTTGATGCCCTCCCGGTGCTGAGGCCGCTCTTTAGTCAGGATCTGATTCCAGTCGGCGGCGCCTCCTATGTCTGCCCCGGGGTCAATCTCGGCCGGGCTTCTTGACCCGTAGGAAAGGCTGCCGGCAATGGCCCCCTCAGGACCGACCTTTAAACTTCCCACCGAAGGTATTTTGACGTTTCCCCCCACCGGGCTGTTCAAAAATATATTTTCCCCCGCTCCCAGCAGGTGGCGCCCTATTTTGCCGGATACAGTCATGCCGCCCATGGCGGCCACCATGTCCCGGTTTATCCGGGAGCCTGCCAGTATCTGAATTTCAGAGGCTGCCGCAGTGAGGCTCCCGGCTGTTTGTCCGCCGACGGTCAGGCTGGATGCCGCCACCCGGGCGTCGCCGTTTATGGCGCCGTTAATGCGTATAACGTTGCCGGCGGCCAGCAGGTCACCGTCTATCTTCCCGTTCACCGTGACGGTCTGCCCGGCTGCAAAAACATCCCCGTCCACATCGGCATTGATTACTATACTGTTACCGGTTACAAACACCGGCCCTTCCACTTTTCCCTCCGGAAGGGTGACGGCGTCTCCTTTATAAAACTCCATTGCCCCGGCCGGGACGGCCAGGCACAGTAACGACAGCAGGGCCACCAAAATAATTAATAGCTTTTTAGGCATGGGCGTGTCCTCCTTTGCGTATTTTAAATTTAATCCAGGTCAGGCAAAAAACCATTACCACCAGGGCCGGCAGCGCCAGCTCACCATTCAGGGAGGCCCCGGCCGCCTGCCTTAAAAGGCCGGCCATCAACAAAACTGTTTCTGAAATAAGGGTGCCTCCGGCCAGCAGTTTGATGAACGACAGCACATTTTCCAGCAGGTTCCACAGCCCTGCCGCCGACGCTATAAAAATCCCTGTCAAAACCGCCGCCGGTATTAGCATAAAAAGCCACCTGGTCTCTGTTTCATTTTGAGAGTTCAGCCTGTGCCCGATAAATGCCGCCAGGTTCGGAGGAAGCGGGATTCCGGCCAGGGACGCCCCTATAAGATCGGCCTCTCTCCGCAGGCCGGCCACTAGGCGCGTGCAGTCCCGGCACCCGTCCAGGTGTCCTTTCATTTCTTCCTTTCTTGCCGGTGGAAGCTCGCTGTCCAGGAACAGGTTCCATTCAAAATCTCCGGGGCAATTCATACTATAAGGCACCTCCTTTGTCTCCGGTAAGATCTTTCCTCAGTTTTCCCCGGGCTCTGTGCAGCCTGGTGCCCACCGTGGCCTCGGGTATGTCCAGCACTTCGCTTATCTCCCCGTAGCTCATCTGCTGGTAGTAGCGCAGAAATACTATGGCCCTGTCCTGGTCCGGCAGGCGGGCCACAGCCTGCCGGACCCCGCTCTGCTCATCGGCCTCCAGCGCCGCCTGCTCGGGGGTTGGCTCCGGGCTCCGGCTAATCCTGGTGTATATTTTGGGCAGGAGCCTTAAGAAGGAGCTCTTTTTCCGCAGTATATCCTGGCAGTGATTATAGGAGACCCTCATCAGCCAGGCTCGGAAATGCTCTTCCGGGATAATACCGGGGTTGGCATAAATCTTTACAAAGATGTCGGCGGCGGCATCCCGGGCCTCTTCCTCGGAGCGAAGGAGATACAGAGCCAGCCTGTATATATCCGGGCTGTGCTTGTTGATTAAATCAGCTGCCGCCTTCCGGTCCTGAGCAGGGGGCACTGCCTGCGGGACGCTTTTTTCCACTTTTTCACCCTCTTGTTCGACGCTCTCATTATATAAACGAATAAGCCGCTGCTAATCTTCCCCCGATAGAATATTTTTTTAATTGTTAAGAATATGTTTAAGAAAGAGGTAAAACAACCGGTAATTAACATGCAAATATTAGAGGATTTTCGCCTTGTGTGCCGAAATTAACATTTTTATAGCTTTGGTCATATGCCTTTATAATTAATTTCCGGAAGAAGTGTGGAATATGTGGCATATAGTGGTATTGGGCCTGATTGGCGGCATGGGGCTTTTACTGTACGGCATGCAGATTCTCAGTGAGGGCCTGCAGAAAATTGCCGGGGCCAAACTGCGCACCGTAATGAGCACGCTGACCCAAAACCGCCTGAGCGCACTGGCGGTCGGGGCCACCATAACCGTACTCTTCCAGAGCAGCACGGCTACCACTGTTATACTGGTGGGCCTTACCAGCGCGGGAATAATGTCCCTCAAGCAGACCCTGGGGGTGATACTGGGGGCCGATATAGGCACCACGGTCACGGCCCAGCTGATAGCGCTTAAGGTTACTGAGATAGCCCTTCCCATAGTGGGCCTGGGGGCCACCATCATTTTTTTTACCAAGCGGGAGCGCTACCGCCGCTACGGGCAGGTTCTTATGGGCTTTGGGCTGCTGTTCCTGGGCCTTAAAATAATGTCCGAGGTTATGTACCCCCTCAGGGAGAACCCTCTATTTCCGCAAATGATGGCCAAGATGTCCGATAACCCGATTCTGGCTATGCTTATAGCCTCCGTATTTACTTTTTTGATTCACAGCAGCGCCGCTTCCATAGGCATAATCATGGTTTTGAGCATGCAGCACCTGGTCAGCCTGCACGCGGCTATATACCTGCTTTTCGGTGCTAATATAGGTACTTCCTTTACGGCCATACTTTCCAGCCTGGGGTCGAGCCGGGAGTCCCAGAGGGTGGCCACCGCCCACCTGCTGTTCAAGGTGGCCGGGGTAATTGTTTTTCTGCCCTTTGTAGGCCCGTTCATTGATCTTATGGAGAAGATTACCTCCTCCCCGGGCTACCAGGTGGCCAATGCCCACACCTTTTTCAATATCGTCCTGGCTATTGTTTTTACTCCCTTCGTCAACCAGTTTGCCAGGCTGCTGATGAAGATAGTTCCTGAAAAAAGAAAGACCGGGGAGGTGTTCGGGCCCCGCTATCTGGATATAAAGCTGATTAACACCCCGGCCATAGCCCTTGGCCTGGCCACCAAGGAGATTAACCGCACCTTCGACTACGTTTACGAGATGACCAAAGATATTCTATTGATGCTGGAGAAAAACGATGTCTCTATTATAAGCACGGTGGCCAAGAAGGAGGACAGGGTTGACATACTGTTCAAGGAGATAAGCGAATACCTCACCAACGTGCTTAGGCAGCCCCATTCCAAGGAGGAATTTGTAAAGTGCATGGGTCTTATCAATATAGTGAATGACCTGGAGCATATAGGCGACATTATTGAAAAGAATGTTACCTACCTTGCCCAGTGCAAGATAGACGGGCACTGCAGCTTTTCTGAAGAGGGCTGGGACGATATTTCCATCATGCACAAGAAGGTTTGCGACCTTATGCAGATGACCAGCACGGCCTTTGTTACCAGCAACCACGATCTGGCGGAAAAGGCATATAAGCTGCAGCCTGAGATAACCAAGATGGAGAGGCACCTGAGGGTGCTGCACATACACCGGCTGAGAATTAACGGGAGCTCCGAGGAAGAAGGGGCCCTGTATCTTGATTTAATCAACGCTCTCCTCAGAATCAGCGAGCACATCCGCAACATAGCCTGGGAGGTGGCCAATGAGGGGCTGGAGTACACGGCCAGCGGTGAAAGGGTGGCCATGGAGTCATAGATAAATCCCTGAATGTATAAAAAAAGCCCCGGTAATTTAGTCCGGGGCTTTTTTTTTGCGAAAATGACTGATATTTTTCATGGCCGGGTGGATTTTTTATGGTAGACTAAGTAATTTTTAATGTTATTTTAAGTTTGGAATGTAAAATTGGATATAAAATAGATAACGGGAGGTTTTATTTATGAACCCGGATGATATGGATAAAATCCAGCCGGAAGAGAATGCCGGCTCTGCGGAAAATGAAGAGACAATGGATAGTGCAGTGAATGAAGAAGGTGATGACCCTGACGGCCATGAAGAGGAGACCGGCGCCCCGGGGCCATGGCAGGCTGCAGGCGCCGCCGTTGTAGCCACCGCCGTGCCCGATCGGAGCAAGTACAGCATACGTCCCGGAAAGAAAAGATATACCGCCGCTTTTATAATTGCGGCCTTTGTGCTGGGAGTGGCGCTGGCCTCGGCAGCCTTTTACTTTGTGCCGATACTTCCCTCTCTGGCGGAGTCCGGACATGCAACAGCCATCCAGGCCTCTACGGCTGTTCCGGACGTCAATCCGGCGGGGGCGGGGTCTATCGCCGATATTGTGGATAAGACCAGCCCGGCTGTGGTCAAGATACAGACCACCATTCAGTCCGGCGGCAATTCCCGGGACCCCTTTGCCAATGACCCTTTTTTCAGGCAGTTTTTTGGCAACAGGGTGCCCTTAAACTCCGGTCCCAGTGTAGCCAAGGGCATGGGCTCCGGTTTTATAATCAGCGAGGACGGTTATATTCTTACCAATGAGCACGTTATAGAAGGCGCCACTCAAATAGAGGTGCGCATGTCAGGAAAAGATGAGCCCGTGCCTGCAAAGCTTGTCGGAGCTGATGCGGAACTGGACCTGGCGGTCCTCAAAATAAGCGGTCAAAACGGCCTGCCGACCCTCCAGCTGGGTGACTCCAACTCGGTCAGGGTAGGGGAGTGGGCCATAGCCATAGGTAATCCGCAGGGGCTGGACCACACTGTCACCATAGGAGTTATAAGCGCCAAGGGACGGCCCATCACCGTCCAGGACAAACAGTATAAGAACCTGCTCCAGACTGATGCCTCCATCAACCCGGGCAACAGCGGGGGACCCCTTCTGAATATGAGCGGGCAGGTTATCGGCATAAATACAGCGGTAAATGCCTCGGCCCAGGGTATCGGGTTTGCCATCCCCACCAGCACGGTTCAGCCGGTGCTGGACACCCTCATAAGCAAGGGCAAGATAGCCAGGCCCTGGCTGGGGGTCAATATACAGTCACTTAACAAGGAAATAGCGGACTACATGAAGCTGGACAGGACCGAGGGGGCGCTGGTGACCTCGGTGGTTAATGGAGGCCCCGCTGCTGCGGCCGGAATAGTGCAGGGGGATGTAATTACCGAGCTTGACCACCAGAGCGTGGCCACTGCCGGTGACCTCACCGGCCTGGTAGAAAAAATGAAGCCCAATCAGAAAGTGGTGGCGGTGGTATACCGGGAGGGGAAAAAGATGCTGATTAACGTGGTTATAGGTGAGAAGGGCAATATAGACGGCTGATGGGCGGGGGCCTGACTATTTTTTCCGGGTGGGATTGGTTTATGAGTATAGTTATAATTGACGACGACCCCAGGATTACTGCACTTCTAAAAAGAACCCTTACTTTTGAAGGCTATGCCGCCGATGTGGCGGGCAATGGGGCGGACGGTCTCAGGCTGGTGCTCTCCGGCAGCCCGGACCTGGTGGTGCTGGATATAATGATGCCGGGGATGGACGGGTGGGAGGTATGCAGGAGAATAAGGGCCGAGAAGGATGTTCCGGTCCTCATGCTGACCGCCCGGGACGAGGTGGCCGACCGTGTCAAGGGACTGGATATAGGGGCTGACGACTATCTGGTTAAACCCTTTGCCCTGGAGGAGTTCCTGGCCAGGGTGAGGGCACTGCTGCGCAGGCGGAAGATTTCCTCCGAGGTTTCCGGGACTTTGTGTTTTGCTGACCTTATATTGAATACCGGCACCAGGGAGGTCTACCGGAGCGGCCGGGAGATAAGGTTCACTGCCAAAGAGTATGACCTGATGCTTTACTTTATGGAGCATCCCAGGCAGGTGCTGACCCGGGATATGCTCATGGAAAGAATATGGGGCTATGATTACGGCGGGGAGTCAAACGTGCTGGAGGTCTATGTCAACATGGTCAGGCAGAAGCTGGAGGAAGGCGGGGAAAAAAGGATTATTCACACCGTCAGGGGAGTGGGGTACGTTCTTAGAGAAGCCCCGTAAACTTATCATACAGGCACTGCTTTTTAGGATTCCGGCCATTAGGTATTACTTCTTAAGTTGAAGAAACGGTGGTTTATCATGAAAAACATGTCTTTAAGGCTCAGGCTCACCATACTGTACACCGGCGTCCTGGGGCTTACACTGATCATTTTCAGCTTTGTTGTATACCTGACTATGTCCAGGACCCTCTATGCCGAGGTGGATAACAGCATTTCGGCCATGGTCTCTTCGGTGGTGAAATCCATAAAAATATCCAGGTCGGCTTTTGAGCTTGATAAGGTGATTCTTCCTGATGTGGATGTTTTCTCATCACCGGGAACTTACCTGCAGGTTGTGGATGCCGGCGGGAAAATAGTTTCCCGCTCCGGAAACATGGGGCCGCAGTTCCTGCCTATGAGCGAGGACACACTGAGAATGGCCGCAGCGGGCAGGGAGTTTTACGAAAATGTGGGCTACGGGGATAAAAGGATCAGGATATTCAATTACCCTCTGATCCTGGAGGGGAAACTTATAGGAGTAGTGCAGGTGGGCCGTTCCCTTTTCCAGGTGGAGATGGTGCTGGGCCGCCTTAAGGTGCTGATGTTTTCCGGGGCCGTTATTACCGTTCTGGCCGCCGGGCTGATGGGCTTTTCAGTGGCCAGGACTGCTTTTAAGCCTATGGAGAGGATTATTGAGGCGGCGGCTTCCATCCAGAGGGGAAGCGATCTCAAACGGCGCATTGACTACCGGGGACCCAGGGATGAGCTCTACACCCTGGTGGAAACACTGAACGGCATGCTGGAAAGGCTGGAGAATATGTACAGGCGGCTGGAGGAGATAAACGAGGCCCAGAGGCGTTTTGTGGCTGACGCCTCCCACGAGCTGAGGACACCCCTGACCACCATTAGAGGCAATGCCGAGCTCCTCATAAAGATGGGCGACAGCCAGCCGGACACCAGGGCAGAGGCCCTGGCCGATATCGCCGGGGAGGCTGAAAGGCTGACCAGGCTTGTGTCCAACCTGCTGTACCTGGCCAGGGCCGACGCCGGCCAGGTAATCGAAACCTGTCCGGTGCAGCTTCGGGACCTCATGGACAGAGCGGTGGACGGCCTTAAATTTACCACGGGCAGAAGAATAGAGACCGAGGGCCTGGAAGCTCTTCCGGAGGGCCTGCAGGTCAATGTCAATACTGATTTGATAATACAGGCGGTAAACATACTGGTGGACAATGCCGTCAAATATACACCCGCAGAAGGGGAGGTAACCCTGGGGGTCAGTGCCGGCGGCGGTCCGGATCCGGAAAAAGTATCTATCTACGTCAGGGACAGCGGTCCGGGCATTCCTGAAGAGGACAGGCAGGAGATATTCGAACGGTTTTACAGGGGCAAAACCGCCCGGGGCAAGAGCGGGTCGGGCCTTGGGCTGTCCATCGCCCAGTGGATACTGCAAAAGCACGGGGGAAGGGTGGCCTTAAGCAGCAAGGAAGGGATCGGCAGCTGCTTTGCCCTGCTCCTGCCTGTTGATCAGAGGTCCGGCTGAAAACTGTGGGCAGGGGCTAATCAGTCATATAAGATCCAAACAGAGCCTTCCAGTGGGCCGTGGCTGCTTTGACATCCCCGGCCCGGTGATAGTTTATGCCCTGCTTGGCCAGGCTGAAGGACTCGGTAAGCACCCGGCTGAACCTTCCGAAGGTATTGATATTGGAGTAAATATAGTCGTCAATGTATGAGCCCGGCTTGCCCGGGTCAGCTATAAAGGGCGACTTATTTTGAGTCATAAGAGTATAGGCGTTTCTGAACCACAGGTAAACAGACTCGAAGGAAAGCCCGAGATTGACCCTGGAGGCTATGATGTCGGTAAGAAGCTCCAGATGGAGATTATTTATATAGCTGCAGTTAGACCTCTGCCACGCTTTAACCAGGCGCAGGAAGGGCAGGAAGGCGGGACCGTTTTTTTCAGCGGCCTTTTTCATCCACAGTTCAGGCGCCGCCGGGTTTCGGGCTAGCCAGAATCCCCCCTCGGTGCTCGGTATAAACAGCTGCACCTTTCCTTTTTCCATGGCGGCCAGCACAGGAATTATATCAAATTCCACCCCGTGCGTAACTACACCTATCCGCCCCCTGGAAGACACCATTTCGGTGCCCGGTGACTCCCTGGACAGAAACCTTTTAAAGTCCTCCAGGGTCTCCGGAACGCTTTTTTCCTGGCCCCGGGGGGGTGACATGACCGCTATTATGTCTACGGACTGCATCGGCCTGATCATGGCGCCCCTGGAGAAACTTCCGCTATAGTGCACCTGGCGGACATACATATCATAAGCCTTCTCCAGTATGTGGCACAGATTCCGGTATCCCGCCGACACTGCTTCCAACTCTGATTCGGCCAGTGTGCACTGGTCCAGTATTCCCTCCAGCTGCCTGTCCAGGACTGGTACCTGGGCAGAGCAGGGAACTGCCAGGGGGGGAAGGTCCGGCTCGGAAAGCTCCAGGCTTGCGTCTTCAATGCCTGCCGGGGAATTAAGGGGGCCGCCGGTCTCCTCTAAGGGGGGCTGTACGCTTTCATCAACAAACCCCAGGCTTTCCATGGCCACTTCGTATATGGGAACCTTGCCCACCCCGGACAGGTTTTTAACTCCGATAAACCGGGAGACCATTTCATTGAAACTTTTTATAAAAGGCTTGATCATTTCCATGGTGGACTCATCGGTCAGTATCTGGCTGGGAAGGGCATGGTCAATCAAACGGGAGCACCTGTCCACGGCATTTCCTATATAGTCGGTTCCGTTATTATCTATTTTCGTCACAATTCCATGGCTAAACACCGATTTTGTCCGGAATAGAAGCTTTTCCCTGTCTATTTTTTCAACAAGCTCCAATGAAGCCAGCATTCCCTCCAGGGGAGTGTTAAAGGCGGCGATCAGCAAATCCCCGATGTTTTTAACAACCCGTCCCCCGTACCGCCCGCAAATATCGGCCGCCATTTGGTTGTGAGCAACCGCCAGGCTTACCCTGCGGGATTGTTCCAGGTCTTTCTTGCTGCTGGTTGAGTCCATAAGACTAAAAAAAGCTATGCAAAGGGACTCTATCTTCCCCAGTTTTTGGTATTTATAGTGTAGGAAGGCCATGTTGTACACCTCCGATAAGCTATGGTTCATTTTGTCACTGCACCCATACCGTTTTTTAGTCGTGGTCGTTCACCAGGCCGTTCAGCACCCAGCTCACCAGGCTTGTGATGATAGCTCCCCAGAAGGCCCCGCCGAAGCTGTACACGTGAAAGCCCGGCACCAGGAAGGCGGCCAGCCCAAAGGTAACGGCATTGATGACAAAAATAAACAGCCCCAGGGTAATGGCGGTAAGGGGGAAGGTAACAACAAGAAGTACCGGCCTGATCAGGGTATTGACCGCTCCCAGGACCAGGGCCGCAATAACAGCTGAGAGAACTCCGGATATGTATATACCCCTTAGAAGCCAGTCCGCAGCTATAAGAGCAGCCGAGTTAACCGCCAGGGAAAACAACCATCTCAATTTAAACGCCTCCATTTTTTTATTTTTTATGATATTCTATAACAGCGCCTGCAAATCCTTTACAATATATATAGCTTTACCTCCGGGCCTTTCGGCGGCGCATCCGCAAATTGATTCCAGTGTGCAGGCGGTAAATGCCGGAAATAATATCTGTAGCGTGAGAGTACGTCCCGGTAATATCGGTATATGGCGGTTATGGCAGGAAAAGTTGTGGGCCGGGTGGAAGGGAATATAGTTTAAAATATTTTTTCCGGGGCGCTCTAGATTATGTCTCCGGATCAGGAGATGCCATGGGAAAAAAGGATTTCAGGAAATGGGCCCTGGCTATAGTGAAAAGGGCCATTGTTGATTACGGCATGATCACCCCCGGCGATCATGTGGCCGTCGGGCTCTCCGGGGGAAAGGACAGCGGTGTGCTCCTTTATGCCCTGGAGGCCGTAAGAAAGTCGGCGCCGGTAAAGTTTGAACTGCACGGAATATACCTGGACCTGGGGTTTGGGATGGACTACAGGCCCATAAAGGAATACTGCAGCAGCTTAAGTGTGCCGTTCAGCTATGAGGCCACTGATATAGGGCAGATAGTATTTGATGTGAGAAATGAAAAAAGCCCCTGTGCCCTGTGCTCCACACTGAGGAGGGGGGCTTTAAACGACCTGGCTCTTAAACTGGGCTGCAGCAGGGTGGCACTGGGGCACCACCTGGATGATGTGGTGGATACATTTTTCTTGAGCCTTTTTTATACCGGACAGTTTAAGACCTTCTCACCCAACACCTACCTGGACCGGACCGGCCTGCACATGATCAGGCCCCTGGTCTATCTGGGGCAGGAAACGGTCAGGGAGCTGGCTGCTCTGCAAAAAATCCCGGTGGTGGAGAACCCCTGCCCTGCCAGCGGGCTGACCAAGCGGGAGGAAGTAAAAAAGCTGGTGTCCGATCTGTCTCAAAAGTATCCCGACCTCAGGGGAAAGGTGCTTTCCGCTCTGCAGGGCGCGGACCTGGAAAACCTCTGGCCCAGGACTCTGCCCAGGGTGAGGAGAACAAAAAAAGCTAATACTGAGTGAAGACTACTGTCGGAATACAGAAGTCAGGAGTCAGAATTCAGAATGGTTTTGCATCCTGAACTTTTAGGTTTATAAAAAAAAGACCACATGTCGGATTTGCGCAAAAGATAAGTATTATGAGGTAATAATGCATCAAAGGAATGCCTTTTAAATTCTGGCTTCTGAATTCTGAATTCTAGATTCCTCAGGATAAGGAGGGCTTATGTGAGGTTTATTATGATTCATGTGAACAGCTTTCGCAGCTGTGTCACCGAAAAGGGACGGTCCCGGGTGGTCGAGCCGGCTGAGCCTCCGGAAACAGCAGTGGGGGAGTCCGTGGTGGTCCTGGCCAGTGTAGAGGCGGGAGATGAGGAAAAGTGGTTCAACACCCTGGAGATAGATGCCAAGGGGCACCCCTACTCCAGGGTGGCCAGGGTGGTCAGGGCTTACGAGTCCGGACCGCCCACGTAGGGTTTAACAGCATCGTGAATTCTCTGTGAGATCCTCTCCTTTACGTCCCTTGGGAGGGGGTCTCCATTTTTCTGCAGTATTATGTCAGGGATAACAAAATCATTATGTTTCGCCAGCCTGTGATACTGCACCACACCGTCCCCCAGGAAGCGGCCGTCCTCAAACACCTGGTACCTTACTATGTAGCTGGGGTCCACCGAGAGGTCGCGGCTTACCCGGGTCATTATTTCAAAAGTCAATTCCTTCACCCTCTCCTAAAACCGTTTATAAAACCTCAGAGCTGGACATGTAAAACCCCTGTCGTTTTCTGCAGCTGTTTATATTCTGTCTGGTGAAATTTTAGAAATACATTATTGTAGATCAATTCTTAATTGTACTATTTTACACAAGCTAATTGTTAAACAATTTTTCATAGTCTATAATTAAGACAGCATGGGGGATAGTGACAGCATTCCCAGGAAAGAGGTGAACCGGTGGCTCTTAAAAACTTTTTCGACGCAAGGTCTGTAGCAGTAATCGGGGCATCCCGGACAAGTGGGAAAATTGGCAATGCCATAGTGAGAAACCTTATATCGTCCGGCTATGGCGGATCCATTTATCCAATCAACCCCAGGGAAAGTGAGATAGAGGAACATACAGCTTACCCGTCCCTGGGGGATTTGCCGGAGGTGGTGGACCTGGCAGTCATTGCGGTGCCTGCGGCCAGGGTTGTGGACATGGTGGAGGACTGCGGAAAAAATGGTATCAAAAACCTGGTGACCATAACTGCCGGATTTAAGGAGGTGGGCAGAGAAGGGCTGGACCTGGAAAAGAGGCTCTTAGAAATCTGCCGGGAGTACGGGATGAAAATGCTGGGTCCCAACTGCGCCGGCATGATGGACACGCACGTGCCGATCAATACCTCCTTTGCCAAGGGTTTTCCACTAAAAGGCGATATAGCCTTTTTTACTCAGAGCGGGGCCATGATGATTGCCATACTCGATTGGAGCTATGCTGCAGGCCTGGGGTTTTCAAAGATAGTCAGCCTGGGAAACAAGGCGGACCTCTCGGAGATAGACTTTATCGAGGAGGCGGCGAACGACCCTTACACCAGGGTTATTCTATGCTATATAGAAGACATTACCGACAGCGCCAGGTTTTTGAAGGTTGTCAGCCAGGCCACCAGGAAAAAGCCTGTGATCGTACTCAAATCGGGGACAAGCCAGGCCGGGGCCCAGGCGGCCTCGTCCCATACCGGCGCCCTGGCCGGAAGTGACCTGGCCTATGACATAGCCTTTAAGCAGTGCGGTGTAATTCGGGCCAGGACGGTAACCGAGCTGTTCGACCTGGCCGTAGCCTTTGCCAAGAGCGAGGCGCCCAGGGGGCCAAAGGTGGCTATAGTTACCAACTCCGGCGGCCCCGGCATTATAACCACCGACAATGTGGAGCTTCAGGGGCTGGAAATGGCCCGGTTCACCAAGGAGACCCTGGACGCCCTGAGGGAGGGGCTGCCCGCCGAGGCAGGCATATACAACCCGGTGGATGTTCTGGGGGACGCCATGGCTGACCGCTACCGGTTTGCCATGGAGAAGGTATGCTCCGACCCCGGCGCCGACAGCGTGGTGGTTATAGCTGTGCCTACCGCCACCAACAATCCCACGGAAACTTCCCGGACCATTATTGATATGAAACAAAAGTACCCGGAGAAGGTTTTTTTCGGAACCTACATGGGAGGTGAAGCCCTGGAAGAGGGCAGGGAAATACTGAGCAAAGGGGGAATACCCTGCTATACTTTCCCTGAGCCGGCTATATCGGCAATCAGCCAGATGGTAAAATACAGCCAGTATATAAATTCCGGGGCCGAGTGCGAAATAACCTTCTCCAATGTTGATAAAAGGTCAGTAAAGGCTGTTTTCTACGATGTGCTGAGAGATAACCGGGTGGTGCTTCTGGGAAGCGAGGCGGCCGATGTGGCCAGGGCTTACGGTATAGCGGCAGCGCCCATTTCTCTGGCCGGCACTCCCGAGGAGGCGGTGGACGAGGCCGATAAAATGGGCTACCCGGTGGTGCTCAAGGTGGCCTCACCCAGGATAATGCACAAGACCGACGTGGGCGGAGTAAAAGTAGGGCTTGGCAACCAGGATGAGGTATACAGAGGTTACCTGGAAATAATTGAAAACTGCTCCCACCATATGCCCCAGGCCTATATTTACGGGGTGGAGGTGCAGAAGATGATGCCCAGGGGAACTGAGCTGATTATCGGCATGACCAGAGACCTGCAGTTCGGCCCTCTGATTGGGGTAGGCCTGGGAGGAATCTATGTAAACCTGCTGAAGGATGTGACCTTTCGTCTGGCCCAGGGGCTTTCCCACCATGAAATTGAAAGAATGATCTCTGAAACAAAGGCCTACACGCTGTTAAGGGGGTACCGGGGTGAAAAGCCCCGGGACATGACCGCCCTGCTGGATGCGGTGGGCCGGGTGGCCAGGCTGGTGCTGGACTTTCCCGAGATTACCGAGCTGGATGTAAACCCCATATTCGCCTATGAAGAGGGATTGAGCGCGGTGGACGTAAAAATAACCATTTCGGTATCGTGAGGTGAAAAAAATGAAAAATTTATACGTAATCGGTTATCCCGGCAGTGGAAAGACCATAGTGGCGCTGGGGCTGGCCCTTAAGTTCCAGCGGGAGGGCAAAAAGGTCGCCTACTTTAAGCCGGTGGGGACCCCCTTAAGGGGAACAGGCCAGGAGGACGAGGATGCTGTCCTGATGAAGCAAATTCTCAAAATAAATAACCCCATCAGTGACATAGTTCCGTGCCGGGCCGGCCAGACCTATCTTTCCAACAGCAGGAAGCAGGAATGGGCCGAGGCTATAATAAACGCCTACCTGAGGGTTAGCCAGGGGTCCGACGTGGTGCTGATAGACGGTGCGCTGTTTCCCTATATTTACAACAGCTGGGGGCTGGATGACGTCACCCTGGCCCTTAGGGCAGATGCTAAAGTGCTGGTTACCGTAACCATCGAAAATGACTTCACCGTGGATCAGACCCTTTTCCTTAATGAGTACCTGCACTCAAGGGAAGTTCCGGTGGTGGGGAACCTTTTTAATAACATTCCCTTGCCGCTGCTGGCCAAGGCCAAGGGTGTTTACTCCCCGATACTGGAGGAACGCGGCTTCAAGACCCTGGGGGTCATTCCCAGGCGCCAGGAAATATCCTCACCCACGGTGGAGGAGTTCCACAATGAACTGGGCGGGGAGGTGCTGGCCTGCCCCGGCTGTATGGACCTTCTGGTGGAAGATATAATGGTGGGGGCCATGAGCCTGGACGGAGCGCTGCGGTACCTGCGCCGGACCACCGACAAGGCGGTCATCATGGGGGGGGACAGGGCCGACCTGGCGCTGGCGGCTCTGGAAACCAGCACATCGGTGCTGATACTTACCGGTGGGCTGTACCCCGATGTAAAGGTGCTGGCCAGGGCGGAGGAAAAGAGAGTGCCGGTAATACTTGTCCACTATGACACTTACACAACCATAGAGAAGCTCTCCAGGGTGAGCAGGCACATTACCCCGCAAGACAAGGCAGGGATTGGGATTGTTTTGGAGAATATTGAGGAATACTGTGACTGGCAGGCAATATTGGAATTCCTGGAAGAATAGCCTGACCAGTATGATTGGAGGGGTGTTTAATGAACCTGGCAGGTAGTAAAACTGAGGCCAATATCAAGGCGGCTTTTGCCGGTGAGTCCCAGGCCCGTAACAAGTACACTTATTTCGCAGCGGTGGCCAGAAAGGAAGGCTACCAGCAGATAGCCGAAATTTTTGAAGAAACGGCAAGCAATGAAAAGGAGCATGCCAAACTTCTTTTAAAGCGCCTTGGCGGTATAGGGAATACCAGGGAAAATCTGAAAATGGCCGCCGAGGGAGAGCACTACGAGTGGACCTCTATGTACAAGGAATTTGAAAAGGCGGCCAGGGAAGAGGGCTTCAATGAAATAGCAGATTTTTTTAAAGGCCTTGCAGCCATAGAAAAGGAGCACGACGAACGCTATAAAAAGCTCCTGGAGAACATGGAAAAGGGTGAGATATTTAAGAAGGACCGGCCCCAGGAGTGGAAGTGCCGCAACTGCGGCCATATTCACCAGGGGGAGGAGGCCCCCGATGTCTGCCCGGTCTGTGCGCACCCCAAGGGATTCTTCGAGGTGCGCACCCAGAATTATTAAAAAAATGTTGTAAAGACAAAAACCCCTGCCGGCGCAGGGGTTTCATTTGTTGCCGGGCAAATAACACCGTCCGTGCTGGCGATATTTAAGATATGGTATAAATATAAACTGCATTTTTTTGCGCGTCATGGGGGGTCAGTGGGATGGAAGTTAAAGCATGTCACAATTTTGGCAGAACAGGCCCTTATCAACATGTCTTATATTTCACTAAAAAAATGCCTGCCGATCTCCGATAAGTAATAGCAGAGTCAACTATTTAATTATATTGACATGCCGCCCCTGCCGCAATATACTTAACTGGATAAAAATTTAACCAGCTTAATTAACAGGGTGGGAGTGTTTTGCCTATGAAGCCCAGGTCATTTGTTCCAGTCATTCTAATGATGGCGCTTTTTTTTATTCAGGGGTGCGCCAGCAGTGGTTCAGGGGTGCGGGTGGTAACTGAAAAAACAAAGCTGGGCACGCCCAGCGCGGATTACGTGACCGGCAAGACCGAGGCCGTTGATTCGGTTACCATTATACCAAAGATAAGTGGAAGAGTAGCTGAAGTGTTGGTGGATGTGGGGAGCAGGGTGCAGGCCGGCCAGGTTTTGCTGAAAATGGAAATGGCAGACCTTGAGGGCGCCCGCAACCAGGCGGCCAACGCCGTGCAGGATGCCGAGGCCGCCCTGGAAAAGGCGGGGATTGACCTCGGCACCGCCAGGGACAATTATGAAAGGGCGCAAAACCTTTATAATGGAGGGGCGCTTTCCAGGGCAGACTTTGACAACAAGTATGCCGCGCCTTATGAACTGGCCAAAATTCAGGCTGAAAAAACAGCCCCCAGCAAGCTGGCCCAGGCCCGGGCGGCGCTGCAGACCGCTGAGGCCGCTAATGCCAATGCCGTTATCAAATCTCCCCTGACCGGTGAGGTCACCGGAAGGTACATAAACCCCGGGGAAACCTGCGCTACAGCCAAGCCTTCACCGGTTTTTGTGGTGGCCGACCTGTCCGGCATGCTGGTGACTTCCTATGTTGATGAAAGCAAGGTCAATACCCTCAAAGTAGGCCAGAAGGCTGCCGTCATGGTGGATTCGGTGGAAGGTGTTATGGAGGCCGAGGTAAGGAATATTTCTTATTCCGTGGACCCCAATACCAAGGGCTACCAGATAAAATTCATAATTATCAATTCCCCCGAAACTGTGAAGCCGGGTATGTTTGCCAGAGTTTACCTGGACGGGAGCCGGCTCAAACAGTTTGTTATACCCAAGAAGGCGCTGGTGGACGAAAACGGTGCTT
>JAMCVT010000173.1 GCA_023475565.1 Actinomycetota bacterium
GGGTAACCATTTTGTTTGAGAGCTTCTTCAACGGTATCGCCTTCAGTTATGCAGCCGGGGAGGTCGGGGAAAGTAACTGAATAACCGCCTTCTTCGCAGGGGTCAAAGATTGCCGGATAAATATATCTGTCCATTTTTCGTTCCTCCATATTATTTTTATTTTATAACCCTCCTTCTGGATTCATATATGACATGAGAAAAAAAGAGGAGGGCTTTATTGTTTTTCATTAGATCATTGGAAATATAATTCATTATTTTATCGTTGCCTGTTGCCAACTTAGTAGCCAAATAGCCACTGGGTTGCTTATGCGATAAAATAAAAGACACCGCAAACCATTACGGTGTCTAGTTTTTTGCTGGCAGGGGAGACAGGACTCGAACCTGCAGCCTACGGTTTTGGAGACCGCCACTCTACCATTGAGCTACTCCCCTGTATAAGGTTTTTAATCAGGCGCACTATCAATTATAGCAGAATAGGGATGTATGTCAAGCTGGTAAAATCAGTTGGTTTGAAAATTTCTTATCTGGACCGGTGCGCAAAAAATAAAATTTTAGGTGCAGCAACCAATTATAATGAATTATAATAATTACAGCGTTTAATATCCGGCAAACACTAAAAAGGAGAATTCTTATGATAAATTTCCTCAAAAATGTCAGCAGCACAGTTTATCTTGATCCCACAAGGAATTTTGAGCTGAAGCGGGTGGAGTCCCAGAAGAGGTACGACCCGCTCACAGGTAAGCTGGTGAGGATTTTCCCTTTCCGTAAAATAGACTTTTCCAGGCATGACTGGGCGCCCTTTGTGGAGGAGTCTAGGCAGAGGTTTTGTCCCTTCTGCCCCGGTGTGCTGGAAAAGGCCACACCCCGTTTTCCTGAGGATTTTATACCCGGGGGAAGGATCCGGGTGGGCGAGTCGTTGCTGGTGCCCAACCTTCACCCCTATGAAACGCACACCGGTGTTGTGGTTATGACCCCCAGGCACTATCTTTCCATGGAGGATATAACCGGGGAGGTAATGGTGGACAGCATGGAGGCAGGGCTCCGGTACCTGCAGGTGATAGCTGAAAAGGATCCGGAAAATGCAAAATACAGTTCGATAAACTGGAACTACATGCCCTATGCCGGGGGGTCGATTATTCACCCGCACCTGCAGGTAATCTCCGGTGGAGAGCCCGGCAATCTAGACAGGGAAGTAATTGACTCGGCTGCAGTATATTATAAAAATAACGGATCGGTGTACTGGGATGATCTTCTGGAGGCCGAAAGGCAGGATGAAAGATACCTGGGGTCCACCGGCGGAGTGGAATGGCTGGCCACCTTTGCGCCCCTGGCCGTGGGAGATGTTACCGCGGTGGTGAAAGGCTGCTCCACCATACAGCATATGGGCAGAAAAAACCTGGTGGAACTGGCTGAGGGCTTCAAAAGAGTAATAAGCTATTACGACTCGGTGAACCTGCCCGCCTTTAATATGGCACTATACTTTGCCGGCAGGGAGGACAGGGGTTTTCGCTGTACCGCCAGGCTGGTGGGCAGGTATACCCTTTTTCCTCTGGTGGGCAGTGATATAAGCCACATGCAGATGCTACACCAGGACCCCTGGACACTGCAGCTGCCTGAAATAATGGCTGAGGAACTCAGGAAATTCTTCGAATAAAAAAGAACGGCATGCTGAATTAAGAAAACCTGAATAAAACAACCACCGGGGCTGGGGGAAGGAAAATGTGAGATAACTGACGAATAAGGTGAATATAAAGCCAACCGGGGAGGGTAAATAAATGAAAATTCACTGCATGATGTGCGGCAGGGCTGTGGAAATGGAGGAATTCAAACCGGATCCTTACGATGATGAGGACGATATCCCCCAAAAGAAGCCGGTGGTTTTCTGCCAGCTATGTGAGGCCAAGATAAAGAATGAATCGGACCATGCACAGAAGGTTCCCAAGCCTATGTAAAATACCGCCTGACGGGCAGGCCGGAATTTCAGGTGAGTATAAAACCGGGAGGTTATTAGATGAGGCAAAGGTTTATGACTGTAATAATTGTGGCCATAGTCGCAGTGTTGATGCTGGCCCGCTGGGGCGCCAACCTTTATACAGACTGGCTGTGGTTTGAGTCATTAAAATACCAGAGCACATACCTGACCATAATTTTCTCTGAAATAGGTTTAAAAATAGTCGTGGGCATAGCTGTTTTCATACTGCTTTTCATGAACCTGCTGCCGACAAGGTCCAGGATAATGAAGGCAGCCAATATGGGCAGGGTCATTGAGGATGAGGACAATGTTATAAATCTGTACCGGGCCCCCTTCAGCAAGTATGCCAAGTCCGGGCCCATACTGGCCCTTTATCTGCTTATCAGCCTGATAATGGCATTCTTTGTGAGCACTGCCGTGGCCGGTGACTGGGTGGTGCTGCAGAAGTTTCTGCACCCTACGCCCTTTAATATTACAGACCCCATATTCGATAAGGATATAGGGTTTTATGTATTTCAGCTTCCCTTTTATGAGTTTTTGTACAGGCTCTTCGTCTGGGTGCTGTTCCTGGTAGCCTTCTGGGTTGCGGCGGCCTATTTTGTGGCTGAGAGCATAAGCGGGGGACAGGGCAAGAGTTTTCTCAAATCTGACGCTGCCCGCTACCACCTGTCGGCTCTGGCAGCGGTTTATTTTATGGCCCGGGCCTTTGGCTACCGGCTGGAGCAGTATAACATACTGCACTCGGCGGGAGGTATTGTTTACGGTCCCACCTATACAGATATCCATGCCAACCTGCTGGCTTACAAAATATTGTTCTGGGTGTCCCTAGTGGTAGCTGTTGCCATTTTAGTCAATATATTTATGAAAAGATTTAGACTGGTGCTGTATTCCATAGCAGCCCTGGTTATAATTTCGGTCCTGGTGGGGGGCATATATCCGGTAATAGTTCAGAAGATAGTTGTTGTTCCCAATGAGCTGAACAAGGAAACGCCCTATATAGAAAACAGCATTAAATATACCAGGATGGCCTACAACCTGGATGAGGTGGTCAAAAAGGATTTTCCTGCCGGCAGAACCATTACTGCTGATGATGTAAGAAATAATATGGATACAGTGGAAAACATCAGGCTCTGGGACTACCGTCCGCTTCAGCAGACGTACGCCCAGATACAGGAAATGAGAACTTATTACGAGCTGAAGAACATTGATGTGGACAGGTACGTTATAAACGGGGAATACCGCCAGCTGATGCTTTCACCCAGGGAGCTGAATCAGGAGCAGCTGCCCGAAAACGCCAAAACATGGGTCAACCAGAGGCTTAAGTATACACACGGCTATGGGATCGTGGCCAGCCCGGTGAACAAGGTCACCACAGAGGGGCTGCCCCAGCTTACGATAAAGGATATTCCCCCGGTTACCGGCTCTGACATTAAGGTTGAAAGGCCGGAGATATATTTTGGCGAGTCCACTGATGATTATGTAATAGTAAATGCCAGGGAAGAGGAGTTTGACTACCCCAAGGGAGATGAAAACGCATACACAATGTACCGGGGAAACAACGGGGTGAGGATTGGGTCCCTGCTTAAGAGGGTAATGTTCGCCCTTTCCCTGGGAGACTACAAGCTGCTCCTTTCCAGTGAGGTAACCTCCGAAAGCCAGGTTTTGTACTACCGCAGCCTCAACCAGAGGGTGCCCAAAATAGCCAGTTTTCTTAAGTTTGACAAAGACCCCTACATGGTTATAGAGGGTGGGAAGCTGTACTGGATATGGGACGCCTATACCACCACCGACATGTATCCCTACGCCGAGCCCTTTGAGGGCGGTTTGAACTATATCAGAAACTCAGTCAAGGTGGTTGTTGATGCCTACTCAGGCGTGATTGACTATTATATTTCCGACGACTCGGACCCGCTGATAAAGTCGTACAGCAGCATATTCCCGGATATGTTCAAGCCTATTGCTGATATGCCGGCGGGCCTGAGAAGCCACATAAGGTATCCGGAAGACATGTTTATGGTACAGGCCAACAAGTACCTGACCTATCATATGGAAGACCCGGTGGTTTTCTATAACAAGGAGGACAAGTGGAACCTGCCGGCTGAGATAATCTCCGGCAACCAGAAGAACATGGAGCCGTACTATACCATTGTCAAGCTGCCCGGGGAAAGCAAGTCTGAATATATTCAGATTCTGCCCTTTACGCCCCATAAAAAAATCAATATGATATCCTGGCTGGCCGGGCGCTCAGACGGGGAAAATTACGGAAAACTTCTCCTGTACGAATTCCCCAAACAGGAGCTGGTGTACGGGCCCCAGCAGATAGAGGCCAGGATAGACCAGGACTCCTATATTTCACAGCAGATCACCCTGTGGAGCCAAAAGGGCTCCCAGGTATATAGGGGTAACCTGCTGGTGATCCCCATAAAGGACTCGCTGCTATATGTGGAGCCCCTATATCTGCAGGCCGAGCAGAGCAAAATGCCTGAGCTGAGAAGGGTTATAGTGGCCCATGGAGACAGGATCGTTATGGAGCCCACACTGGATGAGGCCCTTAATAAATTGTTCGGTAAGGGAACAACTGCCCAGGAAACCCCAATGCCGCAGGGCCAGCAGCCCCAGCCCGGAACAATTATAGACACGGTCAAAGGGCTGGCAGCCGAGGCCAGCAGGATATACGAGGATGGGCAGAACAAGCTCAGAGCAGGTGATTGGGCCGGCTATGGCGAGTCCACCAGAAAGCTGAAAGAAATACTTGACGATTTAAGCCGCAGGACAGCAGATTAAAAAAAAACTCCCTGTCTTACGCCAGGAGACAGGGGTTTTGGGAGGAGAGGCAGTATGTTTTTTGAGACATTATGGCAGGGACTGGTTTTCGGTTTGGTTACCACTGTGGGAATGCTGGCAGTAGCCTACGCGTTAATGGGCATGTGGACTAAAAAATATGGTGATACAATAAAGAAAGAGGCCTGCGCGCACGACGGTCATTCCGACCATTAAATAATAATAAATTTATATATAAACCGGTCTGGCGCCGGTTTTTTTGTTTCAGGTGAAAGTATTTATTTCAAATGTGATTATGTTTTGATAAAATTCAATAATAGTGTGATTATGTAAAAAAATAATGGCCATACGGAGGAGAGTGCTTATAATATGCCTTATGCAACCTTCAATGGTTTGCAATATCAATACTCAGCCAGTATGCCCGGGGACCCCAGGCAGGCAGTGGTTTTTATACACGGAGCAGGAGGAAGCTGTCAGGACTGGCAAAACCAGGTGGACGGCCTGGGCCGTGATTTTCTGGCCATAGCTGTGGACCTTCCGGGGCACGGGCTGTCCGGGGGTAAGTCCGGTGACAGCATCGAGTATTACCGGGAGTTTTTGTACTCCTTTGCGGAAAGGATCTTAGGAATTCCTTTTTTTCTGGCCGGGCATTCCATGGGCGGAGCCGTTGCCCTTGACTTTGCCCTGAGCTATCCCGGGATGGTGGCCGGAATTATACTGATCAGCACCGGATCAAGGCTAAAGGTACTGCCCTCTATTCTTGAGTCACTCAGGGAGGGGAAGATACCGAAAAATCTGGTTCCCTCTTTATACCGCAAGGGCACTCCGGAAACTGTTTTAAAGGCGGCCCGGGAGGGTATGGAAGAGGCCGCTGTTTATTATGCGGACATGAAGGCCTGTGACAGGTTTGATGTAGGCGGCAGGCTGGGGGAAATAGAAATACCGGCCCTTGTCATAACCGGTGAGAAAGATGTAATGACCCCGGTGAAGTACGGCCAATACCTGCGGGACAATTTAAAGAATGCGGTTTTCGAGGTGGTGGAGGACTCGGGCCATATGACCATGCTTGAGAGACCGGCCGATATAAATGCTCTTATACATGATTTTATGGTAAAAAACAATAAATAATTTTGGGAGGAAGATATATGCCAAAGAAAAAGGAAGTAAAGCGCATAGGTATTCTTACCGGCGGCGGGGATGCGCCCGGGCTGAACGCGGTAATAAGGGCGGTTGTGAAGTCGGCCATACGGGAACATGAGTTGAGTGTGGTAGGTTTTTTAAATGGGTTCGGGGGGCTTATCAAAAACCAGGTCAGGGAGCTTTCTGAGAACGAGGTGGCCGGCATACTGCCCAGGGGAGGCACTATACTGGGAACAACCAACCGTGACAATCCTTTTTACTATCCTATAGAAAGGAATGGGGAAAAGGTTTTTGTCGACGTATCCGACAGGATATTTGAGAACACAGCTATACACGAGGTGGACGCCCTGGTGGTGATCGGTGGGGACGGGAGCCTTTCCATTGCCAAGGAGCTTTACGACAAGGGCATGAAGCTTATAGGGGTACCGAAAACTATTGACAACGACCTGTATGCCACCGACCAGACCTTTGGTTTCGACACAGCCCTTACCACGGCCACCGAGGCCCTTGACAAGCTGCACACCACGGCTGAGTCCCACCACAGGGTTATGGTGCTGGAGGTTATGGGCCGCAATGCCGGGTGGATTGCCCTGTCGGCCGGAATTGCCGGGGGGGCGGATGTTATACTGCTGCCGGAAATACAGTATGACATTGAGTGTGTGGCCAGGAAAATAAACCACCGCAGCAATCAAAACAAAAAATTCAGCATCATTGTAGTGGCCGAGGGAGCCAGGCCGATAGGCGGGGACGTGGTAATCCAGCAGAAGATTGAAAACAGCTATGACCCGGTGAGACTGGGGGGCATAGGGCAGGTAGTGGCCCGGCAGATTGAAGACATAACCGGAAAGGAATCCAGGGTTACAGTTCTGGGACACCTGCAGAGAGGGGGATCACCCACTGCCTTTGACAGGATATTATCCACCCGGTACGGCGCCGCAGCGGTTAACTTCCTGATGGAGGGGCGATACGGCCATATGGTGTGCCTGAAGGGGACCCGTATTGATACTGTTACCCTGGAGGAGGCCGCCAAGGGGCAGAGAAAGGTTCCCCTGGATATTGATCTGGTCAGTGCGGCCAGGCAGCTGGGAATTTCTTTAGGCGACTGATATTATGGAGGAGATTTTATTTATGGACAGTAAAAATTGGCAAAAGGCAGTGGAATTTCATGGGCATGTATGTCCGGGGCTGGCAGTGGGATTCAGGTCAGCCGAGCTGGCCATGGCCAAACTGGAAGTCTCCAGGTCGGCTGATGAAGAGCTGGTGGCCATTGTGGAAAACGACGCCTGCGGGACCGATGCCCTGCAGGTGCTGACGGGCTGCACCTTTGGAAAGGGAAATTTCTTTTTTCTGGACCACGGCAAGCAGGTATATACCATCGCCTCCAGGGCTAAGCAAAGGGCGGTAAGGATAACAGTAAAGCACATGGCCTTCCATAACCCGGAACTCAGCAGGCTGCGCGGAGCTGTCAGCTCGGGAAACGCTTCGGAGACTGAAAAAAGTGAATATGAAGCATTACAGAAAAGGCATATACAGAATATACTGGAATCCGGGGAGGATTGTTTCAACCTGGCCTTTGTGGATATGGAACTGCCGGACAGGGCTGTAATCCGCCGGTCAGTGACCTGCGATAAGTGCGGTGAGCCGGCTATGGAAACCAGAACGGTAAAACTGGCAGGGAAAACATTATGCCTTCCCTGTTCGAAAAAGGAAATAGGTTAATAGCCTGCGGGGTGACAAAAAGATGAAATACGACATGCCTCTTTTCAGACCTCCCAGCGAGGCCTTCAGTCTTATCCTGCAGGTTACCCTGGGGTGCTCACATAATGCCTGCACCTTTTGCGGAATGTACAAAATGAAAAAGTTCAGGGTTAAGGACTGGCCGGAGATAGATCTTGATATAAGGGATGCAGCGGCTTTTTCCGAGGGAGTGGAAAGGATTTTTCTGGCCGACGGAAACGCCCTGGCCATGGAAACAGAAAAGATGGAAGTCCTCCTGAAAAAACTGTACGGGTCATTTCCGGACCTTAAAAGGGTTTCCTCTTACGCCGGCCCCGGGGACCTGCTGGGTAGGCCTCTGGAAGAGCTTAAAAGAATGAGGGACTCAGGGCTGAAGCTTCTTTACCTGGGGGTTGAGTCCGGCAGCGCCTTTATACTAAAAGAGGTAAATAAGGGAGTCACTCCGGATGAAATGGTGGAGGCAGGCCGCAGGGCAAAGGAAGCCGGCTTTGAGCTTGCGGTCACCGTTCTGACCGGCCTGGGTGGCAAGTCCAGATCCCGGGAGAATGCAGTGGAAACAGCAGCAGTGCTGAACAGACTGCAGCCTGACTATATAGGGGCGCTTACGCTTACGCCCACACCAAACACAATACTTTACAAGAGGATGAAAAAGGGTGAATTCCAGCTTCTGGACCCCCTTGAAAATCTGCAGGAGCTGAAATGGCTGGTGGAGATGCTGGATATGAGTGAAAATTGCCTGTTCAGGTGCAACCACGCCTCCAACTACCTCCCCCTGAGAGGCACACTGCCCCGGGACCGGAAAAAATTAACAGGCCTGCTGGCCGATGTGGTGGAAAATCCCCATTGTTACAAGCTGAAGTCCGAAAGCATGAGGGGACTTTAAATATTCTAATAGGCACTGCATCCGGTCGGAATACAGAAGTCAGAATCCAG
>JAMCVT010000028.1 GCA_023475565.1 Actinomycetota bacterium
GCAGAAGATTTGGAAGGCGCTTCTTTTGCAGGACTTCATGATACTTATCTCGACATATTAGGTGTGGAAAATGTTCTCGACGCAGTGAAACGCTGCTGGGCATCGATGTGGACGGCAAGAGCGGTATCTTATCGCCAAGCTCAAGGGTTTGATCACTTTAAAACATCTATAGCCGTTGTGGTCCAGACAATGGTGGAGTCGGAAGTATCCGGCGTTTTGTTCACAGGTAATCCTATAAACACTGCTACTGATGAAATGCTAATAAATGCATGCTGGGGATTAGGTGAGGCAGTTGTTTCCGGCATAGTAACACCGGACGAATACATTGTTAAAAACCCGGTGAATACTTACCGGGATTTTTCCGACACATCTAACTACCCTGAGTTTAAGCCCAGAACGATTGTCACCGATACAGGAATTCCTTTCAAAGCGAACCCCCTAGGGTACTTGGACAACGATGAGCCCCGCCCATCCAAAAGAAGCCACAAAATGAGAGTGATTAATAAAACCCTGGGGACTAAGGAGACTAAAATAGTTCGTGATCCTAAAACGGGGAACGGGACAATTCATTTGGCCGCATCTGAATCTGAGCGGGCAGAGTTCACGCTTTCCGAAGACCAGATAATACAGCTTGCCGAATTAGCAAAACGTATCCAGGAAGCCTATGGCGGTTTTCCGCAAGATATCGAATGGGCCTTTCAAGGTGGACAGTATTATATTCTCCAGGCGCGGCCTATTACCGGTGTAGACTTCTCCTGGGACGCGGAAGTTACGGCGAGTATCCAAGGTAATGATGATGGGATCGAAGAGGACAATGTCTTTTCTAGAAACTTTCCTGAGGAAATGTGGACAGGAGGGATTTCTCCCCTCATGTTCTCCTGGCGGTGCTGGGGACTTTGTACGTGCCATAGTATTGGTTGGCAAATGGATGGTTATCCCGAGCTCGATTACGATACCAGGCGGCTATGGGTATATCACAAGGGACTATCCTACCATAACGCAGCTGTCGACCGAGACATGATAAAAAATTGTGTCCCTACAATGTTCCGGGAAGCATTTCTTCCTAAATGCCCGGTTTCTTGGCACGATGATATAAAGGCTGCGCCTTTTGACTGGATTAGATACTTTAAGTTCTTCTTCAGGGTAGAAACAATGGCGCCTCATATGGGATTTAATTGGTGGAGGTCTATTAGAGACGACTACATTGAACACAAGGAGCGAGTCGCCGAACATTGGCGTTATTCGCTAGAAGACATGAAACGCCTGTCAGATAACGAATTGAAGCAGCGTATTTGGGAGTTGGTCGTATGGGAGGTTTCTTCCTACGATCCCCCGTGGCATGGCCTGTTGTCGTACATGAGAGAAGGAATGAACTGGTTGTTCTGGATGATTGGAAACTGGTACGATGGCGGCAGACCAACCGTGATGATGGACATAGTGACCGGCTCACGTACGACAACTATTACGCTACAGGACAACTTCGCTGTTTGGGAGCTGGCTGACATTATTGACAAATCACCGGTGCTGAAGGATCTATTCAACAAGTATCAAGACCCTCGTTTTATGACCGAATGTGAGAAGTTTAGGGAAGGTCAGGAGTTCCTTGTCAAGTATAGGAAAGTTGTCGCAGAAAGAGGTCACAGGGGCCATCCTGATAGGGATATCATCTTTGACCGCCGCGCTGATAACCCGATGGTAGATATCCGGATGATCAAGTCTCTCATGGGCTCTGCAGATCCGAGAATCGGTGAGATGAAGACTAGAGCGAAGCTTGAGGAAACTATTAATCATGTATACGAAAATATTGCCCAGAAGCCGTTTGGCGCTATAAAAGCGGAGGCTTTCAAGTTAGTTGTTGACTTCTGTCACCATAGCTTAGACTATCGGGACAATGAGCGCGACTTTATGGATAAATCAACATATGCCATTAAGAAGACGTACGACGAGGTAGGCCGCCGCTGTAAGGAACGCGGGTATTTGGAAGGTGAAAAGGATCACTACTTCCTGACCTATCAGGAGCTCTACGACGTGCTGGACGGCAAGGCCAACTTAGAGCTGGCTAAAGCCAAGATTAAAGCACGGAAACGCAATTTTAACTTGGTTGACAAGAAAGAAATAACCCCACCCTATTATATCCAAAATGGAAGAGGAGTTAATCTTGACGCACCTGTCGAGATGGGTGAAGGCGTGCTCGTTGGAAAAACTACGAGCCTCGGCAAAGTGACCGGGACAGCTCGTGTGGTCCGCAGTCTTGAGGAAATCGGCATAGTACAGAAGGGCGATATATTGGTTGTGAATTCTACCGACCCGGGCTGGACACCGGTATTCATGTATATCAGCGGGATCGTGCTCGAGACGGGAGGACTTATCTCGCATGCTGCGCTTCTCTCAAGAGAATACGGCTTGCCGGGTGTGCAGATTCCGGGGGCACTTAACCTCATTCCAGATGGTGCAACCATCACTGTTGACGGTGACGCCGGAATTGTAAAAATTCATGACCCTGAGGATGAGCCTGATCAGGAGGTTGCTGTTTAATCTTGAAATCTTGACAGATTGAGGAAATGTTCTTGTTGTTTTTCCTCAACAGGGCCCCCATTAAGAAAATGGCGTTATCCACCTCGGTAAAATATATTTTTTCCGAGGTGGATATTCTTAAAATTATCGAATACCTGCCCGTCTGCTTTGAATCACAAGTCAGCTCGTCTATTATCGACATTGTGCACCGTGTGGCTGACTTAATTGTACTCATGTGCTGTCTGGACAGTATCCTTTTAATTTGTTTTTACACTGAGGAGACGGTGGGCCTTTCCCCTTCTTGGCAAAAGTGAGGTCTTTTAAGAATGAGCTCAGAAAAAATTTCCATAAGCGCTCGTCTTAGTATCGTTTGGCTAATAATCATTGGTATTGCTGGAAGTCATACTAACTCCATCATGCCTGCAATAATTGGCACTTTGTCTAGCAAAGGAAATTTTGGTGCTGCTTTAGTCGGTTTTATCGCTTCCCTTGAATTAGTGGGTATGACAATTTCTATAGTGGCTCTTGCAGTTTTCGTGAATTATGTTCCACACACAAGAATTGTGCGATTGGGAAGCGTTCTTTTGTTGGCAAGCAATATTGCTTCGATTTTCTTACAGAGTTATTTTTTGTTATGTATATTTCGTTTCTTTGCAGGTGCTGGAGCCGGGCTTCTTCTCGGTCTAGCCTCAAGCAGGTTGGGCAAATCGGCTTCACCTCAGAGAATGTTTGGTATATTCTATTGTTGTAGTTACCTTTTAAGTATGTTGGCTTATCAAGTATGGAGTTGCGTGGAAAGGTCCCAAGGCGTGCGAGGTCCCTATCTGTGGTTGTCGCTTGTTGCCGTAATGGGCATTTTAGCAAGTTGTCAACTGACTGATGATAGAGTCAGGGATGAAAAGGTCAGGGATGATGATAGCCGAATTTCTATTGTTATGTGCGGAATTGCGTTAATCGGAATATTCTTGTTTAATATTGCTGGCAACGGTTTATGGAGCCATGTTGTAGGATTGGGCGTCTATAAAGGAATTCATGCGGAAGACATTCAAAAAGTTCTATCCTATGCTCAGATAGCATCGTTTTCCGGGATGATTGTCTCAGCCTGGATTGGACCGAAATTAGGGTCAAGGTTACTTTTCCCGCTTGGAGGCGGAGGGTTTTTGGTTGCTATGCTATCGATAATACTAAGCAACTCAAAATTTGTATTTGCTGCATGGCTGTTCGTCTTTATTTTCTTTTGGGCATTCTCTACCCCTTTTGTCATAAGCATTGCCTCAATACTAGATCCCAAAGGCAGGCTTGCCCCATTGAGCATGGCCGCAATGTACGGGGGGCTGGCGGTTGCTCCTGCCATCAGTGGCGCATTGTTAGGAATTTCAAGTGGCGAATACACACCTGTCTTTTATTTCTCAATTATTCTGCTCCCGATAAGTTTTGTACTGCTAATCTACGCGTCAAGTCATTCTTATCTGAAACCCGCAGAGATGTTGGACCGATCCGTAGGTTAAGTGTTCAGGGGAACGGCTCGGTCTTCCTCATCCTCATTACATATCGGCACAAAAATTTATGTCTTTGCTCATTATTAAACATAAGAAAGCCGTTTTGCATTAAATTGAGAGGGGGTGTTTGCATCAATGATCATATGTAGTAATTGCCAATCTTTTTTCGAACTTCCCAAGGACGCAGATGATTACGCAGAGGGCAAGGGCGATTGTGTGCGCGAAGAGAAAGATGAAAAAGGTAAGTTTTGGTTATCCAAATCGACACAAGAGAATAGTACTTGTTCCTTGTTTAAAGCAAAACATTAATTTTGAGGGGGATATGTAAATGGCAACAGAAGCTAAGCCCTTAGAGTATAAGGGAAAGGTAATAGAATTTCCGTTTGAAAACCCCGACGAAAGCAATCTCCCGCTTGAAAGTTTGCACGAAAATTTAGCTAAACCCTCTACCGGGCGAACCAAGCGTCTAAAAGCCAGATGCCGCTGGAAACATACATCGGCGGGAGAGTTTGTCGATGATAGTGTGCGTGCCGGCATTGAGCGCATGCGCTATATAACTGAATCATATAGAGAAAGCGAAGGCAGACCGGAAGTAATTCGTCGGGCATTAGGACTGGCCAACATATTAGAGAAAAATACTGTCATTTTGCAGGAAGACGAATTTATTTTAGGCTTTAATGCTGAGCGCCCCAATTATGTGCCCATGTATCCTGAACTATCGCCGTATACTGTTTTGGACTACATGCAGGGAAAATACGCTCCTCAGCCGGCCTCCGAGGCCCAGGAAATTGTTCAGTATTGGAGTAAACATTCGCTTCTTACACATGCAGCACCTTACTTTACCCAGGATGAAATGGATCGCATGAACCAAGTAAGCACAATGTCGGCTCCTCCGTTTGCCTCAGGTTTCAGCAGCATGATTCCTCCTTATGAGACTGTTTTGGAAGACGGGTTATTAAAAAGAATCCAATTGGCAGAAGAACATCTTCGGGAAGCGAAGGAAAAAATGGCCGCTCCTTATTGGAACGCTGGCGAACGTCTTGAATTAATTGCTAAGATTGACGTGTGGCAAGCAATGATTATTGCCGATAAGGCCGTAATTTCCTGGGCGAGGCGTCATGCCCGTCTGTGCAAGATTGTTGCCGAAAATTTTGAAAGCAATCCCAAACGCCAAGAAGAACTGCTTGAGATGGCAGAAATCAGCCATCGCATACCGGCAGAGCCCTGTAAGGGGTTGAAGGACGCCATGCAGGCAAAATGGTATGCCTTTCTGATCTGTCATGCGATAGAAAGATATGCCAGCGGCTACGCGCAAAAAGAAGATAAACTGCTGTGGCCTTACTATAAGGCCAGTGTCATTGACAAAACGTCCCAGCCGATGACGCACGGGGATGCCGTGGAATTGTTTGAAATTGAACGCCTCAAGGTTTCCGAGCATGGGGCTGGTAAGGGAAGATTGTATAGGGAAACCTTCCCAGGAGCCAATGACCTGTTCATCCTGGCAGTTGGCGGTCTTAACCGGGATGGATCTGATGGCTGCAACGACTGCACTGATGCTATTTTAGAAGCAGCCAGAAATATCCGGACCACTGAACCCTCAATTGTTTTCCGTTGGAGTCCCAAAGGCCGGCTAAAAACCAAACGTTTGGTGTTTGAGTGTATCCGAGATGGTTTGGGCTTCCCGTCCATTAAACATGATGCGATTGGCACGGCCCAGATGATCTATTTCTCGCAGTTCAGCAAAAATGGCAATGGAGCAACCCTTGAGGAAGCGCACGATTGGTGCAATGTATTGTGCATGTCTCCGGGCTTGGTGGGAAGGAGAAAAACCCAAAAAACCAGATCGGAGGGCGGCAATAGTGTTTTTATGGCGAAAATTTTTGAGGTCACGCTGAATAACGGCTTCGACTGGAGTTATTCCGATATGCAGATCGGACCGGAGACCGGGGATATTGAAGATCTCAAAACTTTCGAAGATTTATGGGAAGCTTACCGGAAGCAATACCAGTACTGTGTGAACATGGTTAGCAGTGCTAAAGACGTATCCCGGTACTTTGAGATACGGTATTTACAAATGCCTTTTGTCTCCAGCATTGATGATGGATGCATGGAGTTAGGGATGGATGCCAACGAGTTGTCGGAACAGCCTAACCCTTGGATAAATCCTATTACGACTGTCGTTGCGGCTAACTCGATGGTCGCGATGAAAAAACTGATTTATGACGATAAGAAATATACTTTAACTCAATTGAAGAACGCCTTGTTTAATAACTGGGAGGGTTATGAGGAAATGCGGAAAGATTTTCTCAATGCACCCAAGTTTGGTAACGACGACGAATATGCAGATCAAATCGTCAAGAGGTTCTACGAGGATATTATTTCCGATGAACTACGTAAGATTTACAACTACTCGGGGGCACCGCAACTGCCTTCTGGTCAGGCAGTGGGGATGTCCATAGAAGCAGGTTCACGGGTCGGTCCTACTCCCGATGGCCGTTTTGGAGGGCAAGCCTGCGATGACGGTGGGATTTCACCTCATTTGGGTACTGATAAGAAGGGTCCGACTGCAGTTCTTCGCTCGGTATCACAGGTTAATGCCGCCACCCAGAAGGCAAATCTCTTGAATCAGCGGCTCTCCCAACCAATCATGCGCAGTAAACACGGCTTTAAGATCTGGCTCGCATATATGAATACCTGGCATGACCTGAACATCGACCATGTTCAGTTTAACGTGGTGAGTACGGAAGAAATGCGGGCAGCGCAGAAAGAGCCTGAAAAGCATCAGGACTTGATTGTCAGGGTTGCAGGTTACAGCGCGCGGTTCGTTGACCTGACCACCTATGGACAGGAAACCATTATAAGGCGGAGCGAACAAGACTATAGCGCTGAGGACCTTGAATATCTGGGTGTTGAGCTATAAACCATCTGTCTTGTTCAAAAAGAGAGTTTTGCTGTAAATATCTGCGAAAGGGTGTTTATTATGTCCAAGGAAGAAAAGTCACTTAGGCAAAGGCGTGAGCCGGGGACCAGCAGGCCCTGTATTAAGTGCAAATATGGTGTGGAGAATTCCACTGATCCAAGTAAAGGTGCTTGCATTGCTATGAAGTCTGCAGACGGGGCTATATGGAAAAAATTAATTAAGGATTACTACAATACCACCTGTGATAGATTCGAAGAAGGGGAAACCCACTTTAGGGACCGTGTTTAAATAAATAGCAGGCAAGGTACATTCCGCCATGGTAATGGGATGGATCTTGCTGCTAAGGAGGAGAAGCTTAAGTGAGCCGGGATACCAACCGAAATCGACATCTGCCCATCCCCGGTACGTACAACCTTCGTGACATGGGGGGCTACTCAACACTTGATGGACGGACTACGCGCTGGGGGGTGTTATTCCGTTCGGATAGTCTGCACAATTTAGGGGCTGACGGCCTGGACGCTCTGGTGAATATAGGTGTCAGGGCGGTCATAGACCTGAGGCATGAGGGCGAAACGCAGACGGCGCCGAGCCCCTGCGCCAAAAGTCTGCTGGCGTACCGGAATGTTCCTATCTCCTTAAACCAGTATCTAACTGGCGGGCAGACAGAGCACGAAAACCTCGGTGAGCTTTATGTACTCATGCTCGAATATCGCAAGGGTTTAGTATGCGATGCCATCGAAGCTATCGGGAGTCACTGTGACCGTCCGGTTCTTGTCCACTGTTCTGCAGGCAAAGATCGTACCGGGATTATAGTGGCCCTTGTTCTAGGGGCCCTAGGGGTTCCGCTGGAAGTGATTGCTACGGACTATGCCCAATCAGGTCCACTAATCAAGCCGATACTGGATAATCTACGTCAGAATTCCCGAAGGGAAGGGCTAGATATGGATGTCGTTGAACGGAACTTTTCCTGTGATCCGGAGCACATCACTTTGGCGCTGAATCACCTAAAAGAGAGGTATGGCTCGGTTCAGGAATATCTCCTGAGTATAGGTGTAAAAGCAAAGACTATCACAAAGCTGCATAGCAAGCTGGTGAATTGATAAGGGTTAGTAGTACGTTTCGCTGTGATCGAAATAGCTCATTGAATAACGCTGTTTATACATGAACTAAATACGATTATATATCCTAAAGATACGTAGACCCCAGGAGCCCAAATATAGCTAAATGGCATAAAAAACATTAACAGAGGAGATTTGTGATGAATTATTTCTATCCTGGAGCGGAAGAAAGACATGGATGGAAAGATAATAACCCAAAATGGAATGAAAGTTACTTTTTCGACTTCTATGATCCGAAGAGCACCGTAGGGGCTTACATTCGAATTGGCATAAACGAGTACGAACAATCCTCCGGCATATGGTTGATTCTGTTCAAAGATAGAAAACCACTTTACAACCGTGTCGTTCAGGTAGCGCCCTACACCCCGAAGCGGATGGCTGACCCGGATGGGGTCGAGGTTGCCAACTTGCGCTTTACCAGCATTGAGCCTTTGAAAAAGGCATTGGTCGAGTACTCAAACGACCAAACATCCCTGAGTCTGACATTTGAGGCAACGGCGCCGATGGCCGACGCATTTTCGATAACCAAGAAGGGGATAGACGATGTAGATTCCTTCGTACATCTGGAAGGACCAACACGGGTTAACGGCACACTCAATTTGCGGGGTGAGAAAATCGAAATAGTAGACGGTTTGGGTTTTCGTGATGTCCACTGGGGTATACGCGATTGGGAGTTTATGTACACCTACAGACTGTCTTGGCCCGTCTTCACCAACGGCCAAACAGTAGCCATTGTCCATACACTAACCATCACTGGCAAGAGGGCCTATATGAAGATGGTTTGGGACGGCAAGGAGTGGCTCCCGATACGCGAAGTCGAAGACAACATCGAATTTGCCGAGGATGGGATGACAGTCAAATCCTTACACTATCGTTTCTGGGACTGCAATGACAGGCTATGGGAATATACTGCCAAGCCCTTCTATTGTTTTATGATCCCAGTCGATGGCTTTTTAGTGGCCATGAATTGGGGAGAGTACCGGCTTAGCGACGGTACGGTCGGTTACGGCCCCATTGAGTGCGGTTTCCGTCTCCCCTGGGATCCGAGCTATTTTACCCCTGGACCTACAAGGAAAGACTGCCCTGAAAATAACAGTTCCGAAAAGGCAACACCTGACTAAGCCCCCCAAAAAGGGGATCCAACAGCGTAGCACTCTTTATGACAAAACAAATAGCAAAAAACTTAAGCGGCCTCAATATTGACATGGTAGCCTAACATCTCAAGCTGTTTGATAGCACGGTTTTTAATAGCCTTGGCGTTAATCTTGGCAAAGTAATCAAGGCACCAATGAAAAATCGACCTCGCTTCGCCAGCCGCTAAAGAATTGATTCAACAGATCCTATTTTCGTTCCTCTATGGTGCCGCTTTTAGCGGCGTGTGGGTCTGGATACTGACTCTTGTATTCCGACCGTAAATATTATACAGTATTAGTAGAAGGAAAAGGCTGCGGGAGGTTCCCCGCAGCCTTTTCCTTCTATTTAAAGTCTTCCGCCAGCTCCAGTATCCTGGACATTGTCTTTTCCCGGCGGGCGTTTATTTCCTCAAAGTTCATGTAGGGCACATAATAGGTCTCCATGTGGTCGTGCTCGGACTTGGCCTTGGAGATGAACTCTATGGCCAGCTCCATGCTGCGGCGGTACATCTCCCGGGCGGTGGTCTTTTCAGCCAGGTACCGGGTGTCCAGCACCTGGTTGACGAACTCCATGGTGTCTATGACCCGGTCGCCCTCCCGGGGCTTGTAGAAGTGGGGCTCCACCGAGTTGATCACGGCTATGTCCAGGGCCGGTATAACCAGGTGGTCTATGTTTTCCGGGGTGAGGGCGCAGTGGTAGGACTCCACGTTAAAGCCCCTCATCATGGCGGCGTCCATAAGTCTTTTAACCAGGGTGCTTTTCCCGGTGCCGTCATCCCCGCTTATAATATAGCGTTTATTTAAATGATCCACCACGGTGTCCAGGTGGCTGACCGACCCGTCCGGGGTGATAGCCGTGATAAAAAGGTGGCGGGCCCTGGGAGTGGCGGCCTGCCTCTCCCTGCCCTCAAAAATTTCGTGGGTCAGCTCCAGGCACATATTGTCCAGCGCCCCCACATCCAGCGCCCGGGTGTCCTGGTAGTAGGACTCCACCTGGTCCAGGAATATCTTGGCGCTGGCCAGGAACCCGTAGGCCCTGCGGAAAAGCCTGCCTACCTCGCGGTTGGAGTCCAGTATATCAGACTTGTTCTTAACCAGCCCCCCGGCGTTCCAGTGGTCCCCCAAATGAATTATTTCATCGACGGCCCCCGGGTTCTTGGGGTCCACCACGTGGGGGGCTGTGCCGTCCAGGAGGGCCACCCCAATGGCCGGAATCATCACCCCGTCCAGGGATCCGTTGTCCGAGGAGCAGCAGTGGAACTCCACATCGTAGCCCCTGCCCAGCATAGTCTCCCCAATTTTTCTCATGAAGGTTGATTTTCCTACCCCAGGGCCTCCCTTTATCACAAATATCCTGGTGGCGTCCGGCTCAATGATGTAGTCGTAAAAGGAATGAAAACCCTTACTGGTGTTTCCCCCGGGGAAAACCTTCTTCAGCCTTCCCATGCCCATCAGTCCATAACCCCCTTATAATAGGGCAGCCTGCTATAGGCGCCCTTTTGATTTGAAGATATATTGCAGCTTAAGTCATATTCAATATATGCCGGCCGCTGCTGTCTTGACATACTGCGCTGAGAGGTTATCCAAGAGCCTTTTGATAAGTTAAAAAACTAGTGACAAAAGAGTAATATTGTGTTACCGTTTAGCATCAAAGGATGTTTTGTGCTGATGTCCGGCGCATAAGGCCGGGGCGGACGGGGGACGGGAGGTGTTGATAAGATGTCCGGCAGTGGTTTTCTGGAAGACAGTTTTTTAAGCCACTCGGAAAACTTCAAACGTACCCTTTTAAGTGTAAATGACGGAGTTTACATGACGGACAGGGAAAGACGGATTGTATTCTGGAATCCTGCCTCTGAGAGAATAACCGGCTACACTGCCGTTGAGGTGCTGGGTAGAAAGTGCTCCGACAATATATTGAGCCACGTGGATATGAACGGCCATTCCCTGTGCGACACCCGCCTGTGCCCTCTGTACCAGACAATGGAAAAGGGAGTCCCCGGGGAAAGTCCTGTGGTGGTGAGAGCCAGGCGCAGTGACGGCACCAGGGTGGCCGCCGAGGTCAGCGTAGCGCCGCTGTTCGGAGATGACGGGGTGGTCATAGGCGGGGTGGAGGTTTTCCGGGATATCACCGAAAAGCAGAAGCTGGCGGAAATAAAGTCCCGCTTCCTTTCTGGCGTAACCCACGAGCTTAAAAACCCCCTCACCATAATGCAGGGCTTCATTGAGCTGGTTCTTTCCGGGGACACCGGTGAAATAAACCAGCTGCAGAGGGAATTCCTGGACAGCGCCCGGGAGGAAGGGGACCGCTTTAAAAGAATACTGGATGATCTCCTTGATTTTGCCCGCTATGAGGCCACGGAGTATTCTTACAACCTTAGGGGTATCGACCTGTCGTCCATGCTGCTCCAGGTGGCCGGAAGCTGCAGCGCCGAGGCGTCAAGGAAAAAGATTGCTGTAAACACCAACATACCTGGCGGTATTTTTATTTTCGGCGATGGGGACAGGCTGCACCAGGCCTTTGCCAACCTGATGGGCAATGCCCTTAAATATACAGAAAAAGGATCGGTGGGAATTACCGCCGGGACATCGGACGGCCACGCCGTAGTTGTGGTCCGGGACACCGGCATAGGGATTCCGGTGGAGGACCAGGGGCGTATTTTTGACCAGTTTTACAGGGTGGGCAACGATTTGACCCTTAAGGTGGGTGGTACAGGCATTGGCCTTTCCATCGTTAAAAAGATTATTGATAGGCACGGCGGAGAGATTGGTGTCAGGAGCAGGCCCGGGGCAGGCAGCGAATTTACCGTCACTCTTCCCCTCAAGGCTTGAATATTTATACAGTGTAGGTACCATCAGATCATGAAAATATAAGTAATGCTTAAACCATTCTGGCTTCTGAATTCTGAATTTTGTATTCCGACCGATAAGAATTTCAGTACAAGCGTTTTTCAGGGTAGGCTAGCGGGTCCTGCCGTGTTAAAATTAGTCGTGTAAAATACAACTTTGTCAGAGGTGCGGCGGGATGTTCGGAACCCGAATAGTCATAGTCGATGCTGACGCTGCCTATCGCCGCTGTTTAAAAGAAGCTTTTCGCCACGCCGATTACTATGTGGCAGGGGAGGCTTCAGACGCCAGGGGAGCGCTGCAGATCATATTTCAGTCCGATCCCCAGGTGATCGTCATGGACCCTTACATCCCCGGGAGCGAGGGCATAGGGCTGACCGGCATAATAGACGAGCACCGGGTGGCCCCGGTGGTGGTTATTGTTCCCCAGACCGAGGGAGAAATAGAAGAGTACGTCCGCCTGCCGGGAGTTTACGGAGCGCTCCTCAAACCACTCCAGGAGGGAACTGTGCTGCCGGTTATAGAAACGGCCCTGGCCAATTTCGAACGGGCCCTTAAATTGGAAAAGGAGCTCAGGGAAGTGCGCCGGGAGCTGGAGAACAGGAAGATTGTAGAAAAGGCCAAGGGACTTCTTATGGAAAGAAAAAAGATGTCTGAGAAGGAGGCCTACAAATATCTTCAGAAAATGAGCATGGACCAGTGCGTGCCCCTGTCCAGGGTGGCTATGGATTATATAAAAAGATGCCAGCTTCCGCCGGGAAGATCCCCTGACAGGGTCTGAAGAAATTTAATTTAATTTCTCCTGTATACAGTATTATTATAGTGACATCATTGATTTTGGGCAGTTACAGGTGTATACTTACTTTTATATAATATCTCAGGGCAAGGGAGTCCTGCGCAGGCTATCTTTTTAAAGAAAGCCTGTGTGGGCTTTTTTTGTTTTGGAGGGTATGCAAATGATTAAAACATTTAGCAGGGAAGATGTTCTTGACCGGGTCAGGGACCAGAATGTAAAGTTCATAAGGCTTCAGTTTACAAGTATTCCAGGCTTTCTAAAAAACATAGCGGTAACGGTGGAAGAGCTGCACACCGCTCTGAAAGGCAGGGTGATGTTTGACAGCTCTGTCATTGAGGGGTTTGTGGGCAGCAGGGAGTCGGACATTTACCTGATGCCTGACCCCACCACCTTTGTGGTGTTTCCCTGGCGGCCCAGAGAGGGTGCAGTGGCCAGGCTTATCTGCGACATTGCCAGCCCCGACGGGAATTCTTTTGAGGGCTGCCCCAGGCTAGCATTGAAAAGGGTTTTGGAGGAGTATTCGGCCAAAGAACTGGAGGTAAGGGTAGGGGCTGAAATAGAGTTTTATCTTTTCCATGTTGACGAACATGGGCGGCCCACCTCCAGCACCCAGGACCAGGCCGGCTACTGTGACCTTACCCCGGTGGACAGGGGAGAGAACGCCCGGCGCGACATGGTGCTGACACTGCAGGAGATGGGTTTCGATGTGGCCACCTCTTTTCACGAGATAGGGCCTGGCCAGCATGAAATATACCTCAAGGAAGATACAGTCCTTAGCATGGCCGACAGCATAACCACCTTTAAATTCGTAGTCAGGACAATAGCCCAGAGGCACGGTCTGCATGCCTCCTTTATGCCCCGCCCCCTGGGGGGCTGCAACGGGTCCGGCATGAACCTGCACCTTTCTGTTTTTCAAAAAGGGCTTAACGCCTTTGACAGCCCCGGGGATGAGTATCAGCTGAGCAGCCTTGCGCAAAGCTACATGGGGGGAATACTGGATCACGCGGCTGCCATAACGGCGGTGGCCAATCCCACTGTGAACAGCTACAAGAGGCTGATGGCCGGAGGCACTGCCCCGGTCCTGGCGGCCTGGTCCCGCCAAAACCGGAGCACCATGATAAGGGTTCCCGCCGAGAGGGGAGAGGGCGCCAGAATAGTGATCAGGAGCCCGGACCCCTCCTGTAACCCGTATATTGCCCTGGCGGCCTGCCTGAGGGCCGGTCTTGACGGAGTGAGCCGCGGCCTTCCGGCGCCGGAGCCCCTGGACGACCTGCCCCAGGGGAACGGTGAGCTGAGGGAACTGGTCAGAAGGAAGGGCCTCCCCCGCAACCTGGAGGGGGCGCTGATTGCTCTATCCCGGGACCGGGTGATCAGGGAAGCATTGGGAGAGAGGATTTACAGGAGGTTTACCGCTTCCAAGGAGGATGAGTGGGAGAGGTATCAGTCTACCGTGCACAGCTGGGAAATAGAGGAGTACCTGACCAATTATTAAATATAGACTTATCTGAATCGGGGGGAGGGCGTAATACAAAAAAACAAAGAACAACTTAATACCGGCTTTTCGGAAAAGAACCGTAAATAAGCCCCGTAAATAAAGAAAGGGGCGGCGGGCGAAACCATTTTCGCCCGGTAATAATTGTGTTTTAGGAGGATGGTTAAAAATGAGTTTTAGCAAAGGTATCAATGCCACTGCAGCTACCCTTACCCGCACCCGCACGGGAGAAAGCAGGTGTCCCTTCAGCGGAATGTGCGTAACCTGCCTTGACGGTTGCCCGGGTCTGTGTGAGGTGGGAAAATCTGCTGTGCGGGCAAAAGAAGTACTTTATCCCCAGCCTTTCGGAAAAATTACCGCCGCCTCGGAAAAGGACTATCCGGTTGACTACTCGCACTTTAATATAATGGGAACCGCCGTAGGCGCCATTGGTATCGAGCCCAATCCCGACAAGGCAATTTTCCCGGCCGTGGACCTCACCTCGGCCGTGGGATCAAAGGGAGAGGTCAAGCTGGATCTCCCCATAGTTGTGGCCGCCATGGGGTCCACCAACGTGGCCGCGGACAACTGGGACCACCTGGCTGCCGGCGCGGCCATTTCCGGCTGCGGTATAGCCATAGGCGAGAATGTCTGCGCCATGGACCCCAACGTTGAAATCAAGAACGGCAGGGTTGTTCACTCTCCCAACCTTGAGCGCCGGGTGAAGGACTTCCAGAACTGGTACAACGGCAAGGGCTTTATAGCCGTCCAGGCCAACGTTGAAGACACTACCCTGGGGGTGCAGGAATACGCCCTTGAAAAACTGGGCGTTGAGGCTGTTGAGCTCAAGTGGGGCCAGGGAGCCAAGGACATCGGCGGAGAGGTTAAGCTGAACACCCTGGAGAGAGCCCTCCAGCTTAAATCAAGGGGCTATATCGTACTGCCCAATCCCGAGGACCCGAAGGTTCAGGAAGCATACAGGGCCGGCGCCTTCAGTGAATTTGAGCGCCACTCCCGCATCGGCATGGTTGAGTACGAGTCCTTCATGAAGAGGGTGGAGGAACTGCGTAAGCGCGGGGCCAGGCAGGTATTCCTCAAAACCGGCGCGTACCGCCCGGCCGACCTGGCCAGGGCCGTCAAGTACGCCTCGGACGCCAGACTGGACCTGCTCACCGTTGACGGCGCGGGCGGCGGCACCGGAATGAGCCCCTGGAGAATGATGAATGAATGGGGCATTCCCACCGTCTACATCCAGGCCCTGCTGGTCAGGTACCTTGACAAACTGGCCGCCAAAGGCGCCTACATTCCGCCTGTGGCCATCGCCGGAGGCTTTGCCCTGGAGGATCAAATGTTCAAAGGTTTGGCCATGGGCGCCCCCTACATCAAGCTTATCGGAATGGCCCGCTCCGCTCTGTCTGCCGCCATGGTCGGCAAGACCGTGGGCGAGGCTGTCAGGACCGGCAAGGTTCCCAACGAGTACAAAAAATACGGGGAAACCCTTGATCAGGTATTTGTCTCGGCCAGCGAGCTGAGGGAAAAACTTGGCCCGGACGCCTTCAGCAGGCTGCCCGTGGGCGCCATCGGAGTATATTCCTATTTCGAGCGCCTGGCCCAGGGGCTGCGCCAGTTCATGTGCGGCGCCCGCAAATTCGGCCTGCAGTACATCACCAGGGACGATCTGGTTTCTCTGACCAGGGAGGCTGCCGAGATAACCGGCATAAAATATATAATGGAGGCAGATGCCGACGAAGTTGAACAAATTTTAGGCTGATAATTAAAAAAATATTGTCATGGCGTAAGTACAGGGTTTATAATATATAAACGAAAAATTATATATTAGATACAATGAAGTATCTAAAACATTAAGGCAAAGATGCCCTTTCTCATGGTTTTTATGACCTTGGGAGGGCATTTTCTTTTTTGGGTTATCAGTTGGAGGATCTTGTCACTTTCTATGGTCTGATGGGTACTGCTGCCCATTTATAAAATTATAGGTACAAAGAGGGGACAGCTTGATATGATTAAACAGGGACTCTATGATCCAGCATTTGAGCATGATGCCTGCGGGGTTGGTTTTGTTTGTAACATCAAGGGGAAAAAGTCCAATCAGATTGTCCGCCAGGGCCTGGAGGTACTGGTGCGGCTGTCTCACCGGGGCGCCACCGGCGCCGACCCTAAAACCGGTGATGGCGCGGGCATACTGATCCAGTTTCCCCATCAATTTTTTGTTAAGGCAGCCAAAGAAGCAGGCATTTCTGTCCCTCTGGAAGGGGAATACGGCAGCGGCCTGGTTTTCCTGCCCAAGGCTGTAAAGGACAGGGAATTCTGCAAAAAGGTATTTGAGGATATAATTAAAGACCAGGGCCAAAATGTATTGGGGTGGAGAAAAGTACCGGTAGATAATACCGATATTGGGAAAACGGCCCGGGAGACAGAGCCGGAAATAGAGCAGATCTTTATCGGGCGCTCAGCAGATATAAAAGACCAGCTGCAGTTTGAAAGAAAGCTGTATGTAATCCGCAAGCTTGCAGAGAATAAGATACGCTCTTCTGATATTGGGCAGAAGTCTTATTTTTATATACCAAACATATCTTCCAGGACATTTTGTTATAAAGGGCTTCTTACTCCGGAACAGGTGGAAAAATTCTTTGTTGATTTAAGTGACAGCTCAATAGAAAGTTCTATTAACCTTGTTCATTCCCGCTACAGCACCAATACCTTTCCCACCTGGGATCTGGCGCAGCCTTTCCGCTTTCTGGCCCATAATGGTGAAATCAATACCCTGCGCGGCAATATGAATTGGATGAGGGCAAAGGAAGGTCTTTTGGAAAGCAGTCTTTTCGGCGATGATTTAAGGCGCACGCTGCCGACAATTATTTCCGGAGGCAGTGACTCGGCCATCATCGATAATGTTCTTGAACTGCTGGTTCTTGCCGGCAGGCCTCTGGACCTGGTCATGACCATGCTGATACCTCCCGCCTGGGAGCATAATCATCTGATGAGCTTAAAGCACCGTGATTTCTATAAATACCATGCCTGCCTGATGGAGCCCTGGGACGGTCCGGCGGCCATGGCCTTTACCAATGGCAGTCAGATTGGCGCCGTGCTGGACAGGAACGGACTGCGGCCGGCCCGCTATATAATCACCAAGGATGACCTGGTGGTTATGGCCTCGGAAATGGGTGTGCTGGATATTGAGCCTAAGAATATATTAAAAAGCGGACGGCTGGAGCCCGGCAAGATGTTTTTTATCGATACCGAGGCCGGGAAAGTAATTGATGACTCCGAGCTGAAAGAGGCCATGGCCTCCAGAAAGCCTTACGGAAATTGGCTGAAAGCCAATATGCTGGAGCTAGACCAGCTTCCGGAAAATGTGGTCGACTGGTCTGTGGTTGAGGAGCCCCCCAAATCTTCCGATCTGCTGACCGACATGAAGGCCTTTGGCTATACCAGGGAAGACATAAAGGTTGTTATGAAACCCATGTGCGAAACAGGCAAGGAGCCTGTGGGGGCTATGGGGAACGATACCCCGCACGCAATTTTGTCTAACAGGCCGCAGCTTTTATTTAACTATTTCAAACAGCTTTTCGCCCAGGTAACCAACCCGGCCATTGATCCCATCCGTGAAGAGCTGGTAATGAGCATGGACAGTTATATGGGGTGCAGGAAAAATGTGCTGGATGAGACTCCCGATCTCTGCAAAAAGCTCCATGTTAAATCCCCTGTCTTGAAGAATAAAGAGCTGGCCAGAATTATGGCTTTAAAAGAGCCTGGCTTTAAGGCGAAGAAAATATCCACATTATTCAAGGTAAATAATGATAAAGATTTTATGGATACCCTGGACCGCATCTGTATGGAAGCCAATCAGGCCATTGACGGGGGACATACTCTCATAGCATTAAGTGACCGGGGTGTGAGCCGGGAATATGCGGCAGTGCCGGCCTTACTGGCAGTTGGCGCAGTGCACCAGCACCTGGTAAAGAACGGCAGGCGCTCGCAGACAGCCCTTATACTGGAAAGCGCCGAGCCAAGAGAAGTCAACCACTTTGCTCTGCTGTTCGCCTTCGGGGTGGGGGTGATTAATCCCTATCTTGCTTTTGAAGTCGTTGAGCAGATGGTTAAGGAAAAAGACTTGAACATGGACCCGGAGAAGGCCATTTACAATTATATAAAATCAATAGATAAAGGCATTAAAAAAGTTCTCTCCAAAATGGGTATTTCAACCCTGCAGAGCTACCGGGGCGCCCAGATATACGAGGCCCTGGGACTGGGTGATGAGGTTATCGGGCGCTGTTTTACCGGAACTGTGTCCAGGATAGGCGGCATAGACTTTGAGGTTATCCGTAAAGAGGCCCTGCTAAGGCACCGGGACGCATACCCGCGGAGGAAGGAAGCCTATACCAGGTATTTGAATACCGGCGGGCTTTTCCAGTGGAAGCGCGATGGTGAATTCCACCTCTGGAACCCGGACAGCATATCGTCTTTACAGGATGCGGCAAGAACCAACGACTATGGCAAATATAAGCAGTTTGCCGGTTTAATCAATGACCAGTCGAACAATCCCACCACCTTGAGAAGCCTTCTTAAATTCAGTCCGGCGCAGGCAGTTCCTTTAGAAGAGGTTGAGCCGGTGGAAGAAATATTAAAGCGGTTTGTTACCGGGGCCATGAGCTTTGGCTCCATAAGCAAGGGGGCCCATGAGGCCATGGCCATAGCCATGAACAAGCTGGGCGGAAAGTCAAACACCGGTGAGGGCGGGGAAGACCCGGCCAGGTTTCACCCCCTGCCCAATGGCGATTTGGCCAGAAGCGCCATTAAACAAATTGCCTCGGGCCGGTTTGGTGTTACCAACAACTATCTGACCAATGCGGATGAAATACAGATTAAAATATGCCAGGGCGCAAAGCCGGGAGAAGGCGGCCAGCTGCCCGGCCACAAGGTCAGCTCCATTATCGCCAAGACCAGGTATACCACACCCGGAGTAACTCTTATATCACCTCCGCCGCACCACGACATTTATTCTATAGAGGATCTGGCCCAGCTTATATTCGATCTTAAAAACGTCAATCCCAGGGCCCGGGTCAGCGTCAAGCTGGTGTCGGAAATGGGTGTGGGCACAGTGGCTGCCGGTGTGGCCAAAGGGCATGCGGACATGATCCTTATCTCAGGGGGTGATGGCGGAACAGGGGCCTCACCGGTCAGCTCCATTCGCCATGCGGGGCTGCCCTGGGAGCTTGGCCTTTCGGAAACCCATCAAACACTGGTGCTGAATGACCTGAGGAGCCGTGTGCGCCTGCAATCCGACGGGCAGATGAGAACCGGCCGGGATATAGCCATCGCTTCCATTCTGGGTGCTGAAGAATACGGCTTCGCCACCGCTGCCCTTATTGTGCTGGGCTGCGTAATGCTAAGGCACTGCAATCTGAACAACTGCTCGGTGGGTATTGCCACCCAGAATGACATTCTGGAAAAGCGCTTCCGGGGTAATCCGGATCACCTGGTCAACTATTTCCGCTTTGTGGCCCGGGACCTGCGTGAGATTATGGCCTCCATCGGGGTAAGGAAAGTTGATGATTTAATCGGCAGGACAGAGCTGTTAGAAGTTAATCCGGCTATGCTGGACTGGAAGAGGAAGGATATCGATTACTCCAAAATACTGTACCGGCCGCAGGTGCCGGCAGCGGTGGGAACCCGCTGCACCATTAAGCAGGACCACGGCATTGATAAGGTACTGGACAGGGAATTGATCAGGATAGCCGGACCGGCGCTGGCGGATAAACAGGCTGTTAAGGCTGAAATGACCATTAAGAATGTCAATAGAACCACCGGCGCCATGCTTTCCGGCGAGGTTTGCCGGATCTGCGGCGAGGAAGGCCTTCCGGAAGGTACCATTACCTTTAAGTTTAAGGGTGTTGCCGGGCAGAGCTTTGGAGCATGGCTGGCCAAGGGAGTAACCTTCGAGCTGGAAGGAATGGCCAATGACTATGTGGGTAAAGGTATTTCCGGCGGGAAAATAATCATCTACCCTGACACAAGAACCACCTTTGCGCCGGAAGAAAATATAATTATCGGTAATACCACTTTCTATGGGGCTATCAGTGGGGAGGCGTATATTCGCGGCATGGCCGGCGAGCGCTTCTGCATCAGGAATTCAGGCTTAAATGCCGTGGTGGAAGGGGTAGGCGACCATGGCTGTGAATACATGACCGGCGGAAGGATAGTGGTAATAGGTAAAACGGGACGAAACTTTGCCGCGGGTATGTCCGGCGGTATAGCCTATGTTTATGATGCGGAAGGTAATTTTAAAGACAGGTGCAACCAGGAAATGGTGGAACTGGATAAAAATCTGACAGAAGAAGATCTTTTTACTATAAGAACCTTGATTCATAATCATTACAACAGTACAAGCAGTGATAAGGCAGAATTCATTCTTGACCATTTTACTGATGAGAAAGATAAATTTGTCAAAGTAATGCCTTTGGAATATAAAAAGATACTGGAGACCATCCAGGTCAAAAAAAAATCAATTTGACGGAGGATTATGATGGCTGATGCTCATGGATTTCTTAAAGTAAATAGGAGAAAGACAAAATACAGGCCGGTTTCTGATAGAATAAAAGATTTTAATGATGTGGCGCTGGCCCGGGATGAGGCCGGGTCAAAAGAACAGGCCTCCCGCTGCATGGACTGCGGCACCCCCTTCTGCCACTCAGGATGCCCGGCGGGCAATTTAATACCGGAGTGGAACGACTTACTATATCAGGGCCGTTGGGAAAAGGCCCTGGATCTGCTGCATGCCTGCAACAGCTTTCCTGAGTTTACCGGAAGGCTTTGCCCGGCACTCTGCGAGGCCGCCTGTGTGCTGGGTTTAAATGATGATCCGGTTACCACCAGGGAAAATGAGCTGGCCATTATTGAGCATGCTTTTCAGACCGGCTATATTAAGCCCAGGCCTCCTGAGAACAGAACAGGTAAAAAAGTGGCGGTAATAGGGTCCGGCCCGGCCGGCCTTGCCTGTGCCGATCTGCTCAACAAAGCGGGCCACGAGGTTACTGTATTCGAAAAGGACGATAAAATAGGCGGTATACTTCGCTACGGCATACCCAATTTCAAGCTGGAGAAATGGGTAATAGACAGAAGGGTTGACCTGATGCAGAAAGAGGGAATTGTATTCAGGTCCGGCGTCTATGCCGGCGTGGATTATCCTGCGGACAGATTAATGGAAGACTTTGACGCCATCTGCCTGGCCGGCGGCTCCAGGGAGCCCAGGGACATGAAGGTGGAAGGCAGGGATTTAAAGGGCATCTATTTTGCCATGGATTACCTGACCCAGGCCGGCAAAAGGCTGGAGGGCGCCCAATATCCCGGGGACAGCCTTATCGATGTCAAAGGCAGGCGGGTAGTGGTTATAGGCGGAGGTGACACCGGGTCTGACTGCGTGGGCACGGCGCACAGACAGGGGGCGTCGGGCATTGTGCAGATTGAGCTGCTGCCAAAACCGCCGGCCGGGAGGACAGAAGCATTCCCATGGCCTAAATACCCCATTATTTTAAAGACCACCTCCAGCCACGAAGAGGGAGGGGAAAGGCTGTGGTCAGTCCTTACCAGGCGTTTTACAGGGGAAAAGGGCACGGTAAAGAGGCTGGAGTGCGTAACTGTGGATTTCTCTCAGAAAGACGCCAAAGGAAACGCCGTTATGAAAGAGGTGCCGGGCACAGAATTTGTGATTGAAGCCGATATAGTGGTGCTGGCCCTCGGGTTCCTGCATCCGGTTCATGACAGGCTGCTGGCCGACCTGAATGTTGAATTTGACGAAAGAGGCAATGTCAAAGCAGGTCCGGACGGGAAGACCGCGGTGGACAAAGTATTTACAGCCGGTGATATGAGGCGCGGGCAGTCCCTTATTGTCTGGGCTGTTTCAGAAGGAAGGCGCTCCGCTTCAGAAATAGATAAATATTTAAATGGGATTAAGCTGTAAGGGGTTATTAGTGCCGGAAGGCTGTGAAAGCCGGGTGGTATGGGAAATAAATCATGGCTCCCGGGCAAAAAAACTATTGTCATGAGGGTGTGGCGAGGTTATAATTAGTACATACAAAAGGATAATATTATAGATACAAGGGTGTATCTATTAACCAAGGCAAAGCTGCCCTCTAAGGATCTGTCGTTTTGACATCTGTAGGAGGGCATTTTTTCTTATTGTTTATTGTATCTGCAGGTACATCTTAAAAAGGGTAGTTTCACTATAGAATCACGGAGGCAAGCTCCATGGCCGAACAGAGAATTGTACTGGTGGACAGTGACCCCGTCGCAAGAAAGAATTTAAAATCTATGCTCACCAAATTGGGCTATTGGGTAGTGGGGGAGACTGGAGACGGACTGAACGCTCTGAAAATGGTAAGGACCCGTCAGCCTGAACTGGTCATTCTTGACTCTGCGATTCCCGGAATGGATGGCTTTGAAGTGGCCAAGATTATACACGAGGACAAACTGGCCCCCGTGGTAATATTGACCTCAACCTATTCCCAGGGTATGGTTGAAAGGGCCAAGGAGGCCCGCGTATCCGCCTTTCTGGTCAAACCTGTGGATGAGATAAGCATACTGCCGGCCATTGAGCTGGCCCTGGCCAGTTACGGGGAAATAGTCAACCTGGAGACCAAGCTCCAAGACCTGAAAGAACTTCTGGAGACAAGGAAGATACTGGAAAAAGCCAAGGGTATTCTTATGGAAACCATGGGGCTTTCCGAGGCCGAGGCCTTCCGCAGGATGCAAAAGCAGAGCATGAACAAGCGGGTTTCCATGAGGCAGGTGGCCGAGGCGGTCATTCTGGCCCAGAACCTGAAGGAGTAATATTAGCTTTGGAGTATTACAGTGGGTCGGAATACAGAAGCCAGAAGTCAGAATACAGAATAAAAGTGAATTAACGTCTAATTACTAAAAGACACCTACATCAAAACTACTGAATTCTGGATTCTGAATTCTTAATTCCAAGCCAAAATGAAGGTCTCAAAATAAAAAATCACCGGCATGATGGAGTGCCGGTAAAATGGGCAAAGATGCCTTCTTATAGTGTGTGACTTTTTATAGTTGCGCCCTTTTGAAGGCATTTTGTTTTATATGAAAATTGCATACAAAAATCACGGAAGGTGGTATTTAAAATGGAAGCGGCAGTGAAAAATGAAATTCTGGCCAAGGCCAGGGAGGCCCAGGTTAAGTTCATTCGCCTTCAGTTCACCGATATTCTGGGTGTTCTGAAAAATCTGGCTATTACCGTGGAACAGCTGGAAAAGGCTCTGGACGGGGAACTAATGTTTGACGGCTCCTCCATTGAGGGCTTTGTAAGAATTGAGGAGTCAGACATGTATCTTCGCCCGGATCCCAAGACCTTCGAGGTATTTCCCTGGAGACCCAGGGAGGGCGCGGTGGCCCGTCTTATGTGCGATGTATACAATCCAGACGGGACACCCTTTGACGGCTGCCCCCGCAATGCTCTGAAAAAGGCGCTGGCCGAGGCGGCGGAAATGGGATACACTATGAATGTCGGACCCGAGGCAGAATTCTTCCTGTTCCAGGTTGACGAGAACGGACAACCTTCCCTGAAAACCCACGACAAGGCCGGCTATTTTGACCTCACCCCCGTGGACATGGGCGAAAATGCCCGCCGGTCCATGGTGCTCACCCTGGAGGAAATGGATTTTGAAATTGAGGCCTCGCACCATGAAGTGGCCCCCGGCCAGCATGAAATTGACTTCAAGTATTCCGACGCCCTGGACGTGGCCGACAAAATAGTCACCTTCAAGTATGTGGTCAGGACTATAGCCCAAAGGCACGGCCTGCATGCCACCTTCATGCCCAAGCCCATCTTCGGCATCAATGGCAGCGGCATGCACTGCAACCAGTCCCTTTTTGAGGGTCCCCAAAATGCTTTTTACGACGCCAACAGCCCGGATGGGCTGAGTAAAATTGCCAAGTACTACATCGGTGGGCTTATGAAGCACGCCAGGGCTTTCGCGGCTATCACCAACCCCACGGTCAACTCATACAAGCGCCTGGTTCCCGGCTATGAGGCCCCTGTGTACATTGCCTGGTCCGGCCGCAACCGGAGTCCTTTGATCAGGGTTCCGGCCAAGCGGGGTATGTCCACCAGGGTCGAGCTCAGAAACCCGGACCCGTCCTGCAACCCGTACCTGGCCATCGCCGCCATGCTTAAGGCAGGACTGGATGGTATCAAGAACAAAATACAGCCTCCGGAGCCCTGCGAGCGTAATATTTACCACATGACCGATTCTGAAAGGAAGGAGCTGGGGATCGGCAGCCTGCCCTCCAGCCTCCAGGAAGCCCTGCAGGAGATGGCCGCCGACGAGGTTGTCAAATCCGCCCTGGGCCCGCATATCTTCCAGAAGTTTATGGAAGCCAAGGCCAAGGAGTGGGATTCCTTCCGGATACAGGTTCACGCCTGGGAAGTGGAAGAATACCTTTCCAAGTTTTAATGGGCCTGCTGTAAAAATACAGTTATATGGTCAGTTGAGGCAGTCCCCGGCCCAGGGCCGGCTTCCAACGGGACAGGGCCGCAACTGTTGTACCATCCTCCCCCCGGCTAAAAGCCGGGGTTTTTTTTGCTAAGCAAGAAAAAACGCTTTTTTTTTCAAGAAGTTATGCTATACTTATTCCTAGAGTTTAATACTGTGGCACAGCGTGGTGCCGCAAGGGTGAAGGGGCGACGAGGCCGTGAGCAGGACTTTAAAGTCTTTATTTATTCCTGCCTGGGGGGCCTTTTTTTGATATTTCCATAAATAAAAAAGCGAAGAGGTGTGAATACGGTGGCTCAATTGACGAACGACGATGTACGCAGTTTGGCCAAGGAACTGGGAGTGAAGTTTGTCAGACTTCAGTTTACTGACATCTTCGGTGTCTTAAAGAATGTTTCGATCACGGTGGAGCAGCTGGACAAAGCGCTGGAAGGTGAACTGATGTTTGACGGTTCATCAATAGAAGGTTATGTCCGCATTGAAGAGTCGGACATGTATCTCCGGCCCGACCCTTCCACCTTTGTGGTGTTCCCCTGGAGGCCCAGGGAAGGATCGGTGGCCAGGCTTATATGCGATGTATACAACACCGACGGCACTCCTTTTGCCGGAGATCCCCGCTATGTGCTCAAAAAGGCTACCGCTGAGGCCAAAGAACTTGGCTATACCATGAATGTAGGGCCCGAGGCGGAGTTTTTCCTCTTTCATGTAGACAGTGAAGGCAGGCCCACTACCGTAACCCATGACAGCGCGGGTTATTTTGATCTCACCCCGGTTGACCTGGGGGAAGATGCCCGCAGGGATATGGTCATGACCCTGGAGCAGATGGGCTTCGAAATCGAGGCCTCTCACCACGAGGTAGCCCCGGGCCAGCATGAAATAGATTTTAAATACTCGGACGCGGTTGATATTGCCGACAAGGTGGTCACCTTCAAGTTTGTGGTCCGCACCATAGCTCAGCGGCACGGACTGCATGCCACCTTTATGCCCAAACCGGTCTTCGGTATTGCCGGGTCCGGGATGCACTTAAACCAGTCCCTGATGCACAATGGAAGCAATGCCTTTTACGATCCGGGCACTCCCCACCAGCTCAGCGATGTGGCCATGCACTATATCGGGGGGCTGATGGATCACATAAAGGCCATTACGGCTGTCACCAATCCTACGGTAAACTCATATAAGAGGCTTGTGGCGGGTTATGAGGCCCCGGTTTACATCGCCTGGTCATACAGGAACCGGAGCCCCCTAATCAGGGTTCCAGCCAAGAGGGGACTGTCCACCCGCATTGAGCTGCGCAGCCCCGACCCTTCCTGCAACCCCTACCTGGCACTGGCGGTTTGCCTTTCGGCCGGGCTGGACGGCATTAAGAGAAAGATTGCTCCCCCGCTGCCCTGTGACCGCAATATATACGAAATGAGTAATGAAGAGCGCAGGGATCTGGGTGTGGGCAGCCTTCCCGGCAGCCTGGAGGGCGCCCTTGAAGAATTAAGCAGAGACAAGGTTATTCTGGAGGCCCTGGGACCCCACGTCAGGGAGAGGTACCTGGAGGCCAAGAGGATTGAGTGGGACAGGTACCGCATTCAGGTTCACCAGTGGGAGACTGAAGAATATCTGACCAAATTTTAGAGACTTAAAGTTGCCCCCGCCAAGGCGGGGGTTTATATTTAAATATAGGAATAATTTCGCCCCCCTTGATTGCGGGGTGAAGGACCGATAGTCCTGAGGGGCGGCAGCCCCTTTTAAATTGTCATTTGGTGAACCGGTGTGGTAAAATGTTTAATATGACAAACTGCTAAACGGGGGAATAGTAAATGAAACACACCCTTGCCGTTCTCGTTCTTAACAAGCCGGGAGTTCTGGCCAGGATCTCGGGCCTTTTGAGCAGACGTGTCTTCAATATCGAAAGTATTGCGGCCAGCTATACCGAGGAGATTGATATCACCCGTATAACTATAGTGGTTCAAGGTGACGACCATATACTGGATCAGGTTATCAAGCAGCTCTCCAAGCTGGTGGATGTCATCAAGATTCAGGAACTGGAGGGGCGGGAGTCCATAGACAGGGAACTGGCCCTTATAAAGGTTAAGGCCTGCACCGACCGCCGGCACGACATAGTGGACATAGTCAATATTTTTAGGGCCAATATAGTTGATGTCAACCGCGAAACAATGGTTATTGAATTAACCGGCGACGAGCAAAAAATAAATGCCCTTTGCGCGGTACTGGAAGAACACGGTATAGTGGAAATGGTGCGCACCGGTAAAATAGCTCTTTCCAGAAACCCGGTGGCCATAAAACACTGTATTGAATAATCCAAAAATTTCATAAGGCCGTTAAATCAGACCCGCCTTCTTTTCCTGTTTTTGACTGGAGGAATTCAACCGCCAGCCGGAGAAATATAATCTACGGCTGCCCATAAATACAAGAATCCTGATTGTTGATATGGACATAAATATTGAGCCGGGGGTTTATAATATATATACGGGGCGCTGCCAATCTTTAGCGCGCCGGGGCTTGAAACCGGGAAGACTTTTATGGGCGTCATTGGGGCAGGCAAAGCCAGGGGGTGTATTTGATTGACTCAGGTTAAAAGGATAATGATAAGCCTTCCCGACAGCTTATTGGCCGAGGTGGACGGTATCGCTGCAGCCGAGAGGCTAAACCGCAGTGAGTTCATCAGGGAGGCCATGAAGCTGTATATCTCCGAGCGTAAGCGCCGCATGCTGCGTGAGCAGATGAAGGCCGGGTACATGGAGATGGCCGGTATAAATCTTTCACTGGCCATGGAGCAGTACCAGCTGGAGGATGAGGTTATATCTCCCTTTGAGCCGCTGGTGGAGGCAAAATAACAATGCTTGTCCGACGCGGTGATGTCTTTTTTGCTGAGCTGAGCCCGGTGATTGGATCGGAACAGGGCGGCACCAGGCCGGTTTTGATTCTGCAAAACGATATAGGTAACCAGTACAGCCCTACCACCATTGTAGCGGCCATAACGTCCCAGATTTCCAAAGCCAAGCTGCCCACCCATGTGGAGATGCTCAAGGAGTATGGGGGCCTGGAAAGGGACTCCGTCATACTGCTGGAGCAGATAAGGACTATAGACAAAAGCAGGCTGATGGAAAAAGTGGCCACCTTGAGCGATGAAATGATGAAAAAGGTAAACCAGGCCGTAGAGATAAGCCTGGGGCTGGTTGAAATATAGCATGAATGTATAGACAGGCACCCCGAACGGGGGTGCCTTTATAAATGCACCTGCCAAAGTTTATATAAGACAGGAGGCGGTTATGTGAAACCTCTTATAGGTATTACTTGCTCCTGGAATGAAGAGAAGGGGCACTATTTCCTCGGCAGCATGTATGCCGAAGCGGTGGAGGCAGGGGGAGGCATACCCATTCCCCTTGTGTACAGCCGGAGTGACGATGCTTTGAAAAGAATATGCGCCACCGTTAACGGGCTGGTTTTGTCCGGGGGTGGGGATGTGGATCCCTTTTTTTTCGGGGAGGATCCCATCCCCGCCGGGGGTGAGATTTGCCCCGGGAGGGATGAATTTGAAATCAGCCTGGCCAGACAGGCCCTGGCCGCCAATATTCCGGTTCTGGGCATTTGCAGGGGTATGCAGGTGCTGAATATAGCGGCTGGAGGGGATATATACCAGGATATCGCCAGCCAGCTGGGGGGGCGTATGATCAATCATTCCCAGCTGGCGCCCCGCTGGCATCCCACCCATGAAATAACGGTGGCCGGAGGAACTATGCTGGCTTCAATACTCTGTCCCGGAGTAATGAGGGTAAACAGCTTTCACCATCAGGCCGTCAGGAACCCCGCCCCGGGGTTTATCATATCGGCCAGGTCCCCGGACGGGGTGGCTGAGGCTATAGAGTCAAGAGATTTCAGTTTTACCCTGGGTGTTCAGTGCCACCCTGAGACCTTATGGGAAAGGAGGCCGGCATTTCTGGCTCTTTTTGAAAAACTGTCCCTGGCCGCCAGAATGCGGTTTGCCATTAATTAGCCAGTTGGTTTAAAAGAAAAACAGGAAAAAATGCAGGCGCCAAATATATAATAGGGCTGACTTTGTTAAAAGTATTGTATTTTATCGGGGGGTGCGGGGATGATTGCCATAGCGGGCGGCAGGATATTAACCATGGCCGGAAAGGTTCTCGAACAGGGGACGGTGCTGGTCAGGGACGGGAAAATCCAGGGTGTGGCTGACGGGGTGGTGGAGCCTGAGGGCTGGGAGGTGATAGACGCCCGGGGTAAAATGGTGTTGCCCGGGCTGATAGACTGTCATAGCCATCTTGGTATAGTAGAAGAGATATATAGGGTTGAAGGGGACGATGCCAACGAGACCACTGACCCTGTCACTCCCCACCTCAGGGCTGTGGATGCAGTGTATCCCTGGGATTTGGGGTTTAAGGACGCCCTTTCCGGAGGGGTAACCACGGTGGTAACCGGGCCGGGAAGCGCCAATGTAATTGGTGGTGAGATGGTGGCCTTAAAAACCTGGGGGCCGTCACTGGACGGGATGATTTTAAAATCTCCTGTAGGGCTTAAGGCTGCCCTGGGCGAAAACCCCAAGCGGAGTTATGGCAGCAGGCAGAAGACCCCTCTTACAAGGATGGCGTCAGCCGCCCTTTTAAGGGAAACTCTGGCCGGGGCAGCCGATTATTTAAGGAAATGCGATAAGGCTTCGGAAGGGGCCGAATATCCCGACAGGGATTATAAAATGGAATCTGTGGCCAGGGTGTTGAAGGGGCAGATACCTTTACGGGTCCACTCCCACCGGGCCGATGACATACTGACGGCAATACGGATTGCCAGGGAATTTAACATTAAGCTGGTTATTGAACACTGCACTGAAGGTTATAAAATTGCCGGAGAACTGGCCGAAAACGGTGTCAGGGCGGTAATAGGCCCGATCATAGGAAACCGGGCCAAGGTGGAGCTTGCCGGTATATCCCTGGAGACTGGAAAAATACTGGCCGGGGCAGGGGTGGAGTTTGCCATCATGACCGACCACCCGGTGGTCCCTATACAGTATCTGGCTATCTCTGCCGGGCTTTCCGTCAGGGGAGGGCTGGATGAGGAGAGGGCGCTGCGGGCTATAACTGCGGGCGCTGCCGAAATTCTCGGACTGGGTCACCGGTTGGGCAGCCTTGAGCCGGGGAAGGATGCCGATGTGGTGGTGTTTGACGGGCACCCTTTCGATGTAAGGACCCGGGTGGCGAATGTTATTGTTTCTGGTCGTATTGTGTATGATAATGGAGATTATTGTTGTACATTGTAATATTATATGAATATCGCGATAAGGGGATTGAAGTCGAAATATAGGGAAAGGCGGCTCATTGCTTTATTAAATAGTAGTTTAGCCTAATTTATAAATTTTTTCATGAATATAATCATTTTAGCAGGATATTTTGATATAGTGTAGAACATTCTATAGAAAAGTGTTGTTTTGCCTGTTTAAGCTTTGTCTAATGTTGTCGGGAGGCTTGGAGATGAAGAGAAAAAAATTAGATGTGCTGGTGGTTGATGACCAGCCGGGGGTCCGCTATCTGCTCGATGTGATAATTACCGAGGAGGGCCACCGGGTCAGGCTGGCCAGGAACGGGAATGAGGCGGTGGAGGCTGTAAAGGCATCCAAGCCTGATCTTGTTATAATGGATGTGCGTATGCCGCAGATGGGAGGTATAGAGGCCCTGGGAAAAATTAAAATAATTTCCCCGGAGACAGAGGTTGCTCTTATGACAGCCTATGTTTCAGCCGAGACCGTGCAGATGGCCTTTAAAAAAGGAGCTCTTTGTTGTTTTACCAAACCCTTTGATGTTGATGACATAAAATCTTTTATTATTGATTTTAGCGTAAGGTTATCGGGCCAAAGCTGTAATATGCCGGCGATAGTTGGCTGAAATAAAGCTTATAAACATTACCCTGCCATCACCATTTTGGGATTCTGACTTCCGCCGTCAGTTAAGAAGGCACCGCCGGAAACGGCGGTGTTATTTCCTGCACGTGTCAAGTATAAGGGCCTCCATGCCCGGCAGAAAATCCCGCTTTCCCGATTTTACCGACTGGTCCAGCCCGTGCAGCGCAATAAGCGCTCCCACCAGCTGCCGGCGGTTGAAATTCTTTTGCTGGGAGGCCATCTTTTTGGCCACATATGGGTGAATTCCCAGCCGGGGCGCCAGTTCGGCGGCTGTGTTTCCGGACCTTATGGCTTCTCCGGCCAGGAGCAGCAGCCTTATCTGCCTGGCCACCATACCCAGTATTACCGGGGGCGGATGTTTTTGCATGACCAGCCTGTTAATTCCGGCTATGGCCCTGGCCGCATTTCGCCCGCCGAGGGCGTCCACCACCGCGAATATATCTTCCTCAGGGTTCGGAGGAGTTACTGCCGCCACATCCTTTTGGGAGATAACCTTATTTTCCCCAACATAGCAGATGAGCTTGTTTATCTCCATCGAAAGTGCCTGCATTGTGTTGCCCGCCCGGTCTATTATCCCGGCTGCCGTTCCTGGAGCCAGTGATTTTCCTGCCCTTCTTGCCTGTTTATCCAGCCAGGCAGACAGATCTTCATTTTTTAAAAGTGTAAATTCAATGGCCCTGCCCACCCTGGAGATCTCCCGGTATACTTTTTTCCTCTTGTCAACGGCTTCCCCGGCGTCAAAAACTATGCAGGTGTCTGGAGAGGGGCCGGCCAGGTATTTGATGAGACGGGCTTCATCTCCCTTTGGAGCGTCTGCCTCCTCTTCACCCGGGCTGTCGGGAGAACCTTTTTTACGGGAGAAATGCCGGGCATTACTGACCACCACCAGCCTTTTCCCGGCAAAAAGCGGTGACATGGCGGCCAGGGACAGTATTTCAGAAGTGTGTTTTTCCTCTCCGTCAATGGTTATAAAATTGAAATCGTCAGCTCCTCCGGGCAGCAGGCATTCTCTTATTCTTTTTACAGCTTCCCTGCGCAGGTAGCTTTCCGGCCCGTATAAAAGGTAAACCGGGTAAAACCTGCCCTCTTTAAGGTCTTTTACCAGGTCAATGAAGTAGCGCACCTTTTTTCTCCTAACACCCCTATAGTGTCCAGGGCCCCTTCTAAAATTGTTCCCACATATAAATTATATCCCGGTATAAAAAGGAAAACCACCCTCTTTCGATGGGTGGGATTTCTTCAGCTCTGGGTGTTCTGGTTGTTTAATCTCTTGGTAAGGCGAGATTTTTTTCGGGCTGCTGTGTTTTTATGTAATATGCCCTTTGTCACAGCCTTGTCGACGGCAACCAGTGCCTGGCGCAGCTTGGTGCTGGATTCTTCCGCCGATCCCCTGTTAAGCGATTCGTCAAACTTTTTTACGGCGGTTCTCAGGTTGGACTTGAGACTTGTATTACGCAGGGTTCTTTTGCGGATTATATCAACTCTTTTTTCGGCTGATTTGATATTCGGCAACTTTCTCACCTCCCAACAGCCACAATTTTACCACGGCGAAAACAAAAATGCAAGTAATGCCTGTATAGGTTTGATTATTTAAGTTAATGATAATAAAGAATCTAAAGAAAGAGGGAGGTGAATTATTGTGAACTGGGTAAAAGCTATTATCAGGTTCGTCGTTTCCGCGCTGGTGCTGATAGTGGTAAGCTGGCTCTCCCCCGGCTTTGCCGTAAAAGGGGGGTTTGTAGGCGCACTGGTTGTGGCAGCGATTATTGCTATACTGGGCTATATCGCCGAGGCGCTGCTGGGCGATCGGATATCTCCGCAGAGCAGGGGACTGGTGGGATTTATCACCGCCGCCGTAGTTATTTACCTTGCCCAATTCATTGTTCCGGGGCTGCTCAGCGTCAGTATCATCGGCGCTCTTATAGCGGCTTTTGTCATTGGTCTTATTGATGCAGTTGTGCCGACTTTTTTACGGTAGAAGAGGTATTCCGCCACGAGGCAGTTATTTACATAGTATAAGCCCCCGCCGTTTACGGCGGGGGCTTATATGCGAAGCGCCGGTTTTGCTTTGACTTCCGGGCTTTTTAAATATATCATATTATAAGAAAAGATTAGTTCCGAGGTGCATTATGCTGAGTGAGCTTCCAATTAAAAGAATACCTCTTCCGACTCCTTTCCCGGTGGGTGATATCAATTCTTACCTGATTATCTCAGACCCCCTTACAATAATAGATCCGGGGCCTTGCTACCAGCCTTCGGAGGATTTACTGTACAGGTTCCTTAAAGAATCAGGGGTGGAATTAAAAGATATTAAAAGGATAGTTATTACCCATGGGCACGCCGACCACTACGGCATGGCCGGTAAAATACAGAGGGAAACCGGGGCCGAGGTGCTGGTGAGGGACAGGGAGGTGGAAAAGCTGGAGCTTACCCCCGGCTACATAGAGAATAAACGCAGGATCATGCTTACTACCGGTATTAGCGGGGAAACCCTGGATATGGACGGGCTGTACCGGGGCGATGTGCCTTTTACCCACCCCATAGACAAAATCAAGACATATTCAGGCGACTGCCTGCTGGGTTTTGATAATTTTGAGATTCGCCTGCTGCACACACCGGGGCACAGCGGAGGCCATACCAGCCTTTTTTGGGAAGAAATGGGGGTGCTCTTTTCAGGGGACCTGCTTCTTCCTGAGATCACCGCCATCGCACTGATAGAATATGACCCCCGGGAGAAAAACCTGCGGTGCAGGAGCCTGGCTCACATGCTGAAAAGCATGGAGCTTGTGGGAGCTATAAATCCATCACTGTGTCTGCCCGGACACGGGGATCCGGTGTCCGGGCCGGCGGCCCTGGCCAGGTCCAGGATAGATTTTCATAAGGTCAGACTGGATGAAATATACAGTATTGTCCCAATGGGCAGGGAAAACGCGGCTGACCCCTGCAGCCTGTCCAGAGTCTATTACCCCAATGTAAAGGATCTTGACATTATACTTGCGGTAATAGAGGTGGTGGCGCACCTGGATTACCTGGCCGACGAGGGAAGGATAGAGGAATATATTGATGAGAAAGGGGTATCCCTCTTTTATCGCAGACTGCAGTAAAAAACTCTATCTAAAATACGCTTATACTGAAATTCTATGTGGTCGGAATACAGGAGTCAGAATCCAGGTGCGACCGGGCAAGGTCGTGTGATTTAGCGGGTGGAACTCCCGTCCGGTAAGGCTTAACCAAGCCACCGGTAGCGAGTCATGGATGTAAGGAAGTAATTCCTTGCATTAAGCGTTGACAGTCA